>NZ_BAABWR010000009.1:0-192050 GCF_040370605.1 Aliiglaciecola sp. NS0011-25
TACTTTTTTAATGTTTTCGTAATTTAACCTATATTTATAGTTATCACTAATTAAATAGCCTGAATATAGAGCGATAACTATAACGCAATAGCTTTTAGTGTAATTTTTGAGAGCTGTTTAAATTTATTTATAAAAATCAACCATCAATCGTACATGGAACAATCAATCCTCTGTCAGCATTTTTAACAACTTTTGATTCGTCTTTTATCTAGCGATTAAAATTATTATATATATCAGTACGCTATATAGGGGGAATGTTTCTTGCTTGAATACAAAGTCTAATTTACGACCACATCAAAAATAAAAGACGTTTTGATGGTGTAAAGATTAGATTTGGCCATCTTGGTCAAGTTACCAAACCAAAGAAGTTTGGAAAACGTTTCTAAACGTAGGCAGTAAAACGCTGCTCATAATTATAAAACAATAAAGGAAGATTCTATGTTACGCAAACAGCTAACAGTGCTCGGAACCGGGTGCTTTTTGGCGATGTCTGTGCATAGTGCTTTGGCATTATCTAATTCAGACCGCAGTTTACTCACTTTAGATGGTTCAACCTCTCATAATTTAAAAGCAACCTCTAGGTACATTATTCAGTTAAAAGACCAACCCGCAATTAGTGGAGTCAAATCAACTGGCATCCCGTTAAAAGCAGATGGTGTCTTGAACACAGCAAAATATGATGCCAACTCTGTCGCTTCAATTACGTATCGCAATAAACTAGTTAACAAACAAAGACAGGTAATGAGTAGTGTTGGTGTAACTGAAGCAATTTACACCTATGAGCATGCGTTCAATGGTTTTGCGGCAGTTTTAACAGAAACACAAATTGCTAAACTAAAAAGTAATCCAGAAGTTTTGAACATATGGCCAGATGAAGTAAGACATATGGATACATCAAACACTCCTAGTTTTTTAGGATTGACAGCGCCTGGTGGACTTCATACTTTAGGCAATAAAGGCGAAAACATGATTATTGGGGTAGTAGATTCTGGTGTATGGCCAGAAAACCCCAGTTTAGATGACGCCGGTTTTGACCCTATCCAGGAGACACGACCTGAATGGCCAGCTCCTGAGGATGCTTGTGATGTAGGTACTGATCCACTGTTTAGTTGTAATAACAAATTAATCGGTGCACGTTATTTTAATTCAGGCTTCGCACCTGAATCTATCTTACCTGGTGAATTTGATTCCCCTAGAGATGCCGACGGTCACGGTACACATACCATAACTACAGCGGGCGGGAATGAAAATGTCTCAGCAACAATTTTAGGATTAGATGTCGGTACAGTAACAGGTATGGCGCCAAGAGCTCGTGTCGCTGCCTATAAAGTTTGTTGGAATGGCAGTGCGGAAGGTAATAGCGGATGTTTCCCAACTGATTCTGTAGCGGCTATTGATGCTGCAGTTGCGGATGGTGTAGATGTTATTAACTATTCTATCAGTGGAAGTACAACGACCTTAGTCGATCCGGTTCATGTTGCGTTTTTCAATGCATCTCAAGGCGGAGTATTTAGTTCACTTTCTGCTGGTAACTCTGGCCCTGGCGCACAAACTGTTGCCCATAATGTTCCATGGGTAACGACAGTTGGCGCATCAACATACGATGGAGATGCAGAGGTTGTAGGGAAATCTCTTAATGTGAGTTATGGCGATACGAATGACGCATATTATTCATTAGGTGGTTCAATTACTTCTCCAATTCCTGACGAAGGTCTTAGTGGTCAATTGGTAGCGACATCTCCAGTATTCATGTGTGACGAAGATCCAGATATTTTTACTGGTAACAATCCAATTACAAATGCTGAAGAAATTGACGGAAATATCGCTTTAATTTCCAGAGGTTCATGTGCATTTTCAGAAAAAATTCTATATGCACAAGAAGCTGGCGCAATCGGGGTGGTTGTTTATTCAACTGCTGAAGCGATCGTCATGGGCGGTGAAAGCACTGGAATCAATATTCCTGGTGTGATGATCTCTAATTCTGATGGATTGGAATTAGTAGATTTAGTAGATGAAATGGTGGTAAGTGTTACCTTAACCAATGATGGTATTTCTGGTGGCATAATTCCACAAATTGGCAATCAGATGGCCGGCTTCTCTTCACGTGGTGAAAGTCTAGCAACAGCAGATATCATTAAACCTGATATCACAGCCCCGGGACAGCAGATTCTAGCGGGGACTTCCGGTTCTCAAATCGACAGCGGACAGATGGGTGAAAGCTATGCTTATCTAAGTGGTACTTCAATGTCATCACCGCACATTGCTGGTTTAGCTACCTTAGTTAGAGAAGCTCATCCGACATGGAGTCCTGCTGCGGTCAAATCAGCTATAATGACGACTGCAAGACAAAACCTAACTAAAGAAGATGGTTTAACTGCTGCTGATCCATTTGATTATGGAGCAGGTCATGTTGATCCTAATTCAGCGGTTGATCCTGGTCTTGTTTACGATGCTGATTTTAATGACTACTATGCGTTTTTATGTGGTCAAGGTGAACAAGCATTCGTAGAATCAGATTACTTCCCAGGTGCTTGTGCAGCATTAGAGGGTGCTGGTTTCCCAACTGATGCCAGTGATCTCAATCTTGCTTCCATTGCAATTGAACAACTAGCAGACACGCAAACCATTACACGTTATGTGACTAATGTAAGTGACTCTGATAGCTACGTTGCTACAGTTAACGCTCCAGAAGGTGTTGATGTCACTGTAAGTGTTTACGATTTTGCCACAGGAACAATTGTTGATTCAGATACTATGAGCTTCAACGATAGTGGTCTGGGTATTTATCAGTTGACCTTTACTAAAAATGACAGTGCAGTAGAGGATGAATGGGTATTTGGTGATATAACATGGAGTGATGGAAGTCACGATGTTCGCAGTCCAATCGCTATAAAACCAACAGCTCCACTTAGAGTTATCGCTCCTGAGACTGTAAACATGACTACTACAAGTTCTGTTGCACGGGTCACATTATCAGCGGAAATGGGTTATAACGGCAGATTGTATGCTGAAGGAATTGGCCTAGATACTGCTGATGTATTTGTAGATACCGTTTATCAGGATGCTGACCAAGAATTCGCTTTCAATGAAGGTAGTTTAGGTTTTTACTTTGTAGACGTGCCAGAAGGTACTCGCATAGCTAAATTCGCCCTTTATGACGAAGATCAAGCCACTGCTGATGTTGATTTGGACTTATATGTTTATGCTTGTCCAGGTTTTAGCTGTTCAGAAGTTGGCTCTAGTTTAACCGCTACATCGAATGAATCTGTTGTCTTAATTGATCCTGAGCCTTTAGCTAATCTAGGAAATAGTGACATTTATGTCGTGTTTGTGCACGGTTATTCATTGGGTGGCGAAGACAGTGTTCTCGCTCCATTACACGTCTGGACTGTCGATGAGTCTGGTACTACGAAAATGACTGTTAGAGCATCTTCACGAGCTGTTAATGGTCGTACAAGTAACGTTTATGTCGGTATGTATGGACTGCAAAGTGGTGAAAACTATGTTGGTGGTGTCATATATAAAGATGAAAACGGAGATGAAAATGCACTAACTGTTCTTGATGTTGAAGCTCAATAATTAGTTAGTTATTTCAAAAATTGAAAAAGCCCGCAATCGCGGGCTTTTTTTATGACCCTAACCCGCCCTAAATAGCGTTGACACTTTTCAAATTTAATTTGCAGAATGTAATGCAATTGATGACTAAACATTCTCAAAAAAGTCTGTTTAAGCGATTATGAATCAGCTATCCAATAACAAATAGAAAAAGGTCAGCTTACTTATAAATAGACATAGGATAAATACCGAATATAAGTACACTGCCAGATTAATTGAGTTTCGTTAGCATGCACGGTTAAACTGGTCTAAAGAAACCACTGTATTTCAATTGGCGGTTTAGTCATGTCCCAATCAAAATCACATCAAATACTGGAACAATGAATTAAGGATTTAAGACTGAAGTAACAAATAACCAGCTTCAAGCTTTGTTATCCAACCCAATAAAAAACAATTGATAACCCATAATCGTATTTTTGCTGCCAGCGACAAAGAGTGCGTATCATAAAACACCAAGTATTGAAGTTCATCAACCAAATTGAGGTGTGAAATATTGCTCAAATCAATATCAGCACTTAATTTAAAGAGTACCTTATAAAAAGTTTGGTGACCGTCTGATATGATTATTTCCAATAAATCTGCTGCAGAGCAGTTTAACGGTATCCAAAAAATGAATATTTGCTGTTAAAGATTAAAGATGTAGGAAAGGCGCAAAAAAAACTTGAAGAATAAGTGCGGGTTAGCCATAAAAAAGACCCCCAGTCTTCGGATTTTTCAACTATTGGGGGTCACATCTAAAGTTCTATTTTGTGTTTAAATTACTATATTACCAACCCATACTACGCACGAGTCAGAGATAACAATTTATGGTCTGGTGTAATGCACACTTTTTCCATTAGAAGGTTGCAAATACCTATCACGCAGTTTTGTCTGACGAGATGTCATTTCAACTAACTCACCATTAATGATAACAACTTCAGCACCCTCAGCAACTTCCATCGGATCGCCAGACCAAACCACCACATCAGCTTGTTTGCCTTTGCTCAGACTACCAACTTTGTCGTCTATACCAAATATCTTGGCTGGGTTAATTGTTAACGCGGCAAGGCCTGCATCCCAAGGTAAGCCGTGAGAAACAGCATTTCCAGCATGTTGCTTGGCTAAACGAATATTGTGGGTGTTCATACCAATAGCAATAATTACACCGGCCTTTTGCAAGCGACCAGCGTTTTCCATTGTTGCAGCTAATTGGTCGAATTCGTACGGTAAATTCGATTCAGGATTCAAAATAACAGCAATATCTGCTTGCGCTAATTGTTCAGCCACTTTCCAACCTTCAGTTGCATATAGAACTACAACATCTAGTTTAGGATGACGTTTTTTCAACGCAATCACTTGCAACAAATCCGCTTCACGATGAGCCGCGATCATTAGTGGAATATCGCCTTTTATAACAGGTATTAAGGCGATTGCATCATCAAGACTGCTTATACCGTACCACGGGGATTGAGGATTGAACGTTTTACCATCGACATAGCTTGCCTCATCTAAAGCTCGTTCCAAAGCTACCCATAACGCAGCTCGACTGCCGCCGCTGTTATTTGCAGCGCCATTGTCGACACCAGTAGAGACAAAAGCGGACTTTTTCATTAGTGCTGAACTGCCCTGACCAAGGGTAATAATTGCACCTTGTCCAGTAAACAATTGTCCAGTTCTGTTCATGCTTGTCGCTGCTGAGGTAATTCCTTCAATTCGAGATATAGCCATTAACGAAGAATTAGGGTTAAGTGCATAAGATACGTCATACGCAGCACCGGTTTTGCTAATCGCATTGTCAGAAGAACTGCTGTCTACTGTTCCTGCAGAGGAACTTACTTCTACCAATCCCAAAGACGTATAGGCACCAATCAGACCAGGTGTGACTACTTTGCCTTTACCATCAATAATCTCATAGCCGGTCAACGCAGGAGTTTCGGTTAAAATCGTCTGAATTTTACCTTCACTAATTAATACAGTAGCGTTGGTTAATGTGCCCTGCTCTGTCATGGTGTGAACTGTGGCATCAACAATCGCAATATTTTTTGCTATCGCATTATTATTAAAAATGCTAGCAACGGAAACCGCCAACACAGCTAAAGAAAGTAATTTACTTAAGTTAATCATTTGCTGTCTCCTTCACCTGGTTGTCCTAATTCAAAATCACTTACCGGCCAACTACTTGGATCGTTACGATCAAAAGCAAGGGCTCCATCAATGTATACGTTGACGGTTTTAGCATAAGTAGAAAACGGATCTGTACTCCATAGTACTAAATCGGCGTTTTTACCTACTTCCAATGAACCTGTTTGATCAAATATTCCCAATGATTTAGCAGGATTTGCAGATAACCACTGCCACGCATCAGCTTGTGAGATCTCAATTCCAACTCGCTTACCATTTCCCCAGGCCTTAGCTGCTTCTTGGTTTAAACGTTGAATGCCTTTGTCGTCATCAGAATGCACTATGGCGCAGGCCCCAGCAGCATGGACCATAGGGATATTCTCTTGAATACCATCATAAGCTTCCATCTTAAAGCCCCACCAGTCAGCCCACATTGAAGAACAAACATTGTTTTCTTTTAAACGATCCGCAATTTTGTAAGATTCAACGGCATGATGAAAAGAACCAATTTGATAGTTAAACTCTTTCATTACATCCAGCATTGTGCCCATGTCATCAGCACGATAACAATGCATATGAACGATGATTTCACCATCCAACACACCTGCTAAGGTTTCTAACTTTAAATCCCTTTTCGGAACTTTAGGATCCTTACCTTGATCGTACTCTGCATAATATCGATCCCATTTATTTTTATAGTCTTGTGCATCTGCCCAAGCTTGTCGATACCCAGCTACGTTACCCATTCGTGTGCCGGGTCCACCTTTTTTGCCATATACACGTTTTGGATTTTCTCCACAGGCCATCTTGATGCCGTAGGGAGCTCCTGGAAACTTCATATCTTGAATCACTCGATTGGGCACATTTTTAACGGTTACCGATCTGCCCCCCACTAAATTGGCAGAGCCTGGCAATATTTGTAAACTGGTGACACCTCCCATAAGCGCTCGATGAAAACCAGGATCCTGTGGCCATATTGAATGTTCCGCCCAAGCTTGGGCTGTTACTGGATTAGTCATTTCGTTGCCATCAGAATGAGAAGCTGTATCGGGTGTGGCATAAACGCCTAAATGGCTATGTACATCAATAATCCCAGGGGTAACCCATTGCCCTTTACCATCAATGGTTTTAGTTCCATCTGGCGCACTAACTGATTTTCCTATCGCCTTAATTTTACCATCGCTAATAAATACGGAACCGGATTCAATGTAACCACCAACACCGTCGAGAATATGCACATTTGTAATTAAAGTCGGTTCACTGTCCATCGCTTGATAAGTACTAGGGAATGGATTTTTATTCAGGGTAACTGGCGGTTCTTTTTCTGGTTGTTCTGCATCACAACCAGCTAATAACACGCTAGCCAAAACGCTTAGGGAGACCCCTGCGTAGGTAGATAGTATTTTCATGATTTCCTGCCAAAAAGTAAGTTCGTTTATTGTTGTTTTTATCGATAACGGATGGTCAAACCCTGCCCAGCTTTTATTGTTAATCCAAATAAAATCTAGAACATAGAAAGCAGAGCGAGTTTTCTTAGAATTAAATATACCAGTTGTTGAAGATACTGCAATTAACCTGCCTGAAGTTCATCCCAAGGAACTTCACATTCACCTAGATTTGTGGCGATGAATGCAGATTGATCTGCAATGGTAACTGTCATATCCATGGTTCTTTCAATTAATTCAGTAAGTTGACATATGTGTTGCCAATCAAATCTATAGAATTTTGCATTTAGCTGTTTAAATTTTGTGGCTGATTGCTGCCACCACACATCAGACTTAGTATTAAAACTATAAACAATCACATTAGAGGCCAAACGAGTAGCTTTTTTAATTCTTTCTGCGTCAGGCTCACCAATTTCTATCCATAAACTTATGTCATCATTTGGCTGTTTCACCCAAATGTCCGGCTCTGCGGTTTCGCTTAATCCTTTGGTTAATTCCAGTCCATCTTGAGCATGAATACAAAAAGCAACAATTCTAGCCATCATCCGCTGCGTTGTTTCAGATGGGTGTTGTGCCACTATTAAACTCAAATTATCATAATGATGCCTGTCCATGTCAGCCAACGAAATACGAAACTTATAAATTGTCGGCTTCAATGCCATTTCAAATCACCTATAATAATTGTTGTTAAAAAATATCTTTTAGCTAAAAACATCACTGTCTTGATAGTGCTGCAGAACAGACACAATATCGGCTGATTTAGTCATTGACCGAATGCGCATAAACAAGCTTTCAGCTTCTGGATATTGCACTTTTAAATAGCCTAACCATTGTTTTATACGGTTCGGATAATAACGACCTTTATCACCAAATATTTCATATCCTGAATAGCTTAACAGTAGTGCTTTAACCTGTTCCCACGTCATCTTACTAGCATCCTGTCGTATAACTTGAGCTAAATTAGGCAAAGCTAACGCACCTCGTCCCAACATAATGTCCTGGCACTCAGAACGCTGCTGACAAAGGATTGCATCTGCCTTCGACCAAATTTCACCGTTAGCAATAATAGGGATCTGCGTTTGTTGGCGTATTTTGGCAATCCACTCCCAATAAGCAGGCGGTTTATATCCTTCAGTTTTGGTTCGCGCATGAATCGCTAAACTGCTGGCCCCTGCGGCTTCAATAGCCTGAGCATTTTCAATCGCTAAAGATTTATCTTCAAAACCTAAGCGCATTTTGGCTGTCACTTGGTGTTGTTGAGGAACCGCCTCACGCACTGCCAAAACGATTTTATAAAGAGCTTCAGGCTCTTTTAAAAGTACTGCTCCGCCTTTACTTTTATTGACTGTCTTGGCGGGACAGCCAAAATTCAAATCCACACCATGAGAACCTAATTCAATCGCTCTAACCGCATTTTCCGCCAGCCAATCAGGTTCTTGCCCTAACAGTTGCACCTTTACTGGCACACCTGAAGGTGTTAATCCATGGTGATGTAATTCAGGGCATAGACGATAGAATACTTTAGTCGGTAAAAGTTGATCTACCACACGCACGAATTCAGTTACACACGAGTCAAATCCGCCGACTTGAGTCAACATATCGCGCATTAGATGATCAACCACGCCTTCCATAGGCGCTAACACAATTTTCATTTCAATTAATTAAATTTTAGGGAAACAGAAAGTGGCGGATTGTAGCAAAAATGGCGCTTTTATGATCTGTTATTTGGTACTTTATTACGTTGATTTTCACGCTTTTGAGTATTTAATAATATATTTATTTTTTGCTCATCATCAGCACTCCCCCAGATTAAAATTTCTTCTAGGCTACGGTTACATCCCAAGCAAACATCATGTTGGTCTAAACAACAATTTCGAATACAAGGAGAACTGATGTTTTTGGATTGTAATTTCATTACTCTTATTTGGTCACTACAGTTTTCCGAAATGCCTCAATTTCCTCTTTTGAATAAGGACTGTTAACGCGCTTTGTAGAGGCTGGATGACTTTGTAGGCTAACCCCTAGCCTAAAAGGCCTCGCTGGCCTTATTGGTCTTGTGCTAAAACCACCTCCACAATTTGGACAAACATTCAGCAATACAGAATCGACGCAGCTCTGACAAAAAGTACATTCGTAAGTACAGATACAGGCTTCGGTGCTCTCAGGGGGTAAATCTTTATCACACCACTCACAATTTGGCCTAAGTTCAAGCATGGTTGTCTCCTGTTAATCTTTTACAACAGTTGGCTGTTGATTTTCTTGTTTTAATTCGGATTCAGAAACCCAGTTAAACGAATAAGGATCAAAATGTAATTCGATAGTCGGCTTTATAATGGCAAAGTATGGTGATATATCAAAGTCCTTAGGTACAAAAAGTGTGTGGTGCCTAGATTGGAAAAAATGATTTATTTTAGATCTGACAAGCGTACTTTGAGGCCGTGTAATTTTTTGTGGCAAAATGGGGTAACCAATTGATTGAAATGCTTGTGCCAATAATGAAGAACAAATTGCTCTAGTCGGATCTCCGCTCCCCAGAGACAACATATTCCGCCTCCACCCCACAGGTACCGGCGGAGTTTGGATTAAATAACGAGCTAAATCGAGAATATTTTTGGTATCGTATTGATGCCCAATTCTTTGTCTCGCATAGTCTACAATTTTGTCAATATCCTGTTGATTGAGACTGACTGGCCGACAAATTCTTGTCCCTTGATCCACATATTCCTGTAAATTTACCACCCTGACACCCTCCACAACATCAGCTTCGAGTAAATGGACTTTAGCAATATCTGGATTTTCAATACCGTATTGGTCGCTTATGCATAGCGTCGCGTGTGACCAAGTAGACTGAGTTAAATATTTAATTGCGGTGCTCACCCTACTTACACCATCAATCAACAGCACATCGCCTTTTTTGAGGGTTTTTAATAAAGCATCAGGCTCGCAAGTGGTCTCACTACGATAGGTTGGGCTAGGCTTTTGTAGAAAGTGCGCTATTTTATTGCCTATCCAATTCAATGGATTCAATGCTATTTTCCAATAAATTCGAATTGCACCTAATATGCTACAGCATAGATATTTGTGCAAATTAGCAATTGGATACACATCAGATGTCCCATTGACCTTTTAGATCCTGTCATCCTGGATGCTGATAGCGTGGACAGGCATGAAAAATGTCAGCCACTTTACCTATTATTTTTCAGACATAAAAAAACCGCACTAAAAAGTGCGGTTTTTCTAATTGGCGTCCCCAAGGGGATTCGAACCCCTGTTACCGCCGTGAAAGGGCGGTGTCCTAGGCCTCTAGACGATGGGGACAAAAAATCTTGCTTCGGAAACATGTTTCCGAGATTTTTTGTAAGGTGAGTCGAGCCTGCGAGAGGAACGACATTATAGAATAGTGAACTACCCTATAACTATAACGAGCCTTACAAAAACAATTTTCTATCACTACTATTTACTTAATTCGCCCAGGAGTGTGAATTAAGCGTTCCTTGTTGCCGTTACCGACCACCGAGTACATCCTATACTCTGTTCAAAATGGCGTCCCCAAGGGGATTCGAACCCCTGTTACCGCCGTGAAAGGGCGGTGTCCTAGGCCTCTAGACGATGGGGACAGAAATTTTGCCTATCGAAGCAAGCTTCGATAAATTTCTGTAAGGCGAGTCGAGCCTACGAGAGGAGCGACATTATTGGATGGTGAACCACCCTACAACTTAAAACGCCTTACAAAACAAATTCTTGTCATATCTAATGCTTACTGGCCTAGGTGGTAGTAAACAATCCATGATATTGGTGGAGCTAGGCGGGATCGAACCGCCGACCTCTTGCATGCCATGCAAGCGCTCTCCCAGCTGAGCTATAGCCCCGTGCTTTATGTCACTAGTGGCTAAGCTGTTTTAGCTAGCTACCATTCCTTGACAGCGGGGCGCATTCTAGGCATCAGACCTTTTCATGTCAACGATTTTTTTATGATTTTTTTATGATTTCTCTCTGTTTGCTATATAAATGAGCGCTTTGTCGATTCGTTGAGCAATTTGTTCAGGTTTTAACAGATTTAGAGTGACGTCTAGTGACGGCGAATTCCCTGCCCCTGTAACGGCCACACGCAACGGCATGCCGACTTTACCCATTCCAATCTCTAATTCTTGCGCAGTGTCATTAATTGCGTTCTGAATTGATACAGGCGTCCAGTCATCAATATTAGATAATTTTTCTTTTACTAATAACAACGCTTCTTTAGCAACTGGCCGTAAATGTTTTTTCGCGGCATTGGCGTCGAACTCTTCATACTCTTCATAAAAATATCGACTAATCTGTGCCAACTCTACCAAGTTTTTTACACGATCGGCTTGCGCTTCAATAACAGCTTCAAGTTTAGGTCCATTAGACAAGTCTATGTTCTGTTGTTCAAAATGCCATCTAGCGTGTTCAGCTACTTCATTCGCAGGAAGCGTTTTAATGTAATGTTGGTTCAACCAAATAAGCTTTTCAGTATTAAATGCAGAAGCTGATTGGCCGATTGAATCTAAATCAAATAATTCAACCATTTCCTGTTTAGAGAATATTTCTTGGTCACCATGAGACCAACCTAAACGAACAAGGTAATTCAACAGGGCTTGAGGTAGATAACCATCATCTCTGTATTGCATAACACCCACGGCACCATGTCGTTTTGATAATTTTTTTCCATCATCTCCTAAAATCATCGATACGTGAGCATATTCGGGCACAGGTGCGTCCAATGCTTTTAAGATGTTAATTTGACGAGGCGTATTATTAATATGATCTTCGCCACGTACCACATGAGAAATTCCCATATCCCAATCATCTACTACTACGCAAAAATTGTAAGTGGGGGTTCCATCACTGCGCTGAATAATCAAATCATCTAATTCAGCATTGGCAATTTCGATCTTTCCTCGTATATGGTCGTTGATGACCACTTTACCTTCGAGTGGATTTTTAAAGCGAATAGCAAAAGGTTGTCCTTCAGGATGATCCGTTCTATCTCGCCATGTTCCAGGATAACGAGGCTTTTCTCCCGCGGCCATTTGCTTTTCGCGAATATCGTCTAATTCCGCTGAGCTCATAAAACACTTATAAGCTTTCCCCTCGCTGAGCAACTGTTCGATCAATTCTTTATAGCGATCAAATCGTTTAGTTTGATAATAAGGTCCGTCATCGTAATCCAAACCTAACCAATCCATTCCTTCCAAAATGGCATCGATAGCCGACTGGGTTGAACGCTCAATGTCAGTATCTTCAATCCGTAAGACAAACTTACCTCCTTTACTCTTGGCATATAACCATGAGTAAAGTGCAGTTCTGGCACCTCCTACATGTAAATAACCGGTGGGACTAGGGGCAAATCGGGTGATCACGGACATTATTGTTTCCTTTTTAATTAAGTGCGCGAAGTTTACCAGTCTACGTAGACTAAAAAAAACCAATTTTAGAAACTAATAAGTGATAAATGAGATTTTTAAGCCATTTTGTACATTAAACGCACGGCAAAACTACGTAATGGATAGAAAATCGCCATTTAAACAATATTTTTATAGTTTAGGGTTGACAGTCTAAGTCGCATATCTATAATAGCGCTCCACTTGCCAAGCACAGCAAGTAAAAAAGAAAATTGGACGCTTAGCTCAGTTGGGAGAGCATCGCCCTTACAAGGCGAGGGTCACTGGTTCAAGCCCAGTAGCGTCCACCAATTTTCTACAATGTTTCAAAGTTTAAATGGACGCTTAGCTCAGTTGAAAAAAGAGCAAGCATCACCGCCTTTTACAAAAGAATGGCGAGGATCACTGGTTCAGCACAGTAAGAAAGAAAATATGGACGCTTAGCTCAGTTGGGAGAGCATCGCCCTTACAAGGCGAGGGTCACTGGTTCAAGCCCAGTAGCGTCCACCACCCTTTCTCTATTTCTCTATTTCTCTATTTCTCTATTTCTCTATTTCTCTATTTCTCTATTTCTCTATTTCTCTATTTCTCTATTTCTCTATTTCTCTATTTACAAATTTAAATCAACAGTACCTTAGTTCAAGCTTTACATAGCCGTTCAGCTGCTGAATTACTCCTTTGGGGAATCTATTGGCATTGCCTCCCCTGCTCTGTGATTAAATCCTTTTGCAACAAATCATGTTATTTCCTTGATTCACCTCCAAAGATTTCGCTTAAGAAAACAAAAAGCCCTTATTAAATTGCCGTAAAGTACGATAACCTAAGCATCTGTTTGCAAATTTACTCGCTTATGAATCCCCAAATATCGAAAGAGACAAAAGTACTAGTCGTTGATGATCAAGTTTTAGCAAAAGGATATATGAAATATTCCTTAGAAGAACTCGGCTTTAATAACATTACTTATGTGGATAGAGCTCAACATGCATTGAATAAAATCAGGCATGAGCACTACGATCTTATAATTTGCTCATACAACTTAAAGAAAGATCACGATGGTTATCACCTTTACGATCAGCTAAAACATAATGGCGAGCTAGAACCAAGCACCGCATTTATTTTTATCAGTGCTGACACCACCTCTGATTTAGTTCACAGCATTGTCGAGTTGCAACCCGATGACTTTCTGGCCAAGCCCTTTACAGTAAATGATTTGGATAGACGCTTAACAAAAGTGTTAGTGAGAAAACGAGCGTTAAAAAAAGTCTATCGTTTTATGGGTAAAGGTCAGCTTTCCAAAGCACTGGCTGAAGTTGAATTATTTTTATCCGAGCCCAAAAACGCTGAGTTTTTTCCTCTGGCCCTTAAAACCAAAGGAGAGTTACTATTAGCCTGCGGTCACTTTGAGCAAGCAAAAGAGTTTTATCAAGCAATAATCAATGTGCAATCGTTCACGTGGGCGCAGTTAGGCTTAGTAAACGCCCATATTCGACTCAATGAAGATGATGATGCGGAAAAGTTAGTCCTGGAATTAGCCTTTAAATCCGATTCGCAATTAGCCGCATACGATTTATTATCAGCTCTGCATATCAAACAAAAAGATTTTGATGTCGCTCTCGAGTGCGTTGTGATGGCAACTGAAATCTCACCTCGAAACATCAGACGCCACAAAACCGCCTTGGATTTATCGCGCATTACCCATGACTACGAAACCCAATTTGATGCCGCCAAAAAGATTGTACGTTTTGCTAAAGATTCCATTCACGATAAGCCAGAAAACTATCTAAACGTTGCGCGAGCCGGTATTGACTTTGCCATGACAGCAGATGAAAGTGAAACCTACAACTTACTTAAACAAGCTAATGAATATGTAAAACAATTCAAGTCTGCATTCCCCAAAGCGGAACTACATGACCAAATTAAAGTGATTGATGCCCGATTACTTTATTTACAAGATGAAAAAGAAAATGCCAAAGCCCTGCTTGATCAGCTTGCAGAAGAAAACTGGGAATTAGAAAGTATGGATGCCCTGTTAGACAAAGCCAAAGCGTTTCATGAGTTAGGACTTTACGAAAAATCAAGCAACATCATGGATGTGATCGAACAACGTTGTAAGAAGGACGAAAAGCAAGGCAGTTTATTTTTACACTATGTTAGACAAGAGAAACTGGAACGATCCACTATTAAACAAACTCCCAAAGAGCTTAACAATTCAGCAGTCGCTTTTTACAGACGGGGGGATCTTGAAGATGCCTTACGAGTTTTCAGACAAGCCTTTACGGTTATGCCAAAAAATATCGCTATTGCATTAAATTTACTACAAGCCATTACCATGAATGAAAATACCAATAGAGCTGACCTTTCAATTCAAAAACTTATCGATAATTGTATTAGGGTGATAGAAAACGGCGAACTAAATGATGAACAGTTTGAGCGTTATCAAAAGGTAAGAGAGATGCTGCACGAGAGTGCCTAATCCAGCATTCTATTTACCACCAACAAGCTATAAATTCATGCCGTTTGCTAGAAAACCAGGATTAAGTTAACCAGCTTTTCTGATAAACTACCTGCACATTTTATCTGTGCAGCAGCAATATGCGTTCACGAAGAATACCAATTGATCCCGATACCCCAGTCAACTGGCTGGTCCTCAAGCAACTTTGGCCTTATTTATTAGAGTTTAAACAACGAGTTTTACTCGCGTTTCTTTGTTTAGTTGCAGCTAAAGTAGCCAGTGTTGGGCTTCCCTTCGTACTGAAACACACTGTGGATAGTCTAAACTCAAAAACCGAGCAATTAATTCTAGCGCCTATTGCACTGATCATCGCCTATGGCACATTGCGCCTTGCCAACGTTTTGTTTGGTGAAATAAGAGATACCCTTTTTGGCAGAGTTACAGAAAGAGCGATGCGCAGAGTCGGTTTACGTGTGTTTGAGCATCTGCATAGCCTCGACTTAGATTTTCACCTCAATAGGCAAACAGGCGGACTCACCAGAGACATAGAAAGAGGCACTAGCGGAATAAGTTTCCTAATGCGCTTTATGGTATTCAATATTGGGCCAACGCTGATAGAAATAGCCATGGTGGTAGGTTTGTTGTTCTATAATTACGGCTTTAACTTCGCCATAGTCATTCTATTGTCAGTAGTGTTCTACGTGATATTTTCCATGAAAGCCACTGACTGGCGCACCAAATATGTTCGTGAAGTGAACCTTGCTGATTCCAGCACCAATACACGAGCCATTGATAGCCTGCTGAATTATGAAACGGTAAAATATTTCAATAACGAAGCGTATGAAGCTGAGCGATATGATAAGGACTTAGCTGGTTGGGAAAGTGCCAGACGTAAAAATAGATTATCACTGTTTGCACTAAATGGTGGACAGGCATTGATCATTGCCATCGCAATGACAGCCATGATGGCAATGGCTGCATATGGTGTTGCAGATGGCGTTATGACAATTGGTGACTTTGTTCTAATAAACGCATTCACTATGCAGATATTTATGCCGTTAAATTTTTTGGGATTTGTGTACCGTGAAATTAGAGGCTCACTGGCAAATATCGAAAATTTATTTGCTCTGCTTGGAAAGTCCCCCGAAGTTAAAAATAATCATAAAGACAATGATTTAAAGGTATCTGGAGCACAAATAACCTTTTCCAACGTTGGGTTTTGTTATAACAATGATCGTCCTATTCTGAATAATTTATCATTCAGTATAGATGCAGGAAAAAAAATCGCCGTTGTGGGTGAAAGCGGTGCAGGAAAATCAACGATAGTTAAGCTATTGTTTCGTTTCTACGATGTAACAACGGGAAAAATACTGATTGATAATCAAGATATCAGTCAAGTGTCACAACAGTCCTTGAGAAAAGCCATTGGTATAGTGCCGCAGGATACCGTTTTATTTAACGACAGCATATTTGAAAACGTGCGATACGGTCGACCGACAGCCTCAGATGACGAAGTTCAACAAGCCATTGATTTAGCCCATTTAAGAAAATTTGTAGACAGCTTACCCAAAGGTGCTGAGACCCAAGTAGGTGAGCGTGGACTTAAACTATCTGGTGGCGAAAAACAGCGGGTAGCAATCGCTAGAACTATACTTAAAAAACCACCTATTCTAGTCTTTGACGAAGCCACTTCATCATTAGACAGTCAGTCAGAAAAAGCAATCTTAGACGCCATCAAAGAAGTCTCGCAGGGACACACAAGTGTCGTGATTGCCCATCGTCTTTCAACCATTATTGACGCAGATAAAATTGTAGTGGTTGATAATGGAGCTGTAGTAGAACAAGGTACACATTCCGAGCTTTTAAACCAAAATGGCTTATATAAGAAGCTTTGGGATACTCAGCAAAACTCAGAACACCACGATTAGAATGAAGCGCCCTAATGTTTGATCCAACAGTTATAAAACAAGCAGTAAACCAAACAATGCCATTTGGTAAATACGCAGGACGAAAACTGCTGCACTTACCTGAGCCTTATTTGGTGTGGTTTCACCAAAAAGGATTTCCAGAAGGAAAACTGGGGGAGCAATTGGCTTTGATGTATGAAATAAAACTCAACGGATTAGAGTCTATGCTTGCACCTTTATTAGATGAAAACCAGTAGTTGAAATCAATTCGATTCGAGAGTTTCCCATGAGAACAGGCAGAAGTGGTAGCAAACAACCTAGCGCCATTGATGATAATTTATTGGCTATTCACCAGCGTATTGGCGAAAAACTATTGCAGTTTCCCGAGTTGATTCAATTGGTTGAAGAAAAGCTAGAATCACGATTTAAAGCAGGATTAATTTATCGCGGAGTATATTTAGATTGGTGGTCAATACTGGAACTTAAAAGTAACATGCCCAGTTTGGTTTCGCAGCTTTGTACTGTAAATGAACAAATGAATAAATTACGACGCCACTCCCCTTTTGTTGGTATTTTGTCGGAAAGCGAGCGAGAGGAATTTTTCAGTCAATTGGAAAGCAAAAAACAATAGCTAATTTTTCAAGCTGGATCAAAAAAGGCGCTTTTAAGCGCCTTTCTGTAGTATCTAATCGAATTAACGACGTAGACCTAAACGTTTGATAAGATCTTGATAACGCTCTACGTTTTTACCTTTAAGGTAATCAAGTAACTTACGACGTTGACTAACCATACGTAACAAACCACGACGAGAGTGGTGGTCTTTCTTATGATCAGCAAAGTGACCTTGCAATTTATTGATGTTGTTTGTCAATAAAGCAACTTGTACTTCAGGTGAACCTGTATCGCCTTCTTTAACACCAAAGTCAGCAATGATTTGTGCAGTTTCTTGAGTAGTTAGTGACATATTTTTCTCCAAATTAAATAAAGACTCGCCGATCACTAATTCAGCGGAGTCGAAAGAGCGCGTATTATAGCGATGCCGGCATTTTTATCAAGGTAAATTACGTATAAATACGGATTGCAGGAATATCTTCCGGTATTTTTAATTGTTGCATGGAAGTTTGTATCTTTTTTGTTTTACATTAAGCTAAGGATTATGAGTTCTGCATAAGTCGTACAAGTTGTGCGGCAAACACTACAAAGGAATGTCATGCCAAATTACGAAAAGAACGCTTCAAGACTGATAAGTTTCCTAGTGATTATGGCAATTGTATTCACTGTAGTTCTTACATGGAATGCTCAGAAGCCTTCCGATGATGCCCAATACAAAATGGGCAGTGTGGATATATCCGCATCCAATATACGGACCCACCTATCAAAAATAGCGGAATATCCCCATTTCACAGGTTCAATTGAGCACACCAACGTACGAGAATATATTGTTAATGAGTTAGAAGAGCTTGATTTAGAGGTCGAAGTGCAAACTACGTTAGCACTGTCGTCAAAATATTTCGTTGCATCAAACGTGGCAAACATTATCGCGAAGATTCCGGCCACAACCCAGCCTGGGGGAAATAAAGGTTTAGCATTAATGTCCCATTACGATTCCGCTAATGGATATTCTCCTGGTGCAAGTGATGCTGGTAGCGGTGTGTCGACTATTCTTGAGTCAATCCGAGCTTTTTTAGAAAGTGGATTACCCCACAGTAATGATATTTATATTATTTTTACCGATGCAGAAGAACAAGGTTTACTTGGCGCACTAGGTTTTGTAACTGAACACCCAATAGCAGATAAAATTGGCTTAATCCTAAACTTTGAAGCGCGAGGCTCCGGTGGCGCAAGCTTTACGTTACTAGAAACCAATCAGGGAAATAAAAAATTAGTTAAAGAATTAGCTGCTGCAAAGCTTTTTTATCCAACGGCCAACTCTTTAATGTATAGCATCTATAAAATGCTGCCAAATGACACAGATCTCACTGTATTTAGACAACGAGCAGACATAAACGGCGTAAATTTTGCGTTTATTGATGATCACTTCGATTACCATTCAGCCCAAGATACCCCCAACCGATTAGATGCGTCTAGTTTAAATCACCAAATTAGTTATCTATCTGCTCTACTGCCTTACTTTTCCAACGCGGATTTAGAAAAACTCAAGTCAGAAAAAGATGTGGTGTACTTTAATTTTGCCAACATTGCACTTTATGATTATCCATTTTCGTGGGTACTCCCCATGAGTATTCTAGTAGCTTTGGTGTTTTTGATGATGACCATAACTGCAATTAAGAAAAAACAACTTAAAGCTAAATCTATATTGATTGCTACTATTCCACTCATTTTAAGTCTTCTAATTGCCGTTTGCATTGGAGTAGCCGGTTGGCATGGTTTGTTATGGATTTATCCGCAATTCAATGACATCCCACAGGGTTTTCCTTACGGCGGCCACTACATTTTAGCTACCGCAATCTTGCTTACAATGGCTTTAAATATTTGGACATACCAAATATTGACCAAGAAGTTTCCTAGCATAAAGGTAGTTGAGTGGTATATACCGATTATTGCAATGTGGATTGGCATCAATATTTTGATAGCCATTTTTCTAACCGGTGCAGGTTTTTTTATAATTTTAGCGGTTACTCCTCTTGCAATCTTTGGCAACATTCTGCGCTACAGAACCACTGCAAATAGAAAAGCAATAACCTACACACTTTTCAGTTTACCTGGATTAGTCATAATATCGCCTTTGATACCCGTTTTTGTAGTGGGTTTAGGGCTTTCGAATTTAGCTATTGCGACAGTTATGAGTACTCTATTACTGATGACGTTATTGCCAATATTATTTGTCGTAAAAGGTATTCGAAGCGTTCAGTTGTTTTGCTTGGCTGGGGCATTCATTAGTTTTGTAGGTATATATTTGAACGCAGACTATTCAGTTGAACGAAAAAAACCAAGTAGTGTCAATTACGTTTATGATACCGAATCAAAACACGCCATGTTATATTCCTATAACCTGCATTTAGACAGTTTTGTGCAACAATTCTTCGCCGAAAACGACACCAACACAAGCCTTTTAAAAGATTTAATCTCCTTTAGAGCGAGTCGTTCTGCTCATTATGTAACTGCCACAACAGCACTTGATATTCCTCCCTCGAATGTAACCGTAAGTAGCTCAGTAGATGAAAATGATGTAATCCACTTAGTATTGACAGTCGAACCGAATCGTCCGATTGACTCAATTGAAATAATAAGCGATGAACCTATAGATATTTTTGGTTTAGCAATTAACCATAAAGCATTCGAAATAAAGAACAGCAGAAAACGAGACAATTTTGTGATGTATTACGTTGTGACGGATCAGCAACCGATTGAAATAACGATCGATTATCGCCCACAAACGCTTCCAGCAACATTACGATTAGTGGAAACCAGTCGAGATTTACCAAAACAATTGGCGCAATTTACACCGAGAGCCGAAAATATAATGCCTTCGCCTTTTAGAATTACCGATGCGGTTATGATTAGCCAGCCCATCAAGCAAAAATAATTGTCCACTGAAAACAAAAAGCTCAGGTTAAACTGCGGTAAATTTGCAGTCTCTCCTGAGTCTTAATTTATATAAACGTTTAATTCTAACGAAGAGGAAACTATCTTACGACTAAGCGTTTAGGTGCAATCTGTTGATTATCATCAATGAAACCAACCCCTAGAAACAAATCATTTGAATAAACTCTAACTTGAGAGTCAAGTGGAAAAGATACAGCTTGTTTAGCGTTAACTGGATTGCCATTACAAAAGTAACTTGCTCGTTCGGCTTCTAATTCAACTTCTGGCAACGCCTTAACCGGCGAATCCATTGCCAATAACAATGCATCTAACGCTACAAAACTGCTGTCATCCATTATATCTAATTCATTATCATCAATGCTCTGACGCATCGCTAACAGCTCATCTAAAGTAATAACTTTATCTGCCGGGTAATCGGCCACATTAGAGCGGTGTAAACGGCTTACAAATGCGCCACAACCTAATAGTTGCCCAATATCGTCCACCAAAGATCGAATATAAGTGCCTTTACTACAGTGCACTATCATATCGACTTTATTGTCTTCAATCTTTTCGATTTGCAAAGAATAGATAGTGATTTTGCGTGCTTCTCTGGGTACTTCAATACCCTGTCTTGCATAAGAGTAAAGGGGTTTACCTTGATACTTTAAAGCAGAAAACATCGAAGGTACTTGATCAGATGTACCAACAAAGCTCAAACAGGCCTCTTCAATTTGCCCATTAGTGACCTCTACAGGTTTACTTTCAACAACCTCACCATCTGCATCAGAAGTTGTAGTACGTACTCCTAATGTTGCCGTTACTGAATAGGTTTTATCGGCATCAAGTAGAAACTGAGAAAACTTAGTAGCCTCCCCCAAACAAATAGGCAACATGCCTGTTGCCAAGGGATCTAACGCGCCGGTATGCCCAGCTTTTGCAGCATTGAAACACCGTTTAACCTTCTGAAGAGCATCATTGGAAGATAATCCCAAGGGTTTATCGAGCAATAACATGCCGTCAATCCCACGACCTTTACGCTTTCTAGCCATTAATTATTTTCGTCCGTTTCCTGATCTTCTTTATCTAAGTCACGACCTGCTTTCAACGCGCGCTCTTTATCGTCATTTAATGTTTGTGACACTAAAGTCGAAATACGAATACCTTCGGTAATTGAAGTATCTTGATAAAACTTCAATGCAGGTACCGCACGCATACGCATACGCTTGGCTAACAAAGTGCGAATAAAGCCTTTGTTATCTTCCATTATTTGATTGAATAACTTCAGTTTTTCTTCATCAGTCTCAAAAAATGTCACATAGACTTTTGCATGGGCTAAATCTCGAGAGACATCAACGCCAGACACAGTCACCATGCCTAAACGTGGGTCACGATTTTTAAATTCGTTTTGGAAAATGCTGGCCACTTCTTTGTGGATTTGCTGTCCAACTCGTTCAGTGCGGGAAAATTCTCTAGCCATACTGACACTCCTAAATTCCAGTCAAAAACGGAGGCTTAAGCCCCCGTTTTAAATTAAATTGAAACGCGAGGGTTAAATTTCGCGTTTTACTTCTACGGTTTCGAATACTTCGATTTGGTCACCGACCTTAACATCGTTGTAGTTCTTCACGCCGATACCACATTCCATACCGTTACGCACTTCTTGTACGTCGTCTTTGAAGCGGCGAAGTGATTCAAGTTCACCTTCATAAATAACCACATTTTCACGAAGAACACGGATAGGTGCACTACGTTTAATGTTACCTTCGGTTACCATACAACCGGCGATTGCACCAATTTTCGGTGATTTAAATACATCACGTACTTCAGCCAAACCAATAATTTGTTGTTTGAACTCAGGCGCAAGCATACCGCTCATTGCTTGTTTAACTTCATCTATCAGGTCATAAATAACACTGTAGTAGCGTAAGTCGATTTCTTCAGCTTCAATAATACGTCTTGCAGTAGCATCGGCACGAACGTTAAAGCCAACCACAATGGCGCTTGAGGCTGCAGCTAAACTAGCATCAGTTTCAGTAATACCACCAACACCGCTACCTACAATAATGACTTTTACTTCATCAGTAGATAGTTTAGTTAACGATTCTGAAATTGCTTCTACAGAACCCTGAACGTCAGCTTTTAATACAACATTAAGTTCGCTAACATCACCAGCTTCCATATTAGCAAACATGTTTTCAAGTTTAGCTTTTTGTTGTTTAGCTAATTTCAAATCACGTTGCTTAGTGTGACGCTTACTTGCAACTTCACGAGCTTTACGCTCATCTTGCACAACTAAGGCATCTTCACCTGCAATAGGAACACCAGACAAACCTAGCACTTCTACTGGAGTTGAAGGACCGGCAACCGTTACTTCATGACCATTTTCGTCGCGCATCGCACGAACTCGACCGTATTCAATACCACAAAGCAAGATATCACCCGCTTTTAACTCACCTTCTTGTACAAGCACAGAAGCAACTGGTCCACGACCTTTATCAAGGCGAGATTCAATCACGATACCCTTTGCTGGGCCTGTTGGTACGGCTTGTAAATCTAGTAGTTCAGCTTGCAACGAAATCGCTTCTAGAAGCTCATCGATGCCCATACCTGTTTTCGCAGATACGTTTACGAATTGGTGTTCACCACCCCATTCTTCTGAAATAACTTCAAGTTGCGATAATTCAGTCTTAACACGATCTGGGTCGGCTGCTTCTTTATCCATTTTGTTAACCGCAACAATCAAAGGTACGCCAGCAGCTTTTGCATGCTGAACCGCTTCTTTTGTTTGTGGCATTACGCCATCGTCTGCGGCAACAACCAAGATAACGATATCTGTTGCGACTGCTCCACGAGCACGCATTGCAGTAAACGCGGCGTGTCCAGGGGTATCTAAAAATGCAATACGACCATTATCTGTTTCAACACTGTAGGCACCAATGTGCTGGGTAATTCCACCCGCTTCACCATCGGCTACTTTCGCTCTGCGGATATAATCCAACAAAGACGTTTTACCGTGATCAACGTGGCCCATAATAGTCACCACTGGCGCTCTGTTTTCTTTATCGCCAGAAGCCTTACCAGCTAACAATTCATCTTCTAATGCGTTGTCATTCACCAACTCGTATTTATGACCCATTTCTTCAACTACTAGTACAGCAGTGTCTTGGTCTAATACTTGGTTGATGGTAACCATCTCACCCATTTTCATCATCGCTTTGATAACTTCTGTGGCTTTAACGGCCATCTTGCTGGCAAGTTCGCCAACATTGATAGTTTCACCAATACGAACAATACGTTCTACAGGTTGCGCTGGTTTATTAAAGCCGTGCTTAAGATCGGCGCCAGCATTCTTTTTCGATTTTTTACGACGACGAGAACCGCGCTCGACTTGCGCATCTTCTTCATCTTCAGCTTCTTGAGCGTAACGGTTAGAGTGCAAATGCACTTCTTCAGCTTCCTGCTTTTTACGACGCTCTTCTTCTTCTTTCCAACGACGCTCATTTTCTTCTGCTAAGCGTTTTGCTTCTTCAGCCGCTTTTTTCGCATCTTCTTCAAGTTTGCGCTGAGCTTCGTCTTCCTGAAGTTTACGAATGCGTTCAGCTTCAAGTCTTGCTTCTTCTTGCGCTGCTTTTTCTTCCGGTGATAACTGCACTTCTTCTTTTTGACGAGCAGCAGCATCCTTTTTCGCTTGTTCTATTCTTGCCGCTTTCTCAGCTTCCGCTTTAGCTTTAGCTTCTGCGGCTTTGATTGCTTTTTCTTCAGCGGCTTTTTTCGCTTCTTCTGCTGCTTTACGCTCTGCTTCAAGTTTTTCCTGCGCTTCTTGCGCTTTACGCTTAGCTTCTTCTTCGGCTAAACGCGCTTCTTCGACATCAGTACGTTTAACGTATGTGCGCTTTTTACGCACTTCAACTTTAACAGCTTTCGACTTACCCACACTTAACGTACTGGTAGTCTTGCGTTGCAAGGTCATGCGCTTTGGTCCTTCAGAACCATTGCCACCGTGAGATTTGCTCAAATGATCAAGCAATTGACGCTTTTCATCTTCAGTGATCATATCACCTACTTTTTTAGTCAAACCTGCGTCTGCAAACTGCTGAACTAAGCGATCAACTTGAGTTCCTATGTCGGTGGCTAGTTTTTCGATGGAGACTTCTGCCATATAGCTGTATTCCTCTTGTTGATCTTACTTATTCTTCACTAAACCAAACGATGTTACGTGCAGCCATTATTAGCTGTCCGGCTTTTTCTTCGTCTAGTTCTTCTATATCACTTATTTCATCAGTACCTTGTTCGGCTAGGCCTTCAAGGTCTGTAATTCCTCGACTTGCTAGTACGTAGGCCACATGGCGCTCCATACCTTCGAGGTTTAGCAATTCTTCTTTTGGCTCAGAAGCTTCTAATGACTCTTCATTTGCCAATGCTTGGGTAGTCAGTGCAGCTCTCGCTCTACCACGAAGTTCCTCAACCATATCTTCATCGAAACCTTCGATGGCTAGTAATTCATTAGCAGGAACATACGCAATTTCTTCTACAGTTGTGAAGCCTTCATCCACTAAAACAGCGGCGAAATCTTCATCAATATCAAGGCTATTAATAAATACCCCTAATACTTTTGAGTTCTCTTCTTCGTGCTTAGAGTTCAGGTCTTCAACGGTCATGACATTTAATGTCCATCCCGTTAACTGACTGGCTAAACGTACGTTTTGACCGCTACGACCAATTGCCTGCGCTAGGTTGTCGGCTTCAACAGCCACATCCATCGAGCCCGCATCTTCGTCAACAACGATTGAAGCCACTTCAGCAGGTGCCATTGCGTTGATTACGAATTGAGCTGGATTTTCATCCCATAATACGATGTCAACACGTTCACCACCAAGTTCACCAGAAACCGCTTGAACCCGAGATCCACGCATTCCTACGCAAGCACCAACAGGGTCTAAACGTTTGTCGTTAGTTTTCACCGCAATTTTAGCCCGTGAACCTGGATCACGAGCAGCAGCTTTAATTTCTAAAGTCTCTTCTGCAATCTCAGGTACTTCTATACGGAACAACTCAACCAACATATCTGGGTGAGTTCGGCTAATAAACAACTGTGCTCCACGAGCTTCAGGACGAATTACGTATAACAATCCACGTACTCGGTCACCCGGACGGAAAGTTTCACGAGGTAGCATATCGTCACGATAAATAACGCCTTCAGCGTTATTACCTAAATCGACAATTACATTGTCGCGATTGACTTTTTTCACTGTACCAGTAACCAAATCACCCACACGGTCTTCGTATTCAGCGATCATTTGTGCACGTTCGGCTTCCCGTACTTTTTGCACGATTACCTGTTTGGCGGTTTGAGTAGTGATACGGTCAAATTTAATAGACTCAATTTGGTCTTCTATAAACTCACCCAATTGAATTTCAGGTTCATCTACTTGGGCTGCAGAGAACGTAATTTCTGCATACGGGTTTTCTTGTACCTGATCATCAGGAATAACTAACCAGCGACGAAAAGTATCAAAATCACCAGTTTCACGGTCGATGTTAACTCGTACTTCAATTTCGCCTTCATTTTTCTTTTTAGTAGCGCTGGCAATAGCATATTCTAATGCCTCAAAGATCTTCTCTTTGGGAACCTGCTTTTCATTTGAAACGGCTTCCGCCACTAACAAAATTTCTTTATTCATCGTTGCCTCACTGATTGCTTCCCTAAGAAAGCGCTAATATGAATCTTTCTTAAAATGTTGGAACCAAATTACCTTTTTCGATATTTGCCACGGCTAAAACGTATTCTTGACCATCAACTTCTACCGTTAAATTTCCATTGTCGACACTCAACAATGTACCTTTAAAGTTTCTTCTATCGTTCATTGGCATACGTAAGCGTACTGTCACAACCTCTCCAATACACTGCTGATAATGTGCTTCTTTAAAAAGCGGTCTATCCATGCCAGGAGACGACACTTCCAAATTGTATTCAGTAGTGATGGGATCTTCCACATCTAACACTGCGCTAACTTGTAAACTTACGTCAGCACAATTATCTACTGTAATACCATCTGGATGGTCGATATAAACACGCAATGTTGAGTGTTTTCCTGCACGAACAAATTCAATTCCCACGAGCTCAAAGCCAATGGCTTCCACTGGTGCAACTAACATGTCCGTCAGTTTTTGTTCAAGTTGTGACAAAAATAAAGCTCCAAATACGAAAAAAGGGCGAAAAGCCCAGATAAAGTAAACCAATAATAACAACAAAAAGCCCCGTACAAGCGGGGCTTTTTGTTTCTGGACCCTAACCCACTATCCAACTTTAATGGACTGCTTAACAAACTGAGCGCGAGACGCTAAACAGAAGTTGTGCGGACCGTCGAATAAGTGGTCGCAAGAATCGACTCACCAATAAGGTAATCTTAGAAAAATCAGTGTCTTTTCTTGCAGTTTCTTAGCTAGTTAAACCAACTAATCGAGACGTTACTATCCAATTCAGAGGGAGCCCGTCTCAAAAGATGGGCATAGTATACGGACGTACGCCTTGACATGCAAGGTAAAGAATATAATGGGTTACTTAAACATCATTCTAATCGGCGATAAAAATTAGATATCTGCAACCCTAGGCTATTTAAATTTTGCACGGTTATTATTCAATAACCATTATCTCACTACATAAACCTAATCTCATCATGCCAAGTCACTTAAACAAACATTTAAGTTATGTTGATTAATTGAGGACAGCGACAAAACGTGACGTTTGACTATGCTTCTAAACTCCTCATTAGTTGTAAGATCATCAAATACCGAGGTCAAATCCATAATTGCATCGGCTAGTTGTAGCGGAAAGTCAGCGTGCTTCTGTGCTAATGCAAGTAAAGTCTCAGCGATTGGATCAACTAACTCTTGTTGCTCTTTGTAACGTTTTCCAACAAATAAACACCAAGCTGCGATAGGAACACATAGTAATGATATGCTTCTTTCTTCTTTGATGTTGTCTCGAATTGCATTGAGAATTCGAAAAGGTAGTTTTTGCGAACCATCCCACGCTATCTGTGCCAGCAGATGACGAATATGTTTATTATGATAACGATTGATAATATCGTCTGCATACTGATCTAAATCCATAGCATCAGAGTTACCTATTGAAGGTAATATCTCTTGGGAAAGTAATTTTCTAATAAACTGTTCTATTGGCGCTATACAAATCGCCGAATAAACGGTTTCCAGTCCGCACAGAGTTCCAAGGTAAGCTAGAGTCGAATGCGTACCGTTTAATACCCGTAGCTTTGCTCTTTCGTACTTGTGAACATCGTCAGTAAATGTCACACCCACCTTGTCCCAAGCTGGTCGAGGTCCACTGAACTTATCTTCAACTACCCATTGGCTAAAGGACTCACGCTGTATTGGCCATGCGTCCTCAACGCCGATTTTACCTTTGGTTGTTGCTCTTAGTTCGTCATTTGTGGCAGGTGTAATACTGTCTACCATAGTGTTGGGAAAACAAATATTTTGCGCTATCCAGTTAGCTAATGGTGTTGAAACCTCTGCAGCAAAAGTCATCACCGCTTTGGCCAGCTTATCACCATTATCAGATACATTGTCGCAACTTATAATGGTCAGTTGTGCATTTTGTTGGGCAAAACGTACCTTTAATGCTGCGACTAACAAACCGATCGCTGAAATAGGCGCTTCGGGGTTAGCCAAATCATGTTTGATATCGGTATTCTGCCAATCAAGTTCGCCCTTATTGCTCAGGCAATAGCCTTTTTCTGTAACGGTTAACGAAATAATATGCGTATTGGGATCGGTCATAGCATCCATCACTTGCTTACGCTGCTCACCCAAAACAAAAATTTGATTAAAGGCCCCTATAATCTGGACATAAGGTGAGTCGTCCAACACCATCAGTGAATATAGGTTATCTTGATCTTTCAACTTATCTCGTAGATCTTTACTACGTAACGATACCCCATCAATTTTCCAGTTTCCGCCTTGCGCAGACATAGCTAAATCAGTGTAAACAGCTTGATGAGCTCGATGAAATGCTCCTGGGCCTAAATGCACAATACCGCGCGCAGTTGTTTCCAGGTCATATTCTGGTTGACGAATCTCTTTGGGTAAAGAACGTAATACTTGTCGATCTAATTCTGACATCAAATTAGCCTTATAATGTGTAAGCTTTGTAGCTAGGTTGTATGTTAAATCTACTGCCAATTACGCAGCATCATCTTTACTTAAATGGTGTTATGAAACCAAGGTTGTTAGATAACGGCAATCGATTCTTCGCGGGACATCATGTCTCGCAGTTTCCGATGGAAAGGCCCGTGCATCGTCATTAAACTCCAGGGGATTGAAGAAAAAAGCAGATTTAATCACTTGGTATGTGAATCCTAACATAACTTCTACGATATGTTGAAACCATCAAGCAGGACCAACCACTTGGAAATACAGGTATTCCAACCGTAAAATAAACCAGCGAATTGTTGCCTAAATTAATTATAAACTATTGGCCGTTGACATCTCTGTTCGATTGATAAAAGCCCTACTTTATTGTGATTACTACAACACTAATTTCAGCTGATGGATTATCATTCCTCCCCAACCCATACAAATCTAAACGATAATAGATATCATTTGCATTAGCGTGTTTATTTGTTTTAGAATAAAAAAACACATCATTTTCTCAAAACAACTAAGGAATATTAATGCGCGACACATCCCAACTTAAACCGAAGATAAAACCATTAGCTGCAATAGACAAAAGACGCTTGGGATCAAGTGCTCTAATGGCCGCGTTAACATTCGGTTCAACTCTCGTTTATGCTGAAGACACTGACACTTGTAAAATTGAAGGGAAAAGTGAAGTTGAATGTGCAAAAGAAGCTGAATCTTTAGAAAAAATTAAAGTACACGGTGTTCGTCACTCTATTTATAATGTGAAAAAGTCAGGTGACGTACGAAGAGTCATTGATCTCGCCGATACCCCCAAACCATAACGGTATTAACAAAAGACCAAATTTTAGAGTCCGGTCGCACTGATCTAGAGCAAATACTGTCAACCCAATCAGGAGTTACCTTAGGTACAGGCGAAAATGGTAATGCCTTTGGGGATAGGTATGTAATTCGTGGACATGAAGCTCGCAGTGATGTATTCGTTGACGGATTACGCGATCCTGGAATGACCACCCGTGAAAGTTTTGCAACCGACCAAATTGAAATCACTAAAGGCCCCAGCGCTACGTTTGCTGGACGCGGTTCTTCAGGTGGTGCGGTTAATAGTATTACTAAAAAAGCAGATCCTTCGTATAATTTTGGCCGTGTAGATGCTGCAATAGGAACGGATGAATATCATCGAATTACTATCGATACTAATATGGCTGTTTCTGAGAATTTAGCGTTTCGGATTAACGGTTTAGATGCTTATGAAGATGCACCTGGCCGCGAAGGTATCGTGAGAAATCGCGAAGGTTTATTACTTTCAACGACTTACTTGCCTACTGACAAATTGTCTTTCAGTGCAGACGCCTATTATATGCAGGCGGAAGACGTACCTGATCTCGGCAGTTATTTTGATAGAGTGGCTAGAGAGCCAGTTTCCGATATTCCAGTTTACGCTCAATCAGAAGACTTTTTAGATAGTGAAGTATACGCGCTAACATTATTCACAAACTACGAAATTAATGACCAATGGCGTATTTATAATGCCACTCGTGTAGGTAAAACCGAGAATGGCTACCTAACGACTGGCGCTAGCGGCAGCACACGAGACGAAACAGATCCTGAAGCGCCTAATGCAGACACTATTACCTTAAGTACGCACCAAGGTAATCAAGAAGTCGATTATGTTGCCAGTCAATTTAATCTATTTTGGAACACTAAATTATTAGGCGTAAATCACAAAGTCGTGTTCGGATTTGAGTATTCAGATGAGTCAGTGGACAACGGTGTTTATAATATTACCTACGGTAACGAAGGTAATTGCTTAGTGAATGGTCGAAATGGCGTCAGCAGCGGATATTGCGCGCTGGACGGAAATGGAAACGTGGTCAGCGATGCAAGTAACTTAATGAATCGTAGCTATGTTGAAGGTGACTCAGATGCAGTATTCGACATACAAACCACAGCGTTTTACGTAATGGATAACATTGAACTTAATAAGCAATGGGAACTGTTTATAGGTCTACGCCAAGATAGCTTTGACTATAGTAACGATACAAACAGCCGCAGCGGAGAACAACTATTTGCCTATTCGGATGATCTAACTAACGGACATATCGGTTTGGTTTATCAACTGGATGAAGACATTAATTTTTATTCTACATACAGCACTGCTACCAATATTAACGGTGGTGAATCCGATTTAGGTGCCAACTGCGGATATGGTGGCCTTTGCGGCACACCAGATCAAGCGCAACAATCCGACCCTGAACGAATTGAAAATATTGAAGTGGGTACAAAATGGCAATTTATGGATGATGAATTGTTAGCTACAGCCGCCATTTTTCAGATAACCAAAAGTGACGTAATGGAAAGTGTAGGCGATGCTTATTCCAGTCTAGGTTCGTTAAATACAGGGAAAAACCGAGTAAAAGGGATAGAGTTTGGCTTAACGGGTGAGATTACTGAGCAACTTAGCGTTCAATTTAGTGCGGCATTTATGGATTCAGAAGTCTTGGAATCATTTAATGACGAGAATATTGGTCGCGCTTTGAGTAACTTTGCGGATAACAGTTATTACGTGCAATTGCGTTATCAGCCTACAGAGAGTTTCGTAGTAGGTGGAGATTACACCTACAAAAGTGAAATGTATGGTGGACAACCAGACACGGCAGCTGGCTACGATGATGACATAGGAGCTTACTCAATAGTAGTGCCATCCTACAGTGTGGTTAATTTGTTTGCTAACTACTACGTTTCTGAAGATCTGACGTTACGTTTAAATGTGGGTAATCTACTGGATGAAGAGTACTGGACAGCAGCATATCGCTCAGGTTCTTTCATGTATATTGGTGACGGCAGAAGCGTTCGTGCTGGTTTAACCTACGAATTTTAATTAAGAAGGAAATAACAATGGTTGTGATTGAACAACTTCTATCTCAAGGTGAGGTGAATGTTTACCGTCAAGTGCTAAATGAATTGCAATGGCAAGACGGCGGAACTACAGCTAAAGGAATGGCAAGTTCAGTAAAACACAACACCCAAGCAGATCCCGAAGATGCAAATGTGCGCCAATTGGTTAATAGCCTCTTAGCGCGCATGGGCGAAACCCCAGAATTGGTTTCTGCTGCCCTTCCCCAACATATTTTCCCGCCTTGTTTTAATCGTTATGAGAGGCAACAACAATACGGTTTTCATGTTGATGCTGCCATTATGCGGATCCCAAACAGTCAAACAGTGATGCGCAGTGATTTGTCGATGACGTTATTCTTAAGTGACCCCAAAGAATATGAAGGTGGCGAATTAATCATTACAACCGAGTTCGGTGAACAAGCAGTGAAATTACAAGCTGGTGATGCGGTGTTATATCCCTCAAGCAGTTTACATAAAGTGACGCAGGTAACGAAAGGTGTAAGGCTAGCAGCAATCACTTGGATACAAAGTATGGTAGCTGACGTGAGCTTACGCCAGTCTCTTTATCAGCTAGATAGGACCATCCAAGTATTAATGCAAAATGACACTATCAATCGTGCAGAATTAGATAGTTTACACAACGTTTACCACAATCTTATTCGACAAAATGCGCAAATTTAAGGGCTTGTAAATAGCCCTTGGATTAGTCTAATTTTTTACTAATGAAAACGAATAGAAAGCGAACGAGTAGCTAAGTAACTAATTTAATTTACTTTATTTTAACAATTCTGTTTTGTACAAAATTCAAACAAACGCAGGTATATATTTTTTACCGAGAATTCTTGCGCTTCTGAGCCCTTGTATGTATTCTAATCGTTACACTACCGTAAAGTGTCATAATAAAAAGAGAGTAAACTCTCAAAAAGGACTCTGGGTTATGCAAGGAAATAGAGCGTTTGTAATTTCTCCACAAAAAGACGATATTAGCAAAAAACGGCATTGTAAATTAAACCATTTTTTAGACCTCGTTGATGCATGTGGTTTTGACTTGCAGGTTGGTAGCTTTTGCCCCAAATCTGATTATATTGCGTCCTTCGACGTTATATTTGTTGATTGTAAGTCAATTAACAAAAGTTCAATTCAGCAAGTTCCGGTTCTAAAATATAAAAACCTAATCAAAATTATTTTCTTTAATTCAACGAATAATTTGGACTTCGAAATTGCTGCCATCAAGCAAGGGGTCACCGGTATATTTTACGCTGACGACAAATTAGAAAATGTCATAAAAGGCATTAACACCATTAAACAAGACAGGAAATGGTTTCGCAGAAATGCGCTAGAGTTGTTAATTAACGAAATGTTAAATGATGCCAATTTTTCCAATGAAATAGTCGATAGAAGTCAAACAGGATTCTGGCAGCAGTCATTAACCAAACGCGAACAAACTATTGTCAAATACATAAGCCAAGGTGCTCAAAACCAAGAAATAGCTGACCAACTTCACATAAGCGTCAATACAGTGAAAACTCACATTTATAGTATTTTTAGAAAAACTAATTGCAGAAACAGAGTGGAGCTAATTACTTGGTCTAGGCAAACAAATGAAACAGCCTGCTAGGCTGTTTCATTTGTTCATTTAACTTTAACGGGCGGCCCGCAAATTTAAGATATGAATAACTAGGCTCGCGCTTTCCAAACCCCTTTATCAATGCCTTTTAACACCAACTCAGAAATTGCCTTTTCAATGCTTTGTTGAACACAGGTAAACATAGGTTCATTGGTAGTATAACCTGCTTCAATTTCCGCTAAACGTTTATAACTGATATAACGGAATAGACCAGCTCGAATCTCTTTGCTGAGTACTTTTTTACTTGTTGATACTGACACTAAGACTTGTCCTGTGCGAACATCAATCGCCCTCATGTAAACGGAGATTTGATCCTCTCTAAATAATTCAGACGCATTAATCCCAAAATACTCCGCGCCAAACCCACCTGTCTTAATGTTAGAGTCATAACTAATTATTCCTCCCTCAATGATAATTTTAGCCGTGGTTAATGGTGGTAATTCGGTACTTTCATTTGTGTTGTTATCCCCTTGTATCGCCGCCCTTACGATTTTCCTTTCGGTTAAAATATTCTGCAAGCCTTCCCGCTCCACCGGTAAAAACCAATCCGTTTCACTTAGTGCCTGCATTAAAATAGAGGTTGCACCTTGAGTAACAGCGGTACTAAATGAGCTGGCGCCAGTGCTTGGTTTATATTGCCCTGTTTGGTCTCTGAACGCGTAAACGGAAACGGGTATAGAACCAAAAGGTTTAGGTAAGCCTTTAAGCTCTTTCAAGGTGGCTGAATCTTCGATTACTATTGCCTGTTCAGTGCCAGGCGGAATGATATTTTTGAAGGAGCTACAACCAGTTAATAATAGTGCGATTAATACAACATAATACTTCATATTATCCGAACCTTGGAATTTCGACGATTGTTATCTCATCAGTTATTATATTGGTAATTTCTACAACAATACTGTCAGGATTGCTGGTTATTAATTCAACTTGAAATTCACCGCTCATAAAAATGGAGTCTTCAGAAAAAATACTTTCGATGGGATCGCCATTCTCGTCATAACTCACTTCACCGAATGCCAAATCGGTAACTTCCCGCACGATCCTATTGATATATGCGCGTTCTAACGAATCTTGCAAACTTTCAGCGTATGTCCGTTCACTACTTGATGCGGTATGGGTATTTTGTGCATTTGCTTTACTTAGCAGGTAACTGCCATTTAATGGACTGCCGCCGAAACTTGGATTAATCGGTTCGTAAACTAATTCGGTCGCTAATATTGGTGAGGAGAATACCCCCACGAGAAAAGTAATATTAAGTATTTTATTTTTTTTCATATTTTCACCATTCATCATCAGCAAGGTCAGGGTTATCTTGAGTCGTGCCTGCTCGAGATAAAGCATCGACTAATAAAACAACCGCAACTTCAACTCGTTGCTTGATTGGGGTTTGTCTGCGCCCCATATAAGTTTGATAAATTGTTTTGTTATCAAACTGCACTGTTAATTTTGTCCCTGCCTGTGGAACAATAATTTCTTTAATTTGAACATTTTGGCCAAATGTATTGGGGATATCACGCCAATATTTACCAAACTCATTAGCAAACTCATGACCTTGGCGACTGATTGTATTGTCTAGTAATAGACCACTTAGGGCGAAGTCATCGGCCATGACGTAATCAGATTTGAAAATTGTTAGACTAACAATTAACAAGGTTCGGCTTATTAAGGTGACTATTTTTTTTGACAGTAGTGTTACCACGTTTTTATTTATCAACTGTATTTGTATAGAAAAACCAGCGTAATTTAGCGCATAACAGTAGGGGGAATTATCCCCCTATTGTTAGTCTAACTATTACAGCTGAGTAATTGAGGCAACATTATAATCACCTACTTGACTGACGGAAATACTACCTCCCGTACCACTCATACTGCCAGTTACCAGGTTATCATTACCGACTTGAGAAATAGACAGACTCATACCGTCACCAGTAATTGTCATAGCCAATGCTTCCTCACCAACGATCCAGTTGTCATTACCCTCTTGTAATATATCAATAGAATTGTCAGAACCATCAATCAGTAAATCCAACACGTTTAGATCACCAGATTGGGCAACATCTAATGTATTTAAATGACTATCATTGCTGCCACCGAGACGAATTACCGCATCATTTTGATTACCCATTTGTTCAGCATTGATTGTGTTTGCGTCTGCGTAATAACCACTCACTCCATCTTCGCCAACACCAGCTTCGGCTAACAGCGTATTTTCATCACCTTGCTGCGAAATAGAAACTTCATTGTCGAAACCGTCGAAGTTAACTGTGCTGGCAAGGTTAAGATCACCATTTTGGAACACCGAAAAGTCATTAGATCCGCCTATAGAACCTGTGTAACCAATATTTCCATAACCAATTTGAGTAATCTCGTAATCGCTGCTGTCTCCAAGATTATCTATATTCGCTTCATTAAGGGTACCCATTTGAGTGATTTCTGCACTTGAACCATCACCTTCAAATATACCCAATTCAGCATAGTTATCATCACCTGATTGTTCAAAATCTATAGTATTGTCGTCACCATAAACATAGCCGTAGATACGGTTATAATCACCATCAGATTCTAGTCTAACGTCATTGTCATTACCTGTGATTTCAGCGATATCGGCAACGTTATAATAACCGCCTTGATATACCTCAACTTCGTTTCCGTCCCCTACAAGGGTTCTAATATATGATTCTTGCCAATCTTCAGTTTGAGTAATTTCAACTTCGTTATCAAAACCTGTTATAGAGTTATTCGCCCAGTTACCACCATCGCCTTGGTCAACAACTAAAAGGTTACCATCACCTGTAATATCATTAATTGAACGATTGAAAATAAAACCAAAGGGACCACCATCGCCCATTTGCGAAATTTCTACTTCATTGAAACTTCCTTCGATAACGATTTCAGCGTCATTCTCAATGCCATTTTGATATAGTTCTACGGCATTTTCATCTCCGGTGATTACACCGTAAATGATATTACCGTCACCAAATTGTTCAGCGTCGACCATGTTTGCATCACCCACTATGGTGACATCAAGGCCATTAAAGTCGCCTTCTTGCATTAACAAAGCTTCATTACCCACTGCATTACCAACAGGGGCTGATTGGGTTAAATTAATGACATTACCGACGGCCGCAATCATGAAATCAGATTGCACGGAAGGGTTATCATCTTTAATTGCGGTTTGTGCATTAGCAATGCTAACTTGCCCAGCTAGTACTGCTAAAATAATAGAACTGGCTACTGTCGTTTTTCTAAACTTCATTTTATTCTCCATGAGTAATTGCAAACACCTTTACTTCTTATATTGGGTAATGTTTACAACCATATCGTTACCAATTTGATGAACAATGAAACTTTGCTCACCTAATTGGTTTATATTTGCCAAATTAAAATCACCTTGTTGCACAACTTCTAGCAAGTTTTCATCACCGCTTTGCACTAAATCAACGTAGTTTCCAACGCCTATTTGTGTGATGTCAGCATAGTTGCCATTACCATGCTGTGTAACATTTATGAGATTTGAAGAATTGGCAGCCTGAATTATATGTGTTGTGTTGTGTACGCCGTATTGGTCAATCACTAACATGCTTTGCGATGCGTTGGAATTGACGGTACGAGCAAGACTTAAAGTCAGAGGAGAGTCTATTAGGTCTAGAGAGTCTTGTTGTGAAAAGCACGCAAAGGATGAAATGAATAAAGCGCTTCCTAAAAACACAGATCCCAAATTTTTGAGGGAGTGAACACTCCATTGTCTGTGATTCTTATTGATAGGGCTTCCAATCATCTATTACTACTCCTTTAACACTACAATTTCGGCTCTGAAACCTGCGATTGACTTTAAACCCAACTCACTACTCAGTGCTATAGCCCTAAAGTTGTATTTATATTTACTTTAAAATTCAAATAGTTAGATGCATTCCAAACTTGACCAAATCAGCCTGTTAGCACTTTAGTGCTAGTAAAATGCATAAGCTTTAAATTGGCAGGTGACAGTTACCTTTTTGAAACTAACCCTTTAGTACTAGTATTATAAAATCGCCCAATATTCTTACCAAAAAAGTTGTATTTTTACCGTTTTTGATGGAAAAGCCATATTGAATAGCGTTAATGTGACTGAGTTGTGTAAATGTAAGACTCATTGTTTTGTTGTTTGGAGAATCTGTAACCGTCGCTTAGCCAATAGCTAAGTTTGTTTGTGTTTATTTAGGATTCTTTAATTATGAAAGCCAAACTTTCTGCGATCACACTGGCGCTGCTACCAGCGCTGGCTGCTACAAATGTGCATGCTGCAAATAGCCATGCATATAAATCAGATTCAGTAATTGTTGTCTATAAAGACGGCGTTTCTGCGAGCCAAAAGAAATCGGCAAGAGCCGGAGTTGCTGCACGTATAACAGATTTAAACAGAGATGAAATTGACGACCGTTTTTCTCATCTAATGAATGGTCGAATAGCGAAATTAAAACTAGCCGGTAAATCAGTTAAATCCGCACTCGAAACACTTAGGGCTAACCCAGCCGTTTTATACGCTGAACCAAACTACATTATAAGTAAAGCCGCACTTATTCCAGACGATCCCGACTTTGGTTCATTGTGGGGATTAAATAATACCGGACAAAGCGGCGGCATAGAAGATGCTGATATCGATGCCCCTGAGGCTTGGGATATTACCACCGGAGATAGTAGTATCGTAATCGGTGTTATTGATACTGGTGTTGATTATTTACATGAAGATCTAACCGATAATATGTGGATGAATCCGGGCGAAATCGCCGATGATGGTATCGATAACGACGGCAATGGCTATGTCGACGATATATATGGTATTGATACGGTTAATGGCGATTCTGATCCTATGGATGATCAAGGACATGGTTCACACGTATCAGGAACCATTGGTGCAACCGGTAATAATGGTGTTGGTGTAGTTGGTGTTAACCACGAAGTGTCAATTGCTGGATGTAAATTCCTTGCTGCAGACGGATTTGGTGAAACCGCAGGTGCGATCGAGTGTATCGATTATTTTGTTTCTCTTAAAGATGCAGGTGTAAACGTACGTGCACTTAACAATAGTTGGGGCGGCGGTCCTTTCAGCCAAGCATTAAAAGATTCAATTACAGCCGCAGGTGATGCCGACATTTTATTTGTGGCCGCGGCGGGTAACGATGGTACAGACAATGATATCACCCCACACTACCCTTCGAATTATGATAACGATAATATTCTAGCAGTGGCAAGTGTTAACCGTACAGATGGCGATTCTGGCTATTCTTATGGTTTAACTTCCGTTGATATGGCCGCGCCAGGCAGTGCAATTTTATCCACTACACCAGGTAATGGATATTCCAGTTATTCAGGCACATCAATGGCCACGCCACATGTTGCCGGAGCTGCTGCATTAGTGTGGTCTTTAAATCCTGATTTAACGGCCCTTGAAATGAAAGAGTTGTTAATGACCACTGGTGACGATAATGCAGTCATGCAAGGACGAACCGTAACAGGCAAGCGCCTCAATGTTCACCAAGCACTATTAGATGCAGATCCTACTCCAGGCTTTAAATTTAGTGTCAGCCCAGTGAATCTAGAAATCACCGCAGGCGAAAGTGCAATATATACTTTCGAAGTCGGTAGTATTTCTGATTGGGAAGGCGAAGTTAGCCTATCTCTTACTGATACTTCCGGTTTAGGTGTGTTATCGGCTACCACTGTTGAACCAGGTGACACCTTCACCCTCACAGTTGACACCTTAGACGATACTCCTTATGGCGATTATGAATTTACGGTAACTGGTACCAGTGGCGACATTGTTAAAGAGAAAACCTTAGGTTTATTTGTATTCCCTCAAGGCCTAAACGATTTCGTATACAGTAATAACACTTCCATACCAACTCTTCCTAACGAAGAAGATCCAGATGATATTGGTATTGATTCTGTTATAACTATTGCAGATCCATTGACAGTGTTTGGCACCAGTACGTTTGTGAATATCAGCCACACCTATAGAGGAGATTTAGTCCTAACACTCACCTCGCCTGCAGGAACATCTACTGTATTGACTGCCAATACCGGCGGCAGTGAAGATGACATTGTAGAGAGCTTCGAATCTAGTGCATTTGATGGTGAAGTAGCTACTGGTGACTGGACCTTGAATGTCTTAGACATTTATAACGGCGACAACGGCACACTTAACAGTTGGGAATTAACCATTACTGGTGTCGGAGAAGTTGCAATAGCGCCACCAGTTGCAGCCTTCAGTTATGAATCCGATGGTTTACAAGCGACCTTTACAAATGAAAGTACTGATGTAAATAATGACATCGTAAGCTACCTTTGGGACTTTGGTGATGGCAGCACATCGGTAGATGTAAATCCTGTCCACATATTCCCAGCAACGGGCAGTTATGAGGTTTCGTTGACGACTACTGACTCAGAAGGTCAATCCGATACGGTAGTGCAATCTGTAGCTGTTTCCAGTGTTGATATCGAGTTAGAAGTAGATAGATCTTATATGTCACGCTTCGGGAATTTGCGTATCGACCTGTCTTACACTGGTTCTAGCGCAGATATGGTAGATGTCTATCGAAATGGTGTGCTATTAGAAACGGTAGAGAATACCGGTGTGTATCGTGACAGAGAACGTAGAGTCTCAGGCACTACCTTTGTTTACATGATCTGTGATGAAACCACGGCATGTTCTGAAGAGGTCACGGTTTCGTTTTAACCATTAATTGAGTCAACTATAAGCCCCGTTTTTGGGGCTTTTTTACATATGTAGATTAATAAAGCAGGGTAATTTACCCACCTTAACAAACCTAAAGGTCCTGAAGTATACTCATCCCAGCTTGCCAAATTAGCTGGACAGACATAAGCGTGAGGACTATTTTAAAAATGAACTTGAAGCGTTCTGCTGGGAGCCTTTTAAGCAGTTTGATACCAAGCCAAGTCCCAATTGTTCCACTCAAGACCATGGCAATAATTAATGGAAGCCAATCCCAAAAAGCGAACCCTATCGCTCCAAACACCAACGCTTTAAGACAGTGTTGAAATGTCATACAGGTTGAAAATGTTGCTGTAAAACGCAGTTTGTCATAATTATTCATGTACATGTAACTGCCGACTAGTGGACCACTTGCGCCAACAAACATCGACAAAAACGTTGTTACAATCCCGGCAATTATTCTTCCTAATGTTGAAGTCTCTTTGATCGTCGGAGTGGTTGCCCACAATAAATATATGACAAATACCCCTAACAATAACTTCATTAATGTTAGCGGTAATTGGGTGACCACAAATGAAGCTGAAAAAGCGCCTATAACTGCACCTAACGAAAAATAAAGCAGCATTTTTCGGTCAAGATGTCGGTAGGTTAATATTGCTCTATTAGCATTTGAGCCGAGTTGCACTAAACCATGAACCGGTATGACGGCAGACATCGGCATAATAGCCGCCATCACTACTAACAAAAAAAGCCCCCCACCCGCACCAAAACCGGCGGTGACAAACGAAGTAAAACCCGCGACTATTATTAGTAGTACGCAAAGTGTGGGCGTTAAAAAATCGTTAGCAATAAAATCCATATGTTATTTCACCACAATGAATACCATGAAGATGGATTACTAAACTAATTAATCTGCGCTGCATGAATTAATGTTAAAACTCTTCAGTATCAATTTCTAATTGCGTCGCAACCGGATAACGGCCACCAGCAATCTTACTTGGTTCAAAAATCTTCTCTAGTTTAATTAGCTCTTCTGGTGTTAGGACGATTTTAGAGGCTCGCATATTTTCCTTTAAATGAGCTATTTGTGTAGTGCCTGGAATGGGCAACACATGTGGTCCTTGGTGCAATAACCAGGCGAGACTTAATTGCGATAGAGTGCATTCATGTTCTTCAGCGATAGTCCGTAATTGCTCAAGTAGATTCAAATTTTTCGATAAGTTTTCTGATTGAAAACGAGGCATGTTTTTTCGAATATCATTGTCTAAAAAACCACTCGAATCGGTAATATCACCACTTAAAAATCCTCGCGCTAAAGGTGAAAATGCCACAAAGGCCGTTCCTAATTCTAAACAGGTTTCTAAACAGGCTATTTCAGGGTTGCGGGTCCACAATGAGTATTCGGCTTGTAGCGCTGAAATAGGATGTTCTGCATGGGCTTTTCTTAGGGTGACGGCTGATACTTCAGACAAACCAATCCCTTTTATTTTACCTTCGGTAACTAAACGAGAAAGTTCTCCAACACTTTCTTCAATGGGAATACTTTTATCCCAGCGGTGCAAATAGTATAAATCCAACACATCAGTTTGCAGACTTAAAAGAGACTGCTCAATAGTTTCCCTTATTGCTTTAGGGCTACCATCAATTATTCGCTTGCCATTGATTCCCCGCATACCACATTTACTGGCCAAGAAAATTCGTTCACGATGAGGTTTAAGCACCTTACCTACCAGCTTTTCATTATTGCCAAAACCGTAGAGAGCTGCGGTATCAAAATGAGTAACTCCTAGCTCTAGGGCTTTTTCTAATAATCCTATAGCTTCAGTTTCCGCTGGCGGAGTCCCATATGCATGACTTAAATTCATGCACCCTAAACCAATTTCAGATACCCAAGTCCCTACTATACTTCGTTGTTTCATATACCCGTTTTAACTCCATATAATTTCTGTATTTAGTCGATTTCCTCAATTAAACAACAGATAATTTCGACTCACCACCAAACCAAGAATACCTTGATGCAGCAAACTTCATACGATATCAACAGATAGACGAAATGATGTTGAATTTGAGCAACTCTTAAACGTTTGCCAGTAGTGATTAAATGTAAAATATCCCAGTCTAGTTTGCTTTAAAAATTAGCAAGCTTCTCTTTGTTTAAGGCATTTATAACAGAGTCGCGTTTAAGCATTTTTTCGGTGTGATGGGCTAAATTGGGTAAAGTTGCTAAGCTAAACTCGCAGCGCTGCAACCTTGAAATAATCCAAAAGATATAGGCATCCACCGCACTCCATTGTTCTCCATACCACCAATTTCCTGCCGCTAATCTTTGCTCTACCCAAGCCAATGAATCCATTAGCGCCTCAAGCGCTTTTGCTTTCACGCTCGGCATGCCGTTTTCATCTGCAAAAAATGCGGGGATACAAAATCGAGTGACCAACGGATGTATAGTGGATGAACAAAAACATAGATCGGATATTTGTTGATATTCTGCTAAGCCAGAATCCACCTTAGGCAACAGATTAGCTTCAGGGAATCGTTCGCTAATATATTTTATAATCATTGGATTTTCAGTCAAAACCTGACTTTCAACGGCCAGAGCTGGGACTTTTGATTTTGGATTGATTTGCTTAAATTCCGCTGATTTGTGCTCTGCTTTCATTAAGTTCACCCAATGAATATCGTATTTTGCCTTCGCCTCTTCTAACAAAATCAAAGACACTCTCGAGCAACTTCCTGGCATCGCAAATAACGTTATCTCAGACATATATTACCTATGTTAATCAGACTTAGAATTGCAATTATCAGATGATGATAATTACACGCATTTAATTGCCCCGCAGTTATTGTGAAATGGCTGTGTATGTAATAGATATTTACCAGCCTCTTGGCAATAAAACATGACCAAACATACCTATAATCTAAACTGCTTGGTAACCCCTCAAAACCAGGTCTATAACAAAGCGTCAACTCAGACTTTTCGCCTTTTTGTAAGAACCAAGCAATTTGAGATTGTTGGTTTTACCGATTTCAGATAGTGCCTCGGCAACAATCGGATCATCAATATTACCGTCGAAATCAATAAAAAAATGGTACTTACCAAATGTTTTCCGTGTGGGACGAGAAATTATTGAGGTTAGATTGATATTTCGTTTAGAAAACGAAAGTAAAACTTCCCCCAAATATCCGGGATGATCATGGTCATCAAGGACGATCAGGCTGGTTTTATCGGCTTCTTCTGGTGTAGGTTGTACCGTTTTTGACATGACTAGAAATCGGGTTTGATTATTTTTATAGTCGTTAACTTCCTCAACCACCAATGGAAAATCACTTTTGCGGTAAGAGGTTGATGGAACAATAGCCGCACTCGGTATTTCTGAGTCTTTAAATCGATTTAACGATTCAATATTACTATCTGTGGTGACAATTTTTGCATTGCTAAGCCCATCTAAAAACTCAAAACATTGTCCACGAGCAACAAACTGCACGTACAATTGTTGAATGTCAGATAACGCATTAGCATTACTGATCATAGAAAACTTGATGGGCAGTATAATCTCGCTGACCACATGTAAGTCAGCAGCAATGAGTTCATCAAGAACAAGTGCGATAAAGCCTTCCGAAAAGTTTTCGATGGGAATAATACCAATATCACAGCTATTACCGATTTCTGCGAGCGTACCCACAATCGTTGGAAAATACTCCACTTGATAGATATCAGATTGATTGGCGGTATAAATACCTGTGGCCATGTCACAGAATGTGCCTGGAGGGCCTAAAGTCGCTATTTTTTTCATAACATCTTGTTCTTAATACAAGAAACCGATTGTACACGTTCCGGATACGTCGCAACAGTAGCTGATAAACTTTTAGCTGCCGAATAGGCGATTTAAGCAGGAAATTTTAGTGAAGGAATCTCATCTAAGTTGTATTTAGGATTAATAGTAACCCGATATCCGCATTTGTTTATCAACCAAGTCTTGACTTTGTTTTAACGCAGACTCTACTGTAAGTTCTTTTTTCAACGCTTTTTCTAGCAACATACCAACTTGATCTCCCATTGATGTAAATTCAGCAATAGGTACAAATTGTACTCCCAAATAAGGACTGGGCTGGAACGTAGAATGATACAAATCGATGTTATTGATGGTGTCAATTACGACAGGCGCAAAGGGTGCAGCTTGCAAATATTCAGGTTTTTTATATATTGACTTGCGAGTCCCTTGGGGGATGGATTGCCAACCATATTTTGCAGCGACTAACTGAATGTATTCGGCCGAAGTGGCCCACTGTGCAAACTTAAGGGCCGCATCCTTATTTGACGAAGAACTTGGTATTGCTAACGACCACGTCCATAACCAATTAGAACCATTCTTATATTTAGCTATGGGAGCATTGGCCATTTGGATATTTTGGCTAAACGTCGACTGAGTCGAATTAACCAAAGAACTCGCGGCAATTGAGGCATCAACCCAAATAGCACATTTTCCTTTTAGGAATAAATCTAGGTTTTCAATATAATTATTTTCCACAGCATTGGGGGGACCAAATTTGGCAAGCAAATCCACATACATAGAAACTGCGTTGTGCCACTCTTTCGATTCAATTTGAGGACGCCAATTTAAGTCAAACCAACTACCTCCATAGCTATTTACCATAGTAGTGATCAATGCCAGATTTGAACCCCAACCACCTTTACCTCGCAGACAAATACCGTAAATACCTTTTTCAGGTGCATTTAGTTTATTGGCAAATTCATATATTTGATTAAACGTAGGCTGTTTTGGCATAACAATATCAGCTTGTTTAAATAAGTCTGAACGGTAATAGGTTACCGAGGACTCAGCATAAAAAGGCAGGGCAAAAAGTTGTTTGTCTACAGAGACATCGTTTTTCACACTATCAACTATGTCGTCTAAACCATATTCTTCAGGCAATGAATCGATCGGCGCAATCCAGCCATTTTTTGCCCAGATGGGTATTTCATAAGAACCAATGGTCATAACATCAAACTGCCCTGCAGAAATAGCTAGATCAGTTAACAACCTCTTGCGTAACACACCTTCATCTAACACTTTCCATTCAAGTTGCACATCAGGATTATCCAACTCGAAATGAGAAGAAAGGTCTTTTAAAATCAGCATGTCAGCATTATTCACCGTACCTATCACTAATTTTTGATTTTGAAGCTCCTTATCTATCTCTTTAGGCGAAGACGAAAAACCATGCTTGGCCAAAATATTGGCAAATCGACCATCAGCAATCATCGATGCTAAACCTTGATTAAATAAATTCACCCACCTCTGTGCATTCGAATTACTTTTTGTAAAGGCTATATGAAACTCTTTGTCTACAAGTGGAGGGTAAACAAATTCTAATTTTCCAATCATATGAGGACGGTGCGACACGATTAGATGACCAGCGCTGTATTTATCGATTAGCGCAAAATCAATGCGTCGGGCGAACAACTTATCAATATTGATTAAATTATTTGAGACGTATTGCTTACTTAGAAAATGAGTTTGGTCAACCAAGTGTTCAGAAGCGCTTCCGCGAACCAAACCAAAATAGTATTTACTCAAGCCTTGCAATGTTTCATTGACACTATTATTTTTATCAATCACAACAGAAGTTGCAGTATCTTTGCGTTTTAAAAGGCCAATGACATCCCCTGGGAAAGGAGCAGAATATAAAAAAGTCTGAGAAAGAGTATCACTGAAATAAACCGGCAAAATTCCATCGACCTTGCCTTCAGCAGCAAGTTTCTGAGCCCTCGCTGCAGGATAATAAACAAACTCAACATGAACGTCTTTTCTTGCGAATGCTTCAGTAACAATTTGATGCACGTAGCCTTGATTGGGTAAGTTTATTCCAAGGTAAGGTTCGTGTTCTTGTGCAGCTAGCAATAATAGTTCTTTAGCTCCTGCCACGCTCATAAAGAATAGACACAACACACAGCTGACCTTAAAAATCTTAAGATACAAAAAGGAAAGATATGTACGTTGCATGCTCTTCAATTAGGATGACTCCTTTTATCCATCAGCACAAAATTTAATATTCAATTTAAAGTATATTTTGTCCCTGTTCCGGGTCCCTTGCCGAATTAGCCTGTTCACGAATAGTATCTGCATCACTACTCAAATCATCTATATGTTCTGTCCCTTGCTCTTCGCTTTCTATTCTAGTTGATAGAGATTGATTATCCAATTTACTTTCCTGTTTTTTCAAACGCTTATTGGTTTTTTGGCCACTCTGCTGGCTTTCTTGAGATTCGCAAATCACCTGCTCTGCGCCGATTAATTTAACACCTTCAGGAAAAATAACTTCTCGTGCATCATCGGGCATACTAATACCCGCTTTTTCAAACTCACTTAATATGGTTCTCATCAATAACGACGATACTTTTAACAAACTGTGTTGATGCGTATTAATCCAAAAATACACTTTAAGGTTAATTGTTGAAGAGGCTAGATTATCCACTAAAACTTGGGGTTCGGGATCATCTAACACTGCTTCGGTGATTTGCAACACTGTCATTGCTAACTTTTGCGCATCTACAACACTTGAATCATAACCAACACCAATAACAAAGTTGCCTCGTGAATTAGGGTTAGCACTCACATTTCTTATGACATTTTTATAAACTGTCGAATTGGGTATTTGAATATGATCTCCGTCAAAATCTAATAGTGTGGTTGCTCTAGCGGTTACCTGTTTTACCACTCCAATTCGGTTATCAACTTCAATAATATCGCCTATTTTAAATGGCTTTTGAATACTCAATAACAAACTAGAAATAAAGTTTTCAGCGATATCTTTAAATGCAAAACCGATGATTAAACCAACCACCCCTGTGCCACTTAAAATTGCCACAGCGAATTCACTCAAACCTGCGAAACGCAGAAAGATATAAGTTCCCAACAGAATAATAAGTAATTGAAAAATTCGACGAATGACTACTCTGATAAGTAAACTAGAACTCATGTATGAAAGAGGCTTGAGCATTAACTCTGAGATATAACGAGACGAGAGATAGAAAACGATAAAAATTGCCAAACCAAAAATCACCGAGGGCAATCCTTGCAGGAATTCTAGCCAATAGGACTGAATTTCATCCCAGATAACATTTGATTCTTCTACGATTGTTGGAGGTGGACCAAGATCGCTTTGCGCGTGGAGCTGTGGACACACTACAGCGAATAAGAATAAAGCCCTGTAAGCCCATATTTTTAGCATAAAAAATTCACACCCCATTAAAAAATGAACTCAAATAGGACTCTACACTACGTCCTTCTCGTGTGTATGAACAACATATTCAATACCGATAAGCCATGGTTTTAAAAAGCACTAATTGTTGTTGTCAGTAAAAGCACGAGCTAAATAGCGATAAGTTTTCCTAAATATATCAATTCTACTCACTTATTGAGCAAATCAATCAGTTACAAAAAGCTAAGAAAATACACTTTGCAGCTGTTGTAGACTAATTGGCTTGAGCAATGAATTGCTTATACCGTGACTCCTTAACTCTTCAGCACTGACTTCTTCGCCACTGATAATAATGAGATCACAATTAGGCTGAATTCGACTAATTTCTGTCGCTAAATTTAGGCCATTGCCATCAGGCAGATTTTTATCCAGTAGAATATGACTGTATAACTCATTCTGCGCGATCAGTTTTAAACAGGTTTCACAGGAACTGGCACTCTGCGCATTGATGCCAAGACTATCAAGCAAAAGCACGATTAATTCAGCAGAATCTGCATCATCTTCTACCACTAATACTGTTGATAACGTCTGCTTTGAACTTGATGTTAGATTAGCGATTTCAGTTTTTAATTTAGTCCCTTGCGCATTGTGCTTCAAATATTTAGCAATCGATTGATACAGTAAACTTTGATCGATCGGCTTACCAATAATGTTGTCAAAGCCCAACGCGGTAAGTTCGATGTCTACGCCTTTCATATTGGCCGCAGTTAATGCTAATACAGGCTTGGAAAAACCGTAATTTCGTATTTCAACAATCGCTTTACGTCCATCAATGACTGGCATATGAATGTCCATTACCACTAAATCAAACGCGCTGTCAGGCTGTTTAATAGCCTCTAAAGCCTGACTTCCATCTGCTGCGAAAAACACTTCTAAGCCAAATGAGCGACACATTTCACCGACTAACTGTCTTATATCAAGCAAATCATCGACAATGAGTATTTTCCCGCGCAGTGGTGCATATTGTTCAGTGGCCACTAAATCAGAGACTTTCACGTTTAAAGGCTTAAGGTTTTCCCTAAACTGTTTAGGAAGCTTTAGACTAACGGTAAATTCACTGCCCTTACCCAATTCTGAAGTAACATTTATCTCGCCTTCCATCCGTCTAATTAATTCGGTGGCAATCGCGAGACCCAGCCCAGCTCCCTGCTCTCTTTTTAGCGTTACATCTTCGAGTTGCTGAAAAGGAATAAAAATAACGTCGATTTCACTCTCAGCAATACCAATACCGGTATCACACACTATGAATCGAATTTGTTCAGGATGCTCAGGATCAAAATCAACGGTAAGGGATACCTCTCCAGAATCAGTAAATTTAATCCCATTGAACAATAAATTGATGATGACTTGGCGAAGACGAGTCGGATCAGCATTTATGAATTCAGGCACTTGAGGTGACGAATAAAATTTAAGACTCAACCCTTTTTCATTGGCTGGCATTTGCATTAGCGTCAATATGTCACCAACAAAACTGCTTAGCATCACATCTGAAGGTTTTAGTTGCAGTTTTCCTGCCGCGATTTTCGATAAATCAAGAATGTCATTAAGTAGACTAAGTAAGTGCTGCCCATTATTTAGAATTGTTGATAATTCTTTTTGTGCATCTTTGGCTTTGTCACCGTTTAATAACAGTTCGGTATAGCCCAAAATAGAAGTCAGTGGGGTTCGCAATTCATGGCTCAAATGGGCTATAAACCTGTCTTTAGAACGACTTTCAATCTCAGCGTCTAAACTTTGCTGCCGTGCTTTTTCAATCTCACCTCGAGAAATCGCATAGCGGATCGCTCGAGTAAATCTAGCGTTGGTTATATCTCCCTTAACTAAAAAATCAGCGGCCCCCGCTTTCAATGCTAATCTGTCGAGATCGTCATCCGACTGTCCAGTTAGCATGATAATCGGAACATGAGATCCTAGTGCTTGGGCCTTATCTAAAACGTCGATACCTGTATAGGCACCAAGATGATAGTCGAGTAAACAAATCTCATGATCATTACGTTTTAATTGCTCTAATGCATCTTCTAAGTTTGTCACCCAATCGATCTCGAATCGATGACGGTCGAGTTTTTCCAATTGATCGTGCGTTAGAATATAATCATCTTCGTCATCTTCCACGATCAAAATTCGCGCTGATTTCACATCCATATTAATCAATCACCTTGGTCAATTACTCTTTGTTCTCGGGTAATTCTACAATTTCGACCCAATATTTTCCGAGTGCCTTCATTACTTCCACTAGACCTTCAAAATTAACCGGTTTAGTGATGTAAGAAGCAGCCCCTAAACCATATCCTTTGATTTTGTCTTCTTCTTCTTTAGAAGTCGTTAAAATAACCACAGGAATACTTCTTAAATCTGGATCAGCTTTGATTTCTGCCAGCGCCTCGCGACCATCTTTGCGAGGCATGTTCAAGTCGAGCAGAATTAAACCGGGTCGAGGGTAGATCTCCTTATCAGCATATTTCCCCACGCGCTTTAAGTAGTGCATTAACTCTACGCCGTCTTCCACACACTTAAGACTATTCAACACTCGACTTTCGTTCAAAGCATCTTGTGCTAACAATCGGTCATCATCATCGTCATCTGCCATTAAGATTATTAATGACTTTTTATTTGAATAAGGCATTTACTTCCTTTCTTATTTATTTCTTAAATTAAATTTTGTTAAGTACAGCATCGGTAGGTAATTTAATCACAAAAGTCGACCCTTTACCCAATTCACTGGTCGCAGAGATAGTCCCGCCATGTCGCTCAACAATGCGTCGACATACCGCTAGACCTATCCCTGTTCCTTTATATTCATTTCGCCCATGTAATCGCTGAAATGGAACAAATATTTTTTCTGCAAATTCGTTTTCAAAACCCACACCGTTGTCGCTTAAAATAAAGACATGCATATCGCCACTGGATTTACCATCAACGCCTGCACTCTGTTCAAGTTGGTATTGCAACTCAATCACCGGCGCAACATCTGGTTTTCTAAACTTAATCGCATTTGACAATAAATTTAAAAACAACTGGTTCATTTGACTGGAATCACCTTTTATAACAGGTAATTCAGAGACGATAAGCTGGGTTTTACTCTCTTCAATGGCGATTTCCAAATCACTTTCAATCGCCGAAATTACAGTCGACATTTCGACATCAGTAAAATCTTTACCTCGGGTGGATACCCGAGAAAACTCGAGTAAATCGCTAATTAAATTAGACATACGCTCAGCCGCATTCTTCATGCGATTTAGATAGTCCGCCCCTTTTTCTCCGAGTTGCTCAGAATAATCGGAATGCAGCCTATCGCCAAAGGCACGAATTTTACGTAATGGCTCTTGTAAATCATGAGAAGCGACAAAAGCGAAATCTTCCAGCTCCCTATTGCTGCGAGCAAGCTCTTCTGAATAAACCGTTAACTTTTCAGTTCGCTCATCCACTTTCAGCGCGAGGTTTTGATTTTGTTTTTCCAATGAATTTCTGAATTTTTCTTCACTTACCAAATTTAATCTAGCTAACACAATTAAACCGAGTAGCAATAATGCGCTGGTAATAGCGGAAGTAAAGAAAGTAAACACAGATTCTTTTTCAGAGCGGTTTAATTTACTGTACAAAAAATTTCGATAAGTCAGTTCATTGTCAATTACTTGCGAAAATAATTGATCTAGATCTTTGGTCAATTCGTTACCCTCACCTCCCTTGACCAGCCGAATTGCCGAACGCTCTTTATCCGCTTGGGCAAGCAAAACGGTCTTCTCCATTTCTTCCATTTTCATTTCAGTAAGCCTAATTATTTCGTCGATCAAGGCTCTTTGACCCACAATTTCAACTTCAACTACACGAACTTTTTCAATCTGATCAGACAGTTGTTTTACTGAATTAATATAAGGTGCAAGGTATTCTTCAATTTCGGTTAATAGATATCCCCGTTGACTGCTTTCAGCGGCAAGTATCATCAGATGTAACTCATCAAGCACTAAAATAACATTACCTGTATTAGTCAAACTTTCTTGGACTTTAGCCAGGTCTTTGGTAGTTTTCACCGCTAAATAAGCGTTAACACTGATTACCCCCAATACAATGATAGTGACGGTAAACCAGGTAAAAACAGTATTGCCAAATAAACGTCGTTGTTTCATATATTCTCACTCTATGACTAAACTAAGGTGAAACAACGACGTTATTCGCCAATGTTTTTATGGGAATTACTTATTGCTTGGAGCTTGTCGCTACAGTCTTGACAAGCAGTAATAATTTTATTCAATGCATCAAGTGCTTTATCACGCGGTAAATCATTCTCTAGTACTAATTTGACTAACTCGGCATTCATTGAAATCCGGTTTAAAGGACCTCTCGCGTCATGAATCATGGTTCGGATATCGAGATTTTCATTACTTGTTATCGTCATTGAAATTCCTATTACTATTACTCTTCAAAATCACCGTAGGCGTGAAGACGGTTATAAAGCGTTTTTGTGCTGATTCCGAGCATTTCGGCAGCAAGGGTTTTACTACCATTAACCTTTTCAAGGGTCGCCCGTATCAATTCTTTTTCAACATTTTCGATAGTTTGCCCTGCTGAAATTTGATTCGACGCTTTTTTATTAGAAGCGAACGGTGAAGCAAAGCTGCTCGGTATATCAATATTTGATGACTCAGGATCACTCATAATGAAAGCCCGATGCACGGCGTGGCGAAGTTCTCTTACATTACCTGGCCAATCATATTCTGATAATCGTTTTAATTGAGCTTCATTCCAAGCAAAAGATGTTCCATTTTCCGCATTAAGCTCTTCAAGAAACGCTTGCGCTAACAAAGGGATGTCTTCTTTTCGCTCTCGTAGGGTGGGAATATCAATTGGGAACACAGCTAAGCGGAAATAGATGTCTTCCCGTAATACTTTGCTTTCAGCCAATTCACTAATATTTCTATTGGTCGCGGAAACCACTCGACAATTGACGTCGATTTCTTTAGTGCCTCCCAATCGCGTTACTCGTTTAGATTCTAAAACCCGCAATAAGTTGGGCTGCATATCAATAGGCATTTCAGTGACTTCATCTAGAAAAAGCGTGCCATTTTCCGCTCGCTCAAACACCCCCTCTTTACGTCCAACGGCGCCGGTAAACGCACCTTTTTCGTGACCAAATAATTCACTACCGATCAGTTCTTTAGATAAAGCCCCACAGTTGGTAGCCACTAAGGGCCCCTCGCAATCACTAGCTGAATGGATGGCTTGAGCGACTACTTCTTTACCTACACCACTTTCTCCCATCAACATAACGTTGGCATTAGTTTTAGCCACTCTCTCAATCATTAAATACAGCTCTTTCATTATTGCTGATTCACCGATCAAGCAACCGAAGTGCAAAGAATTGTTTTGTTTTTTAGCTGTTTTTTTAGTTTTGCGATTCAACACTTGTTCGATGTCTTCACGCTGTAATGGCTTAACTAGATAATTAACATTAGGGCCGCATAAGCCTGCCAACATACCTTTTACCGAAGGGTGTCCAGTAATTAAAGTGATAAAGGTTTGCTTTGTGCTGTTTAAGTTCAATTCGTCAATTAAGTGTAGTCCGCTGCCGTCAGGCAACATAAAGTCTAGTAAAATATGATCAAAATGTTGATGCTCAAGCCATTGTCTGGCTTCTTTTAAAGAGCCAGCTACAGATACTTCATGGCCCAGAAATTCAATAATTTGATAGGCAACATCTGTAAACTCGCTATCATCATCAACCAATAATACTTTTAACACGTCATCGTCCTTTAAAAATCAGTATGTTGAAACAACATAAATTTGTTACGAAGTTGAGAAACATCACTTAACTATTTGCAATTCTTATTCTTATTGTTCCTGAACTCGTTTTTTCAATCTTCAGAATATGCTTCCATTTTTAGTTCATAATAGCCGGATTGACCATTAACCTTGCATTTTTTAGTACCAACCTATCATCAAAAAATTAAACGACATCATTGTTTTAGTAACGTTTTATCGACGAATAAGTGTCCACTCAAAGCTCACTAAGCCAAATAATTCGTGCAAATTTTTCACACTATTGAAAATTTTACTCATGACAGATTCACTTTGAATAAGTAATCTCAGTCAAATTAACACGCCCCTAGGATATTAGACTTTAGACACCACCGAACTATTAACACTAACTGGCTTAGCCTATCCGTCTTGGTGCGCAAGTTGCAATGCTCAATTTGTAAAGCGCATAAAAATGATGGTTTCGATTTCTAGCATTCCACAGCCAAATTAAACCCATTGCGAAAATAATCCGAAGTTTCAGTCTATCACGTTGATTAGGTCAATCACATGTAGATTGCAGTCGACAGGCTCACTAGCCACTTACGATTAAAATTTCGTACAACCGTCTCTTGACACATAAAGATAAGGTGTATTTATAGGTGAAAAGATTAGCTGGAATATCCATTCTGATAGCAGACGATAATGCGCTGACGTTGGAAGCTTTAAAACGTCTACTCGAGCTGTCAGGTGCAACCGTATTGGCGGTTGAAAATGGAGAACAAGTGCTAACACAACTGCACATCAGTCCCAATAGGTTTGACGTGCTTTTAATTGATATCAATATGCCTGTGATGGACGGTTTAACCGCCACCAAAAAAATTCGACAAGACCGTCGATTCGATGAGCTACCGATTATTGCCGCGACCGCCGATCACTTACCTGAAGATCAATTGAATTATTACCAAATAGGTATGAACGGGCACCTAGCTAAGCCCATTAGTTTGCACAAGTTATGTGAGGCTATTCTGGCGGTTTTGGATAAGCAACCTACTGATCTGGATAAAGCTGTGACTTGCCCTGGTTCTTTGTCTGACATTGAACTAAAACAGCAAGTGCTCGAGCGCTTTGGTCATAATCAAGAGTTAGTGGTAAATTTAATACCACTGTACGCGCAAGAATTTATTCAACAATTCGATGTGCTAAAAAGCACTAAAGATATTAACCAAATAGGTACAGCTCTGCATGCCTTAAAAGGAATATCTGGCACAATAGGAGCAAATGATGTTTACAATTACGTGAATACATTTCATGAGTCAGTGAAAAAGAATCAACTGCACGATGCTCAACTAGCGAAGATGTTAGAAACGCTTCCTAAACTCCATGCTTCCAATCTACAGCGCTTGCAGAATTTGTTCGTACCCACTGAAAACAATCTGCCTTCACAAGAAACTCGCGAGTCCAAATTGCAACCTCAGCAACGTAAAAAGATCATTCAGTTTTTACAGCAAAATGATCTCACTATCATTCAATATGTTGATAAATTGCAACAGCAGTACCCCAACGAAAATGAGTTAATAACAGTCAAGAAATATATAGACCAGTTAAAATTTGAACCCGCATTAAACTTCTTACTAAATCAATCAGGCCATGGTCAACAGGGTAAAACTAATGACAAATAAACAGGTAGGTTTTGGCAACATTTCAAATCGAACACCGATAATGCTGATAGCCGATGATCAGCCTCTTGTGGTCAGACAGATTTACGAAGTATTTCAAAATGACTTCCATATTTTTATGGCAAGTGATGGGGTTAAGTGCGTTGAAATGGCAAATGAATTGCTCCCAGATATAATTTTGCTTGATATCAATATGCCGCACTTGGATGGCTTTCAGGCCTGTGAAAAAATTAAGGAAAATGTGCTAACTTCACACATTCCGGTCATTTTTATCACCTCTAATATTGATGAAGCCGACGAAGTTAGAGGTTTTGAGGTAGGCGGAGTAGACTTTATCCGCAAACCCATAAATACCACCATTACTTGGGCCAGAGTACAGAGTCACGCGCAGCTAAAACGTCAATCGGATCTGTTACGCAGACTGGCTTTAATAGACGGTTTAACTGGGGTAAGCAATCGTTATCAATTCGATGAGCAGTTAACAACTGACTGGTTATCTTGTGCTCGGGAGCAAACGCCACTAGCACTGCTGATGATAGATGCAGATAACTTCAAACATTTGAATGACAGCTATGGTCACCAGGCCGGAGACAAATTTTTGAAAATATTGGCGCAAAAAATAACCTCCTGTGCACATCGCCCCGATGACTTAGTCGCGCGATATGGCGGAGAGGAGTTCGCTTGTATTCTTCCCAATACAGATCATGCTGGTGCATTAAAAGTGGCCGAAGATATTCGCAAGCTTGTTGAAAAAACGGCCATGTCGTTACGCAAAGATGAAGATAAAAAAATAGCCGTAAAAACCACAGTCAGTATCGGTATGCACTGCTTAATACCGAATAGAAACGATAAACCAACAATTTTAATTAAAAGTGCTGACCAGGCTCTTTATCGAGCAAAGGCACTAGGCAAAAACCAAGTCTGCGTATTCGATAATAGGGTAGCGGAATTCGCTTCAACGAAATAAGTAAAGGACAGCCCCTGACTACGAAAAATTAGAAAACATGGTTGGATTTAAAATGGTGCTGGGCATATCCCCTGTACTTTTTTACCTGTTGTCGGATGTTCAAACTCTATGCTTTCAGCATGTAACATTAGTCTGTTAGCAGCTTTGTAACTGTCACAAGTACCGTATAAATCACAACCTAAAATGGGGTGCGCAAGATATTCACTGTGAATCCGTAGTTGATGGGTTCTGCCCGTTTGAGGACGATAACGAACACGAGTTGCGTAAGGACTGTTTAGTCGTTCCAGAACACTGTAATTAGTCACCGCTTCTTTACCGTGAATAGAACAGATTTTGACTTTAGGAAACAGGTTTGGATCCTTGGCTATAGGTTGACTAATTTGGCCAGTATTCTGATTAAGGTGGCCTTGGAGTAAACTAATATAGGATTTTTGCACAGTACGCATTTGAAATTGCTTAGCCAGATGGGAATTAGCTTGTTTATTCAAAGCAACTACCATAATACCGGATGTACCTAGATCCAAGCGGTGAACCATAGTGGCCGAACTAAACTCTTGAACTGAACGAAAATGGACCGAATCGTAATTCAGCGGGTTTTTACCCGATAACGAAAGCAAACCACTGGGTTTATTAATCAACAAAATAGACGCATCTTGATAAAGTATGTTTATCTTTTCTAGGCATTTTGGTGCCACAAAAGTATCGACGATGATATTATTCACAGCCTATACCTTGACTAAAGATGATTTACTTTTCATCAACAAAGTCACGCCACGAACGCAATACTTGGGTGAAATCTTCTAATCCACAACCAGATATGGATTCTTGATCATATAACTCAGTTCCCTCCGGCAGCTCATCAGGTCCATCCATATCCAAATCTTTTGATCTAACTTCTACTTCGTAATAATCGATTCGCAGATTGATCTCTTTACCGGCTAGCACATACTCCTTAATCTGACGCTTTTCTAATCTGTCGATTGCAACAAAAATGTCCTCTATTTTATGCTGGCTTGTTCCCAGTTCTTCAGAAAACCACCGGGAAAAGGCTTCATGTCCCATTTCAAATTGGGCCACTGGAATACCTTGCAGATTACGTATAAATTGATAGTTCATGGATACCTTATGGAAGGTTTTGCGGCGGGTTAACATAAACCTCACCTTTTTGTTCAAGATGCGTCAAATAAACTCGCACATCAAATTCGATTTGGTGGTAATTGGGCAACATATGGCAACAAAGTTGATAAAAAGCTTTGTTATGTTCTTTTTGCTTCAAATGCGCTAATTCATGTACCACTATCATGTTGAGAAATTCAGTCGGGGTATGCTTAAATAACGTACTGATTCGAATTTCATTTTTACTTTTAAGCTTTCCCCCTTGTACACGGGAAACAAAACTGTGCAAACCTAGGGCGTTATCAACCACATGAATCTTCTTATCAAACACTACCTTACTCAGAGGTTGTGATTTCTTAAGATATTGATTTTTTAATGCGATGACATATTCACGCAAAGCATTATCGTTAGGTATGCTATGCACTAGCGGATATTTTTTCAGCAGATAGTCAGTTAAACGATTTGAGTCTAACAATTCGGTAATTTGCTGTTGTAAGTCAAGAGAATAAGCCGATAAATATTTAAGAGACGACACAGCACCACATTCGTAAAGCAAAGATTGACAAGTTTACCCCGCCTGAAATCGATAGTCATCTAACAACCACGACTTTGTTGACATAAAATATTAACCGATCGCAAGCTGTGTTTCTGGAAACCTGAGACGCTTTGTTCTTGGACTAGCGAGAAAATACGCTAATGTTAATGGTCCTAACCGTCCCATAAACATCAATAAAATAATGATTAGCTCGCCTACGCCTGATAACGAACCCGTTAACCCTCTGGATAACCCTACCGTGCCAAGTGCAGATACCGCTTCGAACACCACATCTAAAAATGGGGCATCTTCACTGAGTGTTAAAATAAAGATAGCGATCCATGTTGTACCAACGGAAATCATGGTTAAGGCAAGCGCCTTATAGACGGTTTCTTTCGCGACTTCTCGATTATATAAAGTGATCCCTTTGTCTCTTCGAAGATAACTATATGTAGCCATAATTAGTACAATAAAAGTGACAACTTTAATACCACTTGCGGTACTTAAAGAGCCTCCGCCAATAAACATAAGAAGCAGCATTAAAGCGCTTGTACTTTCTTCCAAATTCTCTATCGAAAGTGTATTAAAGCCTGCAGTTCTAGGTGACACAGCTTGAAACCAGGCTGCTAACCACTTACCGCCATCGCTCAATGGCTGTAATGTTTGTGGGTTATTATATTCAATGACATATATAGCAAACAGTGCGAAGCCATTAATAATGACTGTCCCCAAAATCATTGTTTTACTGTAAGGGGTCATCGCGCTCCACGACTTTGACTTGAGTGCATCCATCCAAACGGTAAAACCTAGACCACCAGCGATAAATAGACCAGTAATGGTTAAGTTAATAGTTGGATCTTCCACGTAATGCATCAAACTATTGGATGCCAGAGCAAAACCCGCATTATTAAAAGCACTAATGGTATAAAAAAAGCCGTGAAATAAGCTTGCCTGCAACCCTAAGTCTTCATACCAATACACAGATAAAATGACAAAACCTATGAGTTCAACAAGCAGTGAAAAAAACAACACTGATTTAGCCACACTGAACAAAGTTGAAGTATTGGTTTGATTGAATGCTTCTTTAGCGACCACCCGCTGCATAAAACCAATTTTTCCTCCAAGGGCAATAAGCGTGACAACAGCGAATGTCATCAATCCGATGCCTCCGCATTGAATTAATAAAGCAATAACGGTTTGACCAAATAATGTAAAAACACTGCCAGTATCCACTACGACTAAGCCGGTTACGGTTACTGCTGAAGTCGCAGTAAACAAACTCTGCTCCCAACTAATAGAAGAGACGGTGGCTATGGGTAACTTTAATAATAACGAACCAAGAACAATCAATAAAGCAAAACTACCGGCTAACACAAAAGGTGGTGCTGCATTAATTTGTTTTGCGGATTTAGTTTTTCGCTCAATTGGAGCCTGCGAGGGATGCCAAAGTAGCATGCAAGTTACCCCAACTTTGGTGCTATATGTTTAAGGGCAGCACGTTTACCACAAAGCAGTAGAGTATCTTCCGCTTTAACCGTAAAGTCACAAGCAATACGTGTAAAAGTTTTACCTTGTCTTTTTATTAATAATGTATCTATTGCGCCTTTAGTATCTACTAATAATTTACTCAGTGGAGAACCATGTAATTGTGGTTTGATATTAATTTCAACCACATAGAGACCATCACCTAACGCAATATAGTCGTTGACCATTGGATAGTTCAAGGCTTGTGCGACCCGCACTCCCATTTCCTCCTCGGGATGTACGATTCTAGATACCCCTAATTTAGATATGATAGTGTGATGGGCTTTTGTGCCAGCTTTAACCCAAAGGTTTTTAACCCCTATATTCTTTAAGCTTAAGGTACACAAAACACTCGATTGCATATCTTCACCAATGGCAACTAATACTGTATCACTGTTTTTTAGATCTAGCTCTGATAAGGCATTTTCATCTGTACAATCACAGATAACAACTTGGGTTAGATAATCTGAATACATTTCAGCAACTTTAACGTCACTATCTACGCCTGTGACAGTGTGTCCTAAATGGATCAGTTCCTGACAAGCCGAAATACCAAAACGGCCTAAGCCTATAACAGTAAAATGCGCCATGTTGCTTACTCCAAAAATCTAGCAAAGTACAAGAATTAAACCTATTGACCTGCCAAAAGAATTTAATCACCAATAAAGCGGTAACCTAGTCCAGGCTCGGTTTTTATAAAGTAGGGATCTTCAGCATCATCGCCCAGTTTTTTTCGTAACTGGGTGATGAGCACTCTTAAGTAATGGACATCGTCTGCATGTGACGCTCCCCAAATGTCGACTAATAATTTCTTTTGATTGACGAGTACATTGGGATGGATGGCCAACTTAACTAACAATTGGTGCTCTTTTTTGGTAAGTTGTACCGCTTTCTGGCCTTTAAGAACAAGAGGCTCCCCAGTTTTTATGATCAATTTATCGAATCGCAGTTCTGATGGCATGGCTTCATACTTAATATCACGTAACAATACTTTAATGCGTGAAATTAACTCTCTAATGCCGAAAGGTTTACTTAAATAATCATTGGCACCTGCGTCTAATAACCTTACTTTTTCGGCTTCCTGATCTCTGGCTGTTAACACCAATACAGGGATATCACTGGTTTCTCGGACTTTTTTCAAAACGGCTCGCCCATCCAGATCTGGTAAACCTAAATCTAAAATAATAAGACTAGGTTTTTCTTGATTAAATAGACTCAAGCCCGAGGTTGCGGTATATGAACCAATATATTCAAGATTCTCAGCAGCCAATGAAATCGAGATGAAATCATGGATTTTATCCTCATCATCTATTAATAAAATCTTAGGCTTAAGCATTATCGTCTCCATTTGGCAGCAGTAATTCGATGGTACAACCCTGTTCACAGTCGACAACAGCAATATGACCACCATGTGCTTCCATTATGCCTTTAGACACACTCAAGCCAATACCACTGCCTCCTTTACCTGCATCACCAATGCGACTTGAGTAAAATGCATCAAATATCTTAAAACGCTGTTCAGGCTCTATCCCTTGGCCTTTATCCTTTACTAGAATACGAGTAAATTGTTGGACACTATTTACTTCGATTTCAACATTTTGCGCTTTGGGTGAGTATTTTAGAGCGTTATCTACGACGTTATAAACGGCTTGTTCGATAAGGGCATCCTGAATGTCCACCATTTTCAATTCGTTTTTTTTGCTGATCAACAAACGCTTATCGGAGAACCGCTGTTCAAGGCGTTTAATCACAGGCCAAATTGACTGGCGAACGAATACCCAATTAAAGGCGTTGTTTTTTAAACGTGTTAACTGCAATAAGTTTTCAACGTAATTGTGTAAACGATGACTCTCATCAATGGCACTGTTGATAAGGGTGTTTTGCTCTTGTTGACTAATCTTGTGTTGATATTCTTGAAAGGTACTGAGTGAGCCAATAATACTGGCAAGTGGCGTCCTTAAGTCGTGCGACACTGACAACAAAATATTGGAGCGGATTTCGGCCTGCTTAAGAGCTTCACTTTTTTTACGATAACGAATCGAAAATTCACTAGTCAATACGGCGACAGAAATGAAGATGATGGAGTTCATAATATCCTCCAATTCAAACATATGCAGTGAATACAAAGGAGAGGTAAAAAAGTAGTTATAAATCAGCGCACATAATATGCCCGCGATAGCGGTAGCGCTTCGACTAGATGTAACCGAAACTAAAACCACCGCCAATTGCAAAAGAAGTAATACACCACTTTTCGGTAAAATGGCAGCAGGCAATAATAAAGCGAGGATGGAAAAAATACACACTATGCCTAGAGAAAAAGCATAGGCAAACATTTTATTTTTAATTAATTTTTCGAACATTCGCTACGTGCCAATTTTAAATAATGATTGCATTGTAACGATGCGGATGAAAAAGACGCGTTAAATTTACATAAAATTTAATCTTCCAAACTGTATCAGTTTTTTATTTTATCAAGTACCTGATATGTATGCGTAATTTCACTAAAAAAGATCTCAAATAATTGAGTCCTTGAATGTTGAGGCGAGAACGCTATTCTAAATTTTGTGAGAAATGATTTTTGTCTGCTTTTCCCCTACTTGTTAAACGAACTGTTCACAAATTAATAGTAAAAAACACTTTTCATCCTTTGATTTTGTCCAAAGCGACTCTGCTACCCCGCTCCCCCAACAACATCAACACTCAAGTAACCGCTTCAGGCACATCTGTAAGACGATTACTTTCACTCAGTGAAGTTTGCCAAACACCGTTGTCATTCTTTCCAGCTTTCAAGCAAACTTCCCAACCAATCGAGGAGGTTGATGCTATTCTCGCCCTCATAAAACTTAACGCTTTATCAACTACGACATGCAATTAAACTACGCGGCTAATCCAACAGTGTGAAAGTTAATCCTGCCCGCTCAGTTAATCGCTTTATCAAGGGTTCTCCCATAACCGTTGCAGTGGTCCAAAATCCACCCGCCTTTTCTGCTTTGCTGATGTCTTGAGCCAAGCATAAACCGGCTTGCACCAACATCTTGGCAGTTGATCCATAACCGGGATCTTTATCCCCCGTCACTTTCACTGTTAGCCTCTGGCCAGCATCAGTTTTTCCTATAAAGCGCAGATCGAAAAAGCCACTGTTTTGCTGTTTCACACTTGGACCTTCACCTGGTTTTGTCAATATTTTTTCAATTAGGTACCCGCTAGGTGGCAAAGTAATGGCTAAAGGAAAAATGCGCATGCCTAGGCCAATTGCCGATGCTGTTATGTGCGACCCAAAGCCCTTACCTATGCGTATGACTTCGTCATATTTAAAGTTCTCACCAAAGGCTTTGCCGTTGAGTTCATTTGAGCGGTGAACAATTTTGGTATTAATCACAGCCATTACAAACGGGGCAACCCAAGCATCAAAATCTTCATCGTATACCGCCGTTTGCACGTCACGCTGTACAGCACTGAAGCCATGCTCTTTTGAACATAAAAAATACGGATCTTTCAATCCTTTGGTTAACTCAGCGTCCGTTGATGCTTCTTTAAACATATTGATACCACTTGCAAAAGTGCCACCGGAGCCTGCCCCCTTCATTTGATACACCGCCATTTTTACGGTGGTACAAGGTGCGCAATAAACTTTTTGAGCTTGCTGTTGAAGGTAAAAGTTACCCAGATCTAAAGGAATAGAGTCAAAACCGCAGCAATGAACAATCCGTGCTCCACTGGCTTTGGCAGTAGCTTCGTGTAGATTAATCATTTTGCGGATCCATTGTGGCTCACCTGTTAAATCTACGTAGTCGGTGCCAGATTCTGCGCACACTTTTACCAAGCTTGAGCCATACAGTGCGTAAGGTCCAACAGTAGAAATAATGACTTTGCTTTGTTCCGCCATATATCGCAGTAACATTTCATCGTCAGAGTCGGCAATAATCGTCGGAATATTTTGCTTAAGAGATTTAACAACTGAATTAAGCTTTGATTGAGAACGCCCTGCAGCAGCCCAGACGATTTCGCCTTCTGGGTATTGAGCGACCATATATTGGCAGAGAATTTGGCCAACAAAACTTGTCGCACCAAAAATAACAATATCGTATTGAGTAGACACTATAAACCCCTTTGAAATTAGACAATTTACTTGAGTAAACATGCTTCCTTGCACAAGCGGTTATTTCCCCCAACGGAAACTGCCATAGCAATATTGTTGATTCGATTATCCGAATACACAGGCACTAAAGTGCGCTGAACTCCAATCCATTGTATTGATTGCCAACGACAACGTCTAATCAATGTGAAAATTTATTTCCAAAGGTTTTATTTCTAGCGCAGTGTTGGATAAAGTCGTAAGTTAATGGGCACAACATTGCTGCAAGTTAGGAAAGTGGATTAAATCACAACGCTTAAATTGAAGTACCAGTGGTGTTGGTTTGAAGTTATTTGTTTAAAACGAATTAGTGGCAGGCATATATTTTGATATTCAAATAACACAAACAAAAAAGGCCTCGAATAATCGAGGCCTTGAATGTGGTTGCGGGAGCGTGCAACACTAGGAATATACCGTTCATTATTGAGAACATTATCGAACGACAGCAAAAAACATGATTCAAAATTAGTTTAGAACTATTGGTCAAGACTGTAACTATTTTTAGCGTAATTGCTGAACAAATAGACATCTTAAAACGATACCAGCGATTGCGTAGGCAAAAGAATTCATTAGGCTAACGTTTCCTCTAAAGTCACTTTTTAATTTCAATTGTTTCTTTGCACATGAGGCATGCCTCACCCTGCACTAAACTCACCTCAATAACTCTCACTTCCCAGAAACTGATGATTGTATAGGTATTTAGTTAAACTACGAGCACATTAAAATATTTTGTTGACCTTTAATCATGATTTTTTACCCAATCGCAACTACTGAAAAGATGCCTGCCCATGTATTTATGTATTTCTTCACAACATGATTGCCAGTTTTTTAAACTCTTCATTCCAGCTCTGAAATGGCTTGAGTGAATATCACCTTGAGCAGTTCTAGGTTCAGATGCACACCAGCAATGTTAGCGTCAATCCAATCTTTCTGAGAAATCTTTGGCCACGTTACATGGAAGCCGAGAGTAAACAACAGCTCCTCGAAAAAGAAGCGCAGAACTCTGCCATTCCCTTCACGAAATGGGTGAAGTAAATTTAACTCACAAAACAAATCTGCGACCTTTTCAACGAGGTCTTCATTGTCCTGATAATCAGCTAACGCAGGAATCGTTTTAAATAATTTAATAGCTTCAGGCTCAATGCGTGTCCAAGTACAAAAACGCGTGCCACCTTTGGAAATATCAACATCTCTTGGCTTACCCGCCCACGCATATAAATCTTGGAACATGTGGTGATGAAGGTACTTTAAATGTTCGAATGAAAAATCAGCAAGTGATTGTTTGGTGGGTTCGTAGGTTCGATACCGTTCAGCGGTAAATTCAGCTTCAGCTTCTTCAAGCTTTTCTGAATCCCTAATATCAAGAAGGTTAATTAAAACGTCAGAGCCGGGGTAGCAATATTTATCATAGGCTACCCCGAATTTATCTCGCATATTTGCGTTTTAACTCTGAAATGCTTTTGCCTTCACTGCTCTTTTTCAGTGACAAACCCTCATAGCTTAAACTGACCTTAAAGTTATCCATATTAGGCGTAAACTTGGTCTTGCGGTCATTGCTAGTTTTAGAAACTGTGGTAACCATAAAGCCTCCTATATTTCCGTTAATTTTACCTTAACAAGCGCTAAATTGCCATTCAGCTTAATTACGTGAGCAATGTGGCTACTCCGCTAGAAACTCATGAATGCATGGGTATTTATCTAGATTAAGAACGCATTAATATTTTTTATCAGCCTAGAGTAAAAATTATAGGCCTCAATTTTCACTACCTTAAAATATGCCTGTCTGCATATTATCTTCAAAATGAACCACATCAACTACCAACTAGGAGCGCGGTACTCGATAAGGTGAACCACCCAATGCAAACAAACGAACCACTGTTGTAATAATTGGGCGTACTACCTCATTTTTATATTTTCTCTACAGCCATGACGATTTGGTGATGCTGCGCTATACTTTTTGTATTACGACTTTAGGTGATTCCCATGCCATATTGTAAATCTGCGATAAAAATTGAAGCAACAGCAATGGCTAGTGACGTACTTTTTGTTTTTCCCAAAGCCCATACTTTTGAGTGCAAATTGGTTGATATTGAGGACGTGAGGAAGCTAAGGCACGAGGTGAGCCATGATGCATAAATCGTTAGATGTGATGGCGCTTTCCGAAGAAGTCGAGCGAGATAGTGAGTCTGGGAAGTTAAGCAAGCAGTTGCTGGCCGAGGGGCAAACGCTCTACGGCAAAAACCCCGACTATCCTGAATATCTTGAGCGAATAACCCCAGATGGCCGAAGAACATTAGGCCAATGGCGAGATGGGGAGTTCGATGCTGGATTTAGCTTGCTGTATAAGTATTGAAAGCAAAAGCCCAGACTATCCTGAATATCTTGAGCGAATAACCCCAGATGGCCGAAGAACATTAGGCCAATGGCGGGATGGGGAGTTCGATGCTGGATTTAGCTTGCTGTATAAGTCTTGAAAGCAAAAGCCCCCGCTAATGCGAGGCTTCGAGGCTTCATGGCTAATTCGTTCCGACCCCTTTATTGATTAATTCGTTCCGACCCCTTGATTCTTGATTCTTGATTCTTGATTCTTGATTCTTGATTCTTGATTCTTGATTCTTGATTCTAAGCAATTTATTCATAAAACGCTTGTCATTGACTAGTTTTGTTGCCCAATAAAAGAAATCTTTAGTTTCCAAATCTAGGTTATCAAAAGTCGGATCACTTGCCCTGTCTAATGAATTATATTCAATAGAAAACAATATAGAATTATCTTCAAATAAACAGAATTTGCGAATATTTTTTATTCGAATATTTTGGGCATAAATCTTTTCCGAAATATTCCAATATCTGGAACCAGCTCGAAAAACTGCTGAATTGTTGTAACAATACAATGAATACCATGTCCCACGATACTTATATGCCCAGCCGCACAATGACAGATATTTTGATGGAAGCCAATTTAAACAGCACTTCCCATTTGTTGGGTCAAGAGATACTCTTTGCCACCTTCTTAACCAATAATCGAGTTTTAGCATATTGATCAATTTCCCGATAATTTATTATAAGTTTCACTTGTCCGAGACATTGCTTCTAACACTTCATCCCAACTCCCATATTGTCTAAATAATTTATCTGCGGAATTACCACCTCTGTTGCCATAAATCACCAAATTCCTTGCATCTGCATAACGTGCCAATATCCAAGGGCCTTGGGATCTAACTTCTATTTTTAAACTATTTCTGAGAGGAATGAGCGTTCTTACAATATATTCGACATCAGCTCCTGCGGCTCTCATGCTTAATCCAGCCCCTACAAGTTCATCAACTTGCCGTAAGTATGAACGACGTAATATATCAGCAGTAGTCGAGCTTAACCCTTGATTAGCTGAAAACGCAACTAACACTCCCTCCAAGGTAGCAGCTCCCGTAGCTGCATAATAACTGCTGACCGGGTCCATTACTTGAACTGGTTCTAATGTATCTACGCCCGAAAGAAGAGCGGAATCACTAGCTCCACCTATTTTTAAGAAATTATATGTACCCACTCCGAAATTCACGACTGAATTAACTGCTCCAGCAAGTTTAGACTGCCATATGTCCGAAGAGGTCAAATTTACAACATTATAGTTCTTCCCAATCTTATACGTTTCTGTAACAGAACCATCTAAATTTGTTTGTCCTGATGTAAGTTTTGCTCCTTGCTCTGTTAAAACTGAAGATGCCGTTTCAACAGATTGTGCGTCCCCAGTTAATTTTATTTGATATTCACCACTATCTTTTTGATCTTTTTCTTTCTTAAGGCTATCAATACTTGCACCACACCCACCATCAAAAATATGAGAAATATTACAAAACCCGCTGCCCGATGCCTTATACCCTGTAGGATCCGTCCCTGCCATCGGATTATTCATAATATACGAATACGGGTTGATACTCTGGCTGCTTTCAGGCATCTGGATGAAGGGGTCTACCGACATAAAGCGGCCAAGGTTGTAATCGTACACCCGCCCGTTCATATGCACGAGCTCTTGTTCAACTAGCTGTTCATGACCAGTGTATCCGCGATATTGGCCATCCCATGAACTCAATGAATCCAAGATAGAGCCGGTTCCGGCATCGATAGGTTTGCCAAATATACCGTGGGCACGATAACGCAGCACTACAGGTGAACTGGTCCTGCCTTTTATTAAGGTGCTGGGGCTACCCAGACGGTCAAGTAAACTATGCACTACACCAGCAGGATAGTCCGGTGCGCCTGAAGCAATAAATAGGACAGCCACAAACTAGACTACCAGGAAAACCAAATAAACTATGCTTTAGTATGCTAAATTCAAGGAGTGAATGATGCCACTGGCTAGGAAACGACAAATTTGCCTTGCAGATACCCCTTATTATCACTGTGTATCTCGCTGTGTTCGGCGTGCCTTTTTGTGTGGTGAAGATAAACTAACGGGGAAAAGCTATGAGCATCGCCGTCAGTGGGTAGAAGACAGGTTGTTGTTTTTAACAACCGTATTTGCCATCGAAGTCTGTGCCTATGCGGTGATGAGCAATCACACCCATGTGGTGTTACATGTGAATTCAGCCAAAGTAAAAAACTGGTCGGGTAAAGAAATTGCGCAGCGCTGGCACAAGCTTCACAAAGGCACCTTGCTTTCACAAAAGCTAACCTCAAAAGAAGCTCCGGTGTTCACCGAAGCTGAGCTCATCACACTGCAATCCACCTTGGCAGTCTATCGAAGTAGATTAACCGATATTAGCTGGTTCATGCGCGAATTAAATGAGCCTATTGCTAGACAAGCCAACCAAGAAGATAACTGTACAGGTCACTTTTGGGAAGGACGATTCAAATCACAGGCACTGTTAGATGAGCATGCATTAGCAGCTTGTATGGTTTACGTGGATTTAAACCCGATACGAGCAAAAATGGCAACAACCCCAGAGTCTTCTAATCACACCAGTATTCAACGTCGTATTCACGATTTCAAAAAAGGGTATCAGCCATCTACTTTAATGCCCTTTGTTGGTAATCCACGCCATCCACAACCGCAAGGATTAACATTCGATTTAATCGAATACCTGAAATTGGTTGACCTATCCGGTCGCATCATTGTTCCTAACAAACGAGGGGCAATTGATATGAGTGAATCGCCCATATTGCAGCGCTTAGGATTGGATGAACACATGTGGCAGGATATGTTTCTAACGTTTGAAACTAATTTTAGTGTGGCTGCTGGACAAACAGACACTTTAAAGCGCTACAAGCGAAAACGGCGGCAAAAGAGTTCTATCGGCTAACGCCGCAAACCAATAATTTATCACTCCACCTGTTTATTAAACCAATGGCAGTCGCCCTTGCGCTAAATTCACTTAAATGGCGATAAATCGCCACAAATAAATAATTTCCAGATGTATTTACCAATAACTGAAGACCACTTACACCCCTGCATTATCTTCAACAAAAATTATAGGCCACTATCACCACAGCCTTAAAAGATGCCTGTCTATATATTTTATATATATTTATTTACCCGCCCGTTCATATGAATAAGCTGCTGTTCGACTAACTGTTCGTGTCCGGTATATCCGCGATATTGACCATCCCATGCATTCAACGAATCCAGCACTGAACCGGTCCCTGCATCGATTGGTTTCCCAAATATACCGTGGGCGCGATAGCGGATAACTACCGGTGAACTGGTTCTGCCTTTTAATAAAGTGCTTGGGCTGCCAAGACGATCGACTAGACTATGAGCAATCCATTCAGACTAATTCGTTCCGACCCCTTTATTTTATTTTTTACTACTAATTTAAGCTAAAGGTTCTACATTCATACTTTCGCTTACTTTCTAGCGAATACCATTGGATTTTTTCGGACTCGTATCTGTATATTACTAAGCTAATTTTATCGCTAACCTCATTTAGGAAATACATCTTCTCAACTTTGAAATTTGAAGAAAACCTATCATCTCCTGAAATTATCACAATACCTTCTGGCTTGCATGTAGAGTACTTAATATCTTCATGTTGAGCGAACCCCATAATTAAAGAGCTATGACCGTCATCTAACTTTTCTTTTGATAACGTCATTTCTTTCTCAACAACATCCTTAAGGCTTACTAATATATTTGGATTATCAATTTCTATTTCCGTTACGTTCAAGCTTTTTTTACCACCATCCCAAATTATCGTAAAACCACCACCTTCATTGAATGAAAGAGAGCTAATTTCACCTTGAAAAAATGGAATTTCCAATTTAGTTGAATATTCCAAATATACTGTAGTCAGGTTGTATTTTTTCCCTTTCTCAAAAGAATCACCGTAATTTTCTACGTCACTTAAAAATGCATCGCATGCAAAAGAAATTAAACTTAACACCGCAATCGAACACAAAGTAAAACTAGTTAATTTTACACTATTCATTTCAAAGCCCCTTCTAATTTTTTAAAATCATCATATCTATCAAGAACCTTTTGAATATTTTTAGGAAGACCAGATTTAAATCTATTGAAAGCGGGACTCACATAAATCATTTGAGTTGCATTGCTTCCTATTGAGATAACAAATGGCAAGACTTCATCCATCTTTTTTCTAGTTAAAATGTGCATAATTTTTGATTTAGCTGCATTTAAACCATACTCGCCACCTAGATTAACTTCAACATTTACTGAAATACCTATTAATGAGCCAAAAAGCTTCATCTGTTGTCCATTCGTAATACCTTCGAGGCTGTCCCAAATCTGATATTTGCCTGCTATCACGTGGCCTACGCTTCGAATATCTCTCACCAAGTTAATAATTGAACCAAAATCTTTTTTAGACAAACTGTGCTTTTCCATAAACAACTCTTGTGTTTGCGTTAGCTCGTCACTCATAGCGCCACTAACTCCTGCTCCGTTACTAGCAGACATCTCATTTACATTTATGGGGTTACCAGACCTATCCCTGTACTTGGAAGTTTCTTGCATCCCAATATTCTTAGTTACCTCACCTGAATCAGAATTTAATCCTTTAACTGTGCCATTTTCTGCCCCACTAGCTACACCAGCTTTGACAATACTTTTTACCTTATACTCAACTCCTTCGGCAGTGATAAATACGTTACCATTAGAATCGACTTCTAGTTTTTCAAAGGTTTTATCTGAAATATCTTCCGCTTTTTGAACATCCGTATTTGTGTACTGCGCAGAATTATCAACATCCTGCTCCAAATACCCTGTCGGATCCGTCCCAGACATCGGATTATTCATGATATACGAATACGGGTTGATACTCTGGCTGCTTTCCGGCATCTGGATGAAGGGGTCTACCGACATAAAGCGGCCGAGGTTATAATCGTACACTCGACCGTTCATATGAATAAGCTGCTGTTCGACTAACTGTTCGTGTCCGGTATATCCGCGATATTGGCCGTCCCATGAGCTTAAAGAATCCAAGATAGAGCCGGTTCCGGCATCGATGGGTTTTCCAAATATTCCATGGGCGCGATAGCGCAGAACGACCGGTGAACTGGTTCTGCCTTTTAACAAGGTGCTGGGGCTGCCCAATCTGTCAACTAAGCTGTGTACCACACCTGCTGGATAAAGTCGTAAGTTAATGGGCACAACATTGCTGCAAGTTAGGAAAGTGGATTAAATCACAACGCTTAAATTGAAGTACCAGTGGTGTTGGTTTGAAGTTATTTGTTTAAAACGAATTAGTGGCAGGCATATATTTTGATATTCAAATAACACAAACAAAAAAGGCCTCGAATAATCGAGGCCTTGAATGTGGTTGCGGGAGCAGGATTTGAACCTACGACCTTCGGGTTATGAGCCCGACGAGCTACCAGACTGCTCCATCCCGCGCTTGAAACTGGTTTGATTGGGTAGTTGTTTTGTTTCTCTTCCCTCTCAAGTGGTGCGTATTATACATAGCCATTTACGCTGTGCAAGCAAGATATGCAAAAAATGCAATAAAACTTTAATATTTCAGACCGTTCGGTCAAAAATAACACAAAAGGCTTGATTTACGTACGATTTGACCACTATTGCTGATAAAAATTAATTAAATAAATCCATTTTTTCTGCAAGTTTAAAATCTAATTCACTGATCCCACCCACATCATGGGTGGTTAATTCAACATCTACCTTGTTATAGACATTGAACCATTCAGGGTGATGATTTAATTTTTCAGCCCAAATCGCAACTTGAGACATCCAACCAAACGCACGAATAAAACTTTTAAACTTAAAAGTCTTGATTAGTTTAGTACCATTTACTTGCCACTTTTGTTCTTCACTTTTACCTTCATTGATATCTAAAAGTGCATCTATGATTTGTTGTTGTGTATATTTTTCAGCCATGACCAAGTGTCCTTATTAAAAACGAGCTACCAGTGTTGAAAAAAACCGCAAAGATTAAAAGGGTCTAGTGAAAAAAGTATCGAGATTTTTTGGAAGGGGTTATTTACAAAAAATCCCCGAACTAGGTCGGGGATTTTAAATAAACATATTTAAGCTTAGAACTCGATTGCTAATCTAGCGTAAATTTGTCGACCACGTGGATCATGTACTTTGGAGTCAAAACCACTGTTTGTGAACAATTGAGGAGGCTCTTCGTCCATCAAGTTAATACCACCAATAGATAGTACATAACTCATGTCAGACTCTAACATTGTTCCCAAATCAAGATTGTATTGAGCATCAACCGTTACGTGACTGTCTACTTCGTAAAAACTATTAGTCGCACATACACCGCCAGTTGCTAAGGTGCCATCGCTACAGTTTTGATCATCATCATAGCCGCTGATGTAACGAACAAATACGTTAGCTGCGTGAACGCCTGTATTCCAATGTAATCCTAGATTCATACGTAATTCAGGTGAAGATACGCCAATATTATTAAAGTTCCGTCTGCCTGCACCATCAATTTCACCAGCCTGGGGATCATTCAAGTCATACTTGGTAATAAAGGTTGCATTAATTGAAGGCGTAAAGGTACCCGCGTTTTCTGTTTCTATCTTGTAGCTACTGACAAAATCTAATCCAGAGGTCTTTAACGAGCTAGCGTTAACATAAGTATTATTAACTTGTAAAACAGGACCAGTTAAAGGGTCTCCGGCGCGAACAACGCGGTCAGGATTCGTAGGCTCAGCATTTAGTACCGCCTGAGCGTTCTCTTGAATAATTAGATTATCAAACTCGAAACTCCAATAATCTACCTCGATTGATAAGTCATCAATAGGTTCAAAAGAAACACCTAAGTTATAAGCAGTCGATTCTTCAGGCGTGAGATCTTCATTACCCGAAGTACGGACAGCTGCGAATGCCTGTGCTTCTTGCACCGGGTCGATCAACTGTTGTAAAGACGTCGCACCACCATTTCTTAAAAATACAGTTGGCGCTCTGAACGATGTTGATACAGATGCGCGTAACGACAAGGTCTCACTAGCCCGATAAGAAAAAGCTAGTTTTGGATCTAAAGTATCACCTATAGAACCGCCGTAATCTTCGTAACGCAAGGCTATTTGAATATCAAGATTTTCGCTAACGGGTAAAGCTAATTCGCCAAACACAGCCCACACATCTAAAGAGCCTTCAAAGTCAGGGTTACCAATTACAAACGTAAAACTGTCTTGGTTAGCCAAAGAATCATAATCTTGAGATAGTTTTTCTTCTCTATATTGCATTCCTAGCGCAACTCCAGCTGCACCACCTTCTAAATCAAATGCTTCGAATGAAGCAAAGCCTTCAAACACTTCTAAATCAGCTTTTGAATCAATCGATTCTTCACCGGTAAATGAATCAACCACATACTGAGAGTTAGGTGCTGTAGTGAAAGAATTAGCGAATGGATTAAAGTATTCACAGTCCCCTTCCCCTGGCGTTCCAGTAAGTGGATTACACTGACTTCCGCCTAACCCATTTAACGCTAAGTTAAACTCTGTATTTAACACATCAGGTACTTTAAATAGGAAGTCATTGACGGCGCGGGTATAACTCACTTCCCAGAAACCATTTTCTAACTCACCTTGCAAAGCAGTATTAAATCTAAAGGTATCTGATTCAGTTTGCGCGGGATCTCCATCGAAACCATTACCTTCGGCACGTCCAAAGAAAGCAACTGGCGCACCGAATGGGTTTTGCGGATGGTCAGCAGGTACGATAGGTGAAGTTAATATAGGGAAGCTTGGCGCTCCACCACGCTCGGCACGGTTTCTTGCGTAACCAAATTCGGTGGTCCACATAATTTCGTCCGTTAGCTGATAAGTACTTTGTGCATAAATATTAGTACGAGACTCATCTGCAACATATGAATAATAAGGACCAAAGTCGAATCCACATAAACCAATTTCAAGCCCAGGAATAGTTCCACTAGGAGCACGTAAATCAGGGTAGCCACCAAACTCTTCGCAACCATAGGGGTCAATAATAGGTAAGGTTCCTACCCCTGGAATGGTTAAAAAATACGAACCAGGGTTACCTAAAGCACTGGTATCATCTTGAGGACGACTAAGACGACGGTCGCTAATAAATAAAGGGGAACGATTGGTATAACTGACCGCAGCCATGATATTCCCTTTATCACCGTTAGCTCCCCACAAGCCTTGCATCACGTATTCTTTATTATCGCCATGAGCACCATCTTGGTAATCAAAGCTCATCATCGCGCCTTCATAATTGCGTTTAGTAATGAAGTTAACAACACCGGCTACAGCATCAGATCCATAAAGCGCTGAGGCACCGTCCTTAACTACTTCCATTCGATTTATTGCTATCATCGGCACCAATGAACTGGTATCAACAAAGTTCAACCCTTCATTAGTTGGTTGAGAATTTACAACCTGACGACGATTATTCAGCAGTACCAATGTTGAAGCGACCCCAAGACCACGTAAATTGATATTAGAGGTACCTGCTGTTGCATTTTGGGTAAAAGCATCGGGATTATTTTCAGAGCCCGAGTTAATGGTGAGGGTTTGCGTAATATCTGCGATATTTTTAGCACCGATGGCGTCTATTGCTACGCTATCGATTACCGCTAAAGGTGATGGTGATTCAAAATTTTCGGAACGTCTTACAAAGCTTCCGGTGACCATTATTAGTTCTACTTCTTCATTAGCTTGTTGCTCCTGTGCAACAGCCACTTGAGGCATCGCTAAAAATTGCGTAGAGACTATTGCCGCTATCGCGCTAATACGAGTCTTGATTTTCATTGAGTGTCCCCTAAATCAATGTGAGCAGCAGCGGTCTAAGCAACATCTAATAGCAATGTGATAAAACCAACACTCTCACTTGATAGTTTTTAATTTTTGTTTTGGGCTAGCGATTTCCCGCAGCCTCCCACAAATAGTAGGGGGATAATCGCTCCATGTAAATTTACTGTTACTTATATGTTAACATTTGCTAAATATATGGCCCTACCAGTCGATAGACAGGTAGACCAGATACTACTGAACTAGAAGCATCAGAAACTTTCCAATCATGGCCGGTTTTTCTCTGTTTTCAATTTCTACTTGGGTGTTAAACCTATATAGAACGCCTGTGGGTTTAACCGTCTTAGATTCCAATGAGACGTGATACCGAATCCGATCATTCACTCTGACTGGCTCTAAAAAACGTAGCGTATCGATACCATAATTCAGTAAAGTTTGCGTTGCAGAGTTCAATTCAATTAATTGATAAAATGCATTTGGCATTAACGCCGTTGACAATAATCCGTGGGCAATAGGCATCCCAAACGGACTCTCTTTTTCACACCGGGTTTTATCCACATGTATCCATTGATGATCATTTGTTGAGTCGGCAAATTTATTAATTGTTTCTTGATCAATAGTAATCCAATTAGTCTCGCCTAAATTATCGCCTTCTACTAAATCTATTAAAGCTTTTGACATGTATCACCTTCATTTATTTACATTAATTAACAAATATTTTAAATCTTACCAACCTAACCACTATTAATGAAATGAATGTTATGTATAATGTTCTATCATGATTTTTAATAAATTATCCATCTTGGTTATGTGAAATTTAAATATAGGATCCATATGAATTTAAATCGAATTGACTTGAATTTGTTTGCTGTTTTTGATGCGATTTATACCGCTGGCAGTCTTACCAAAGCAGCAGATGTTTTATGTATTACCCAACCAGCCGTTAGTAACTCCCTTGCTCGATTGCGGGATATGTTGAATGACCCATTGTTCGTGCGTACGGGTCATAGTATGACCCCTACTCCAGTCGCTCAAAATATTATTGGACCTGCTAGGGATGCACTCTCATTGTTAAGAAAAAGTGTGCAAGACAGCCATACTTTTAATCCTGAAACAGCTGAAAAAACCTTTCACTTTGCCACCCGAGATCTTTTTGAAGCGAGTTTAATGCCCAGGCTACTTGCCAATTTGCAAACCAGAGCCCCTAAAATAGCAATAACGAATTTTGAACTGTCTCGAAATGCGGTCGTGTCCGCGATGGCAAGTGGTAGTTTAGATTTCTTTGCTGACTCATCAACCTTCACTGATCCACACTTGTGCAAACATCAATTTGCCCAAGATAGATTTGTGGTGATGGCACGGAAAAATCACCCAGATTTGCGTAATGGTATTGATTTAGAAACATTTTTGCGACTCGGCCAAGTCAATGTATCCCATCGACGCAGCGATCCCGGCCCAATTGAATTAGCATTAGACAAAATTGGTAAACGACGCAAAATAGTATTGCGTGGCCAACATTTTTTGACTATTCCCAGTATCATAGTAAAAACAGATTTGATTGCGTGTATTCCCTATCACCTCGCAAAACACTATGACCTGTCATTTTATGAAATGCCCTTTGAAGTTCCATTGGTAGAACACTATCTGTATTGGCACGTAAGCGCAGATCATGACCATGCGCACATTTGGATGCGGGAACAGATTTTAGAAGTGGCCCGCCAATTTAACCACCACTAATACACACTTGACTAGATTCCAACTCCCTAAAAACTACGGGAGTTGGATTGTTAAATTTGGGATTTCCCCGCATATTCTCGTGACATCCCTTATCATTGGCAATGTATAAGGCTCTATACCTTAGTATCAACAGTTAGATTTTAACTGGTGTAAAACCCGCGTTTAATCAACCCCGTCAAACGCAGACACAACAATTAATTTTATTTACTGAGGAATTTAGCCATGTTGAAAATTGTTAAAACTTCTATCGCCATCGCAGCCACGTCTTTAATATTAACGGGAACCGCCCAAGCAGATATTAACGATGCTTTGCAGAACATTTGCACTATTGTAAAAACCGATGATAAGGGTGAGCTTCGTAAGAAGATGAAAAAAGTGCAGTCAGATTACAGACTAAAATTAAAAGATTATTACGCCGGTGTGTCCTGTGGCGGGAACAGTCTAATACGCACAGCCATGTTAAGTGATGCTGTTGAAACGGGCACATTAATGGTTAAAAAAATGCCAAAATCTGATTTAACTACTCCTGAAAAGGACGGTAAAACATTACAAGCTTGGATAGCAGAAAATGGCTTAGATGCCTCACCTATTTCTGCCGTGATCAAAGATCGCATCTAAAGACTTTTTATAAAGAACTAAACCAGTTCAACATGGTAAGTAGACGTGCGCTGTCTACATCCTCGGAAAACAGCCTCATTTGAGGCTGTTTTTCGTTATTAGTAACGGATTTATTAAGCTCAAATTTTTAATCCAAAACTCAAGTTATTGCCGTCTGAAGATCGAAATAATTTTCGCTAGATATACACACCTCAAAAAAGTAAAAATGCGTTTTCACAGACTTTTAAAATTAAATATTAATCATATATATCAGTATTTTAGGCAATCTCACCTACTTTATGGTATAGCTTCAAATACCTAAGTATCAAGGCGCAGATTTTAATGTGCCGTGAAATCGTTTTTAATTAATCCCGTCAAAACGTGAACCAAAAATTTTAACTACTGAGGAATTTAACCATGTTGAAAATTGTTAAAACTTCTATCGCCATCGCAGCCACTTCTTTGTTACTTACGGGTACAGCCCAAGCAGATATTAATGATGCTTTGAAAAATATTTGCACCATCGTGAAAACTGATGACAAAGGTGAGCTTCGCAAGAAGATGAAAAAAGTACAATCTGACTACAGATTAAAATTAAAAGACTATTACACAGGTGTATCCTGCGACGGAAACAGCCTAATCCGCACAGCAATGTTAAGTGACGCCATTGAAACGGGTACGCTTATGGTGAAAAAAATGCCAAAGTCAGACCTAACCTCTCCAGAGAGTGATGGAAAAACATTGCAAGCATGGATAGCAGAGAATGGCTTAGATGCTTCTCCTATCTCAGCGGTGATTAAAGATCGCATCTAAGGACTTTACTTAGAACTGAACCAGTTCAACATGGTAAGTAGGCAGGGCGCTGCCTACGTCCTCGGGAAACAGCCTCTTTTGAGGCTGTTTTTCGTTTAATCAAACAAAATATGAATATTGATAAACAACGTTACATACTAGTAATAGCGTCTATAGCCCAAGGCTGACTAACCTAAAAAACGTTCAATTTGCTCATTTACCTGTTGAGGATATTGGTGATGCAACCAGTGATTTGCATTCTCAAACCTAACCACTTTTAGATTGGGCACATAATCATCTAAACCATTTAATATCTCAGGAACAAACGCTAAATCACGAATCCCCCACAGCACTAATGTTGGTACATTGATTCTTATATTAGGGATCTTCATCTTTTGTGTATCTTTAACAGGCCCAGAAGCATGCCCATTAGTATTAACTGGTGCTAACTGAGGCATGACTCGATAGTAATTTAACATTGCATCTAAAACCCCAGAGATTTGCCAACTTTGTTGGTATTCCAATATTTCTGCAGGGGTCAAAGCAGAATTACCATTTTCATCCAAGAACATATCTTTTAAAAAGCGAAAATCATCTTCTGATACTTTTTCAATCGCATCAGATGCAATAAGTTGATGTATGTAGCCGCTTTTTTCTCGTTGCACTTGATTGCTTATCATTTCACGGGTAAAAGTGCTCGGGTGAGCTGCGTTTAAAATCACTAAACTGGAAAACAAATCTGCATGAAAAGCCACAAGTGGCCAGGCGATTGCCCCACCCCAATCGTGGGCAATAAGTGAAACAGGCTGTCCTGCAGCAACAAAAGTTACAAACCTACTCAACACTTCGACTAAATTAGTAACTTGATAAAATTCTATATCGTTTGGCTTAGATGATTGATTATAACCCGGAAGATCAGGGGCAATCACTCGGTAGTGTTTACAGAAGTGGGTTATTTGATTTCGCCAGGTTCGCCAATTTTCTGGAAAACCGTGTAAAAATATCAGAGTTCCCTTGGGAGCGTCACAATCACACATTTCTACATAATGAATGTAGCAGTCATCAATTTGGGCGAGTTTACTTTGCATAGACGTATCCAAAATTTTGCTTAGTTCAGAGTAAATAAAAAAGCGGATGAAATATCATCCGCTTTTATCAAACATAAACCTGTGTAGTCTAACCAAGTTTACTATTAGTCAATCATGAAATAATCAACTGGCATGCTCATTAAGTTTTCAGAGCCGGTTTCTATTGCCGAAGCATGAGAACGCGTGCGTGAAAGTAATCGAGCAAAGTAGAAACCAGCAGTTTTCAGTTTTGCTTCGTAGAACGCAACTTCTGAAGTTCCTTCATCTAACTTTTGCTGGGCAACGACAGCCATTTTAAGCCATAGGTAGCCAACAATAATGTAGCCAGAATACATTAAGTAGTCCACAGACGCTGCGCCCACTTCATCAGGATTTCCGGCTGCACGTTTGGCTATTTCCTGAGTCATTTGAGACCACTCATCAATGTGTGATTCAATTGCATTAGACCAAGCATTAAATTGTGATTTATCTCTTACACTCAAGCAATATTCTTGAACTTCCTTAATAAAGGTTTTCAGCAATTCGCCATTGGAACCAAGAATTTTACGCCCCAACAAATCGATAGCTTGAATACCGGTCGTTCCTTCATACATAGTACAGATTCGAGTATCACGGGCTAGTTGCTCCATTCCCCACTCTTTGATGAATCCGTGTCCGCCATATACTTGCATACCATAACTGGTTGTCTCTTGAGCGGTTTCCGTTAAGAAAGCCTTAACAATCGGTGTTAATAAAGCAAGCTTGGCTTCAGCTACTTGTTTTTCTTCTTCATTTTCACTGTATAGAGTGATATCCACCATTTGCATACAGTAAATTGCCAGGGCGCGATTGCCCTCAGCAAAGGCTTTTTGGGTCAACAACATACGACGAACATCTGGATGAACGATAATTGGATCTGCAGGACCTTCTGGATTAACCGGACCTTTTGTAGAACGGAACTGTAATCTATCTTTGGCGTAGGCTAATGCACCTTGGAACGCAGCTTCGGTGCCAGCTAGACCTTCCAAACCAGTACCGATTCTAGCGGTGTTCATAAAGGTGAACATGCAGTTCAAACCGCGGTTTGGAGGACCAATTAGATATCCCTTAGCGTTGTCAAAGTTGATAACACAAGTGGCACTGGCTTTGATCCCCATTTTGTGTTCAATAGAACCACATGCAACGTTATTACGGTCAAGAACTTCACTTTGCTCATTTACGTTGAACTTAGGCACAACGAAAAGAGAAATACCTTTCGTTCCTGCAGGCGCATCTGGTAAACGGGCTAGAACGATATGCACAATGTTTTCAGAAAAATCATGCTCACCGGCAGAAATAAATATTTTAGTTCCAGTCAGGCTATAAGTACCATCATCATTTGGTACAGCTTTGGTTTTCAACATCCCCAAATCTGAACCACAATGGGACTCAGTCAAACACATAGTCCCTGTCCAACGACCTTCAATAAGAGGTGGCAAGAAAGTTTGTTTCTGTTCGTCGGTACCGTGACTAGTAATTGTAGCGATACACCCCTGACTCAAGCCAGGATACATAGCCCACGAATGGTTTGCACCAGATGTCCACTCAGCAATAGCTGAGGCCAATGAGTACGGTAATGCTTGACCACCGTATTCCACTGGGTGGGTCATCGAAGGCCAACCACCCTCGCAATAGGTTTTGTATGCTTCTTTGAAACCAGGAGGGGTTGTGACATTACCGTCTTCCCACTTACACCCAACTTCATCACCAATTGCATTAATTGGTGCTAAAACATTTTCTGTAAACTTTGCCGCTTCGGCGGTAATAGCTTCGACCATTTCAGGGTTTGCATCTTCAAAACCTAATTTTTCATAATGCTTTTCGAAACCAAGCAGTTCGTTCATAACGAACAAGGTATCACGTACCGGAGATTTATAATTTTGCATATTTTTTACTACCTTTATTATTCTTTAATACACTTCAAATAAGCCGGCCGCGCCCATTCCGCCGCCTATACACATGGTGCAAACTACGTATTTCGCACCTCTACGCTTACCTTCAATCAACGCATGTCCAACCATACGTGCGCCACTCATTCCGTAAGGGTGACCAATCGACACAGCGCCGCCATTTACATTCAGTAATTCAGCAGGAATGCCAAGGGTTTTCTGGCAATAAAGCACTTGCACGGCAAATGCTTCATTCAATTCCCAAAGGCCAATATTTTCTATTTTCAAACCATGTTGCTTCAGCAGTTTGGGGATAGCGAAAACGGGACCAATACCCATTTCATCTGGTTCACAACCAGCCACAGCAATTCCTCTATACGCGCCAAGGGGGGTAAGGTTTAATTGCTCAGCTAATTTACTGTCCATCATAACGCTGGCTGATGCACCGTCAGATAGTTGGCTAGCATTACCCGCAGTAATACAACCACCTTCAATGACCGGTTTAAGGCTATTTAGTCCCTCTAGGGTAGTCTCAGCTCGGTTTCCCTCATCCTTAGTCAGAGTCACCTCTTCTAGGCTCTGCTCTTTTGTTTCTTTGTTGACGACAACTTTTGTTGCTGTAACTGGCACTATTTCATCATCAAACTTACCGGCTTGTTGTGCCGCTGCAGTGCGCATTTGACTTTGATAGGCATATTCATCTTGTTCATCACGGCCAATACCATAACGATTAGCAACCACTTCTGCGGTTTGTAACATTGGCATATAGATATCTTTGTGTTTGGCAACTAAGGCTTTGTCTACCGCACGATACATATTCATTTTGTCGTTCTGAACTAAACTGATTGAGTCCAATCCACCGGCAACCATAACGGGCACATTATCGGTGATAATGTGTTTTGCCGCAGTTGCAATAGCGTACATACCTGAACTACATTGGCGATCTAACGTCATGCCACCAACAGTAACGGGTAAGCCACCAGCAAGGGCACCTAAACGACCAATATTCATTCCACCAGAACCCTGAGTAAGGGCACTACCTAAAATAACGTCATCGACACTTGCTGGATCAATACCCGCTTTTTTAACCGCTGCGCTAATTGCGTGACCAGCCAAACTCGGCGCTTCTAGATTATTAAAGGCACCGCGATAAGCTCTGCCAATTGGTGTACGTGCTGTTGAAACAATAACTGCTTCTTTCATAATCAATCCTTAAATTCTTTACAATGTTTATAGTTCTTTACTTACGGAAGTCAGAAAATCGCTTGCCTTGTTCAGCCAATTTTTTCAGCAAAGGCGCTGGTTCAAACCACGCTTTCCCGTATTCACCCAACTCATCACGATATTTACACATCGCGGCATACACTTTATCTAAACCAATTTCATCAGCGTATTGCATTGGGCCACCACGATGGACAGGGAATCCGTATCCATATACATAAATAACGTCGATATCACTGGATTTGGCAGCAATGCCCTCTTCCAAAATATGTGCACCTTCGTTAATTAATGTGAAAATACATCTCTCAAGTATTTCTTGATCACTATGCTGACGTTGCTCCACGCCTAAACGCTCAGCTTCTTGTTTAGCAATTTCTGCTACGTCGGGATCCAAAATGGGCTTTCTGTTACCCTGCTCATAAAGATAAACACCTTTACCCACTTTTAACCCTACACGACCGTCTTCAACCAAACGATCGGCTACTACGGCATAACTAGGATCATGAGCAATATGTTCTTGTCGAGATTGACGAACAAAATAACCTATGTCTAAACCTGCCATGTCGCCCATAGTGAATGGCCCCATAGGCAATCCAAAATCATAAATGACTTTATCTACATGCTCTGGGGAAGCGCCCTCTAACATCATTCGGTTAGATTCACGTCCGTAAGGTTCAATCATGCGGTTGCCGACAAAACCAAAACAAACGCCAACCAATACCGCAACTTTGCGAATTTTCTTAGCTAATTGCATACTCGTTTTGATTACATCAGCCGAGGTTTTTTCACCCTTAACCACTTCTAGCAGTTTCATCACGTTTGCCGGACTGAAAAAGTGCAAACCAATCACGTCTTCAGGTCTCGATGTACAAGCGGCTATTTCATTCACATCCAAAGTAGAGGTATTGGATGCCAAAATAGCACCTGGTTTACACACGGCATCAAGTTGAGTGAAAACTTGCTTTTTCACGTCCATCTTTTCAAATACAGCTTCGATTACTAGATCAACATCCGCTAGACCAGCATATTCAGTGGTGCCTTGTAGCAAGGCCATACGAGCTTCAACGTCTTGTTGACTGAGCTTGCCTTTTTTCGCAGAGTTTTCGTAGTTACGACGAATAACGCCTAGCCCTTTATCAAGAGCCTCTTGCTTAAGTTCAAGCATAACCACAGGGATACCAGCATTGGCAAAATTCATTGCGATCCCGCCACCCATGGTGCCAGCACCAATAATACCGACCTTTTTAATTTCTCGAACTGGGGTGTTTTTGTCGAAATCAGAAACGTGTCCTGCAGCTCTTTCCGCAAAGAAAAAATGCTGTTGAGCTCTTGCTTGTGGAGATTTCATGCACTCCATAAACAATTCGCCTTCTTTTTCGAGGCCTTTTTCTAAAGGCAAACTAACGGCGGCCTCGACGGCTTGAATACATCTTTCTGGAGAGAAAAATCCGCGGGCTTGTTTGGCAATACCTTGACGATATTGAGCAAACAACTCTGCCGGAGCAGTCGCTGGGTCGATTTCAATATCTTTCACTCGTTTAATTGAACAACCGTCTTTAATCAGAGCAGTGATAAATGCGAGACTTTCGTTTAGTAAGTTGGCTGGCTGCTCAACAATTAAGTCAAAAACTCCAGTCACTGCGGATGCTTTAACCGGTTTACCAGAAACTATCATGTCCAATGCTTTTGCCACGCCGGCTAAACGAGGTAAACGCTGAGTACCACCTGCACCAGGCAGAATTCCTAGGTTAACTTCTGGCAAGCCAATTTTATTATCTGCAAAAGTAATTCTGTAATGACAGGCCAAAGCGACTTCCAGTCCACCACCAAAAGCTGGACCATTTAACACTGCAATGATTGGCTTGTTAGCATTCTCAATCAAATCCAGTACTACCGGTAACAACGGCTCCATGTCTCCTGAGGAAAATTCACTGATATCTGCCCCGCCAGAAAATAATCCTAACTGAGAGGAAATGGCAATTGCTTTGATACTTGAATCGTCCAAGGCCCTTTTTATTTCATCAATTAGTCCTACACGTACCGACTTCGATAATGCATTAACAGGCGGGTTTTGCATCATAACTAAGGCAATCTCACCTTGATTTTGACTTACTACAGCAGCAGATTGTTCAGTGCTCATAAAATCCTCAATTTAAAGATTAATAATTCATTAGAACGCTGATACTAGGCCAGCCCACTCAATCATCCAAATTTATTGATTTTATAATTGCAAATAAATGAAATTGATATAGCTGATAGCGGTTGATTTTGTTGATTATAAGGCTAACTGCCCGTAAACAGGGAATTCTTAGATATTGACTTTCGGTTTTGCATCTGATTTTCTAGATACATAGCTTTACATACCGTTAACACAAAAACGTTATTTATCCCTTAGAAAATTAGTTGGTTACAACTCACTTTTGCAGTTAAACACCAACGATACTTCATCCAAGAAGTAAGGTTTGATGGGCTGTAAATATTATTTAAACCATTTTAAAAGAAGGTACATTTTTTGGACTCACTTCTCGATTTTAGCGGCCAAGTGGCCATGATAACAGGAGCTGCCAGTGGATTTGGTCGTTTACTTTCACAGGGCTTGGCAGCTAGGGGTTGTAACTTAGTCATTAGTGACATCAACAGTGAAGAACTTGCGAATACGGTTTCATCCCTTAAATTGGGAGAAAACAAAGTAATATCAATGTTTTGTGATGTAAGCAAAGAAGATCAAGTTAAGGCGATGGTTGATGCTGCAATTGAAAATTTCGGCAGACTCGACATCGGCGTCAACAACGCAGGAATCGCCCATCACTTAACGCCTCTGCATAAAATAGATCAAGCGACAATGGACAGCCAAATGGCGGTAAATGTAAATGGTGTCCTGTTTGGCATGAAGTATCAAATTGAAGCCATGTTAAAACAAGGTTCTGGTCATATTTTGAACCTAAGTTCAATGGCCGGAATCGGTGGTGCTCCAAAAGGAGCAGCTTATGCAGCTGCCAAACATGCGGTGGTAGGTCTAACTCGCACTGCTGCGGTGGAATATGCCAAAAAGGGCATACGCGCAAACGCTATCTGCCCTTTTTATAGTCCGACCAATATCTTAGCGTTAGACGGTTTTGATTCACCAGAAAATCAACAACGCTTAGCACAAGGATCACCGATGCGACGATTGGGCCAACCTCAGGAAATAGTCAACACTATGATACTGATTTTATCTCCTGGAAACTCATATATGAGCGGTCAAACCATCGCGATTGATGGTGCCGTCAGCGCTTGGTAAAAGTAGCGTCAGCGCTTGGTAAGAGTAGCGTCAGCGCTTGGTAAAAGTAGCGTCAGCGCTTGGTAAAAGTAGCGTCAGCGCTTGGTAATAAATAGCCTAAGCACTTAATAAACATAGCGTCAACGTTTGATGAAAATAGCGTTGACGCCCGGTAAATCAGCGTCATAGCTTGGGGCATTGATTCAATTTTTTAGTAAAAAACAAACGCTGAACTTTCCGAAAAATAATTTCTCGATTTTAATCACAATCTAGTTAGCTTAATAGGAGCTGATACATGAAAGGACTAATGATGAATACGCAATTGATGATATCGTCAATATTGCGTCATGCTGAAAAAAACTTCCCCACTCGTGAAATAGTATCTGTTACCGCAGACAATCCACGACATCGATATACCTACGCAGATTTTGCCAAACGCACCCGCCAATTAGCCAATGCTTTGGAATCAATGGGAGTTAAATTTGGAGATCGCGTAGGCACATTAGCGTGGAATGATTATCGACACCTAGAACTTTACTATGCTATTTCTGGCACTGGCATGGTTTGCCATATGATTAATCCAAAACTTTTCCCTGAGCAAGTCAATTACATTATCAACCACGCAGAAGATAAAGTGTTGTTTGTTGATGTATTAGTAATGCCATTAGTTGAAGCCTTGCAGAATCATCTCAAAAGTGTTGAAAAAATTGTGGTGTTGACCGACCGACAACATATGCCAGAAACGACTATTAAAAACGTTATCTGTTACGAGGAGCTCATAGCGCAATTTGATGACAACTATCAATGGCCAGAGTTTGATGAAAATACCGCTGCGGGTATGTGTTACACCTCAGGTACCACAGGTAACCCTAAAGGCGTAGTGTACAGCCACCGTTCAACGGTACTGCACGCCTATGCAGGCTCCTTACCTGATGCAACAAATGCGTCTAGTAACAGCGTTACCCTCCCCATAGTGCCGATGTTCCATGTAAATGCTTGGGGTATTCCCTATGCTGGTGTGATGGTTGGAAGTAAGCTAGTGATGCCGGGGCCTAAAATGGCTGACGGAGAAACATTACAATCCCTAATTGAAAACGAAGGCGTTACCCTCAGCTCTGGTGTCCCCACAATATGGATGGCGTTGTTAGAGTACTTAGATAAAACCGGCAAAAAGATACCCACTTTGAAGTGTGTCACTGCTGGCGGTGCGGCTTGTCCTAGAGGTATCATTGAACGCTTCAAACATGATTATCAAACAGAAGTAAAACAAGGTTGGGGCATGACGGAAATGAGCCCACTAGGTACCTTATTTACCTTAATGCCGGGCATGGAAAACCTCTCCGATGAAGAAGATACTGAACTTCGACTCAAACAAGGTAAAACCGTATTTGGCGTTGAAATGAAAATAGTCGATGACGAAAACAATGAGTTACCTTGGGACGGAGTAGCATTTGGGGCCCTAAAAGTGAAAGGACCGTGGATTGCAACCGGCTACTACGGCATGTCACAAACCCCTGGAGACGATGACTGCCCAGTTGATGAAGATGGTTGGATGAATACCGGTGACGTTGCGACTATAGATCCACAAGGATATTTGCAAATAACCGATAGAACCAAAGATGTGATTAAGTCTGGAGGTGAGTGGATAAGTTCTATCGACATTGAAAATGCCGCTGCAAGTCACCCACAGATAGCCGAAGCGGCGGCAATAGGACGTTATCATCCTAAATGGACAGAACGACCTCTTCTAGTGGTGGTTCAAAATGAAAACGCCAACTTAAGCCGCGATGATGTGATTGATTATTTGAAAGACAAAATCCACAAATGGTCGCTTCCTGAAGATGTTGTATTTGCCAACGAACTTCCGCATACAGCCACCGGAAAACTCAATAAATTGGCATTAAGAGACAACTACAAAGACTACGAATTTCCTCATTAAGCCACTATAAAACGGTATATCATGAAGCAAAATCTGCTTTGTGATATGCCGCCATCAGGTATAAGTACTCATACCGATGTATCAAGCAATGACTTCCTTTCACCTTCTAAATCACTTTAAATTGAGCTATTAACCGTTTTTTATTCGTTAAAGGCCTTTCCCAGAATGAAAGTATTTACAGTCTCCTTCCTGCTCGTGATTTTTTCATGGTCAGCGAATGCTTCGATCATAGGCACACAAGTCGCTTGTGACATAGAACCTTCAATTTTGTGGGAATGTGATAACAGAATTTCAGTTGCTCAAGAGAACAATAGCGAATTTAATATCCTGTTGATGGGTAACGCGTACTTCAGTGTTAATTTTGAAAGCGACTCATTACTGATCAGTAATCTTCAGAGCAATTTACAGTTGAGAGCAAACGAATTACTGAGCTTTTCTTTGCTGCCTAACCTGTTCTCTGCAAGTGATTTTGATCTCATTACCGCGGTGGTGGGATTTGATGCGTCAGACATTGATTTTGACGGTGAACTCCTAGCGTTTAATTTACATAATACTCGTTGGTCATCGCAAGATTACATATTATTGAACTTCACTAACAATGCAGCAGCAGTGTCAAACGCACCGACTGTTTTACTGTTTTTAATTGGTGTGATAGCGCTTAGAAGTCGCTTACGCACAAGGCAAAAGAGTCTGCTACGTAAAACCACCTAAAACAGCATTCTAAAATTGAAAAAGGGAGAATTCAAATTTGCCAAAAATACTATTTTTTTTGATGTCTATTTTTCTGGCAAATATCGTTTTTGCCACCAAGGCAAAGGCTGATATCAATTCAACTTTGATGAATATATGCACTATCGTGGTTTCCGATGATTCATCAGACTTACGAAATAAAATCGAGGAAGTTAACAAACATTACCGACTAAAGCTGCGACATTATTATAATAGTATTAGTTGTGATGGGCAGAGTTTAATTAGAGCAGCCATAATCAATGATGCCTACCAAACGGCTGAGCTATTAATCAAAAAATTACCAAAATTGAATTTACGTTTGCCAGAATCCGATGGTAAAACATTACAACAATGGATCGATGACAAAAATTTGAGTGACTCCCCCATTGCGATCACTTTATCAAACAAAATCTAAGCGCTATCTTGCAAGTTTTTTAACGTTTCTAAAACCATTTGAGTCGCTTGGGCTTTTTTAAGATCATGCACCCTCGGATATTCTTCTTCTAGCATAGCCAACACCGACATCATGCCCCAATGATAGCCAGAAGATAACACTAAATAGGCAAAATCATTGTGTTTATTTTGCGCTTTTATATCGCTAATTTGAGGTGATAACTTGGATACTTCGTTGCCATAAAGTTCTACGTTTTCAAACTTATTTACTTCAAAAAATAACGATTGATAAGCATCGGTCTGCTGATAGGCGTGACTGTAAACTAATGCATCAAATTGTACATATTGTTGATTAAGCAAAATTTGGAATGCTTTATCACCATTTCGAGCATGCGCTTGTAACCCATTCAGGCTTTTCAATAAAGGCGTATTAAACGAGCGCCAAGCTACTGAGTTACGATATCCTAGGTAAGGGCTATTCAGCCCCCCTACTTTGCCATCACACAACTCTTCACGTATGCCTGGCGATAGGTCGTCGGCGAGTTCAATCTGGCGGGCGTAGCCTTTCGCGTAACTAATACTAAATAGACGATAAGCAAGTTGTGAAACGTCGGCCAAAACATCTTGTTGTTGTTCGGCCGTAAATAAGTTTTCCTGTTCGGCTAGCGTCTTCATCGCCTCGGTAAAAATCGGTTGATTGCGATTATAGGAGTTATCGAGGGTACTGTGGTCTATATCTGCAGAGCACGAATAAGCGATTAAGAGCGCATTCCAATCGGCTAGATTGGTTGCTCTCACATGCACCATAGCTGTAAAAAGATTAGCATGTACAAACTGCTCAGCATCATTGAATAACTGATTGTGCTCATCGAGCTCTTGTAATTCGGCTAGGGTAAAGACTCTTTTAGCCGAGCAACCAGTGAGTAATATAATCACTGATAACAATAAAACCAGAAATTGACGCACAGATGTATACATGAATAAATGAGGCCTCAAAGAAATGAGGCCGCAGTGTATTATTTCACTTGCAGGGATTCAAGTATGATGTTTAATCACTTTCCCTGGCTGGCATAGTTAAAGCTTCTAAGGGCGTAGCGCCATTTTACCTTTAACTTCGCGCCCTAGTACTTTATTCAGTGCTTCGTGCGCTCGTTCCAATGGCAAAGTCTCATCAACAATAACTTTGACCTTTCCTTGTAAGTACCAGCTAAGTAGCTCTTTCATGTTGTCTTGGAAATCCTTGGGTTGGTGCTGGGTAAACGATCCCCAAAATACGCCAACCACTGAATATCCTTTCACCAAGGCTAGATTCACCGGAAATTCAGGGATAGTGCCACCAGCAAAACCAACTACCAGCAAACGACCATTCCAACCCATGCTTCTTGAACATGCGTGGAAGGTATCCCCACCAACACATTCATAAACCACGTCAGCACCTTTTCCGCCAGTTGCTTCTTTGAGTGCGGTTTTAAGGTCTTTTTCGGTGTAGTTAATCAGAATGTCTGCACCATTTTGTTTAGCGATATCCAGCTTTTCTTGCGTTGAACAAACGGCAATGACTTTAGCTCCCATCGCTTTGCCTATTTGCACAGCAGCCAAGCCCGTACCTCCAGCGGCACCAGTAACAACTAAGGTTTCACCAGGCTGAATATTGGCTCGCTGTTTCAAAGCATGATGAGCAGTAGCGTGAGCTGTTACTAAAGCGGCACCTTCTTCGTCAGGAATTTCGTCAGGTAAAGGTAAAACATGAGTAGCAGGAACAGCCACTTTTTCAGCATAACCACCTAAGGTGCACAGCGCGATAACGCGGCTCCCCACTTTTAGATGTGAGACTCCCTCACCGATTTCACTGATCACCCCTGCAACTTCGCCACCGGGAATAAATGGAAAGTCAGGTTTGCTCTGATACAGCCCCTGAACTAATAATCCATCTGGAAAGTTCACCCCAGATGCCTTGATATCAACAATAACCTGTCCCTTTCCAGCTTTTGGATCAGGTACATCTTGATAACTTAATTTTTCTACGCTGGCGAATTCCTTACATACTATTGCTTTCATTGATGTTCCTCGATTAATTCTACTGCCATTTTGGCCAACGGCGGCACCATAGCCCCTACTTTGCTGGCTTGTTCATTTGACGCGTTACCTTCTAATGCCCGCTTGGCGACACCTTGTGCTATCGCAGCTAACCGGAAAAAGCTAAAGGCGAGATAGAAAGGCCAATTATCAATTTTTGCTAAGCCTGCACGTTGACAATACCAACTGACAAATTCTTCCTCGCTAGGAATCCCCAAAGCTTGCCTATCAACGCCTCCCAAACCACTGGAATGGCCGATGTGTGCAGGTAAACGTAATTGCATACATTGATAAGCTAAATCAGCCAAGGGGTGTCCTAGGGTGGATAATTCCCAGTCCAAGACGGCAATGATCTGCGCCGATGTTTTCGAAAACATTAAGTTATCTAGACGATAGTCGCCATGCACTAAAGACACCTTTCCATCATCGGCTGGGATATTTTGCTGCAACCAACTAATCAGCTTATCCATATCGGGTATGCTATCTATTTCGGATAATTTGTATTGCTTAGACCAGCGACTGAGTTGCCTATCAAAGTAATTTCCAGGTTTACCGTAATCACTAAGGCCAACACTGTCCACGTCTACGGCATGCAAATCAGCCAACACTTGGCTCATTTGCTGATACATAGCATTACGTTTTTCGTTACTGTCAATCTCAGGCAGGGCACTATTCCAGTACACTGCCCCGTCAACATACTCCATCACATAAAACATACTGCCAATGATGCTAGTGTCTTCGCACAGGTGATAAACCTTGGCAACAGGCACCTTAGTATCTTGCAGTGCGTAAATTACTCTAAACTCGCGATCTACAGCGTGCGCTGATTTGAGTAATTTCCCCGGCGGTTGCCGTCTTAAGACATAATTAGCATCCCCAGCCGTAATCTTGAATGTGGGATTAGATTGCCCGCCGCTAAATTTCTCAGCACTAAACGCACCCGTAAAGTCTGTTACGTGAGTGCGGAAGTAAGCCTCTAACGCTTTCATATCAAGTTGCTTCACTGGATCTGGTTTTGTCACTTTAACCTCGATAAATAATCTAAATTACAAACTATTAGGTAAATAAAAACGACCTAAACGCTATTTTTTTGATGTACCAACGTGATCTTTAATTAAGTTACGTCCCAATTGCATCATATGCACCTGATCAGGCCCGTCAGCAAGTTTGATTGTTCGCGCATAGGCGTAAATAGCTGAGAGTACAAAGTCTTGACTGGTACCTGCTGCGCCATGCATTTGAATCGATTGATCGATAACGCGACAAGCCATGTTAGGCGCAACGATTTTGATCGCAGCAATGATATCTCGTGATACTTTGTTACCGTAACGATCCATTTTGTCAGCCGCTTTTAAAGTAAGCAATCTGGCCTGCTCGATGTCACAGTGCATTTGTGCAATAGATTCTCTAACGGATTGTTGCTTGCTCAGAGGCTGACCAAAGGCAATGCGCTCTTCTACTCTTTCACAGGCTAAATCTAGTGCCCGTTGAGCGCAGCCAATTAAACGCATACAGTGGTGGATTCTGCCTGGCCCTAAGCGCCCTTGTGCAATGGCAAAGCCTTCACCTTCACCAACTAATAAGTTGCTTGCTGGCACTCGTACATTTTCAAACAGCACTTCGGCATGTCCAATAGGCTCATCATAAAAACCCATGGCTTTCATCGGACGCACAACGGTTACACCGGCAGTGTCCATCGGCACCAATATTTGCGATTGCTGTCTGTGACGTTCCGCTGTGGTATCAGTTTTACCCATAACCACCATGATTTTACAGTTAGTGTTCATAGCGCCACTGGTATACCACTTACGACCGTTAATCACATACTCATCACCATCGCGGACTATCGATGTTTCAATATTCGTAGCATCACTAGATGCAACAGCAGGTTCAGTCATTGCAAATGCGCTGCGAATTTCGCCATTAAGCAAAGGCTCTAACCACTGTTTTTTATGAGCCTCACTACCATACTTAGACAATACTTCCATATTGCCGGTATCAGGAGCACTACAGTTAAAAACTTCAGGACTCCACAACACGCGTCCCATAGCTTCGCATAAAGGGGCATACTCTAAATTGGTTAAACCCGCACCGTAAGGTAAATATTCTTCAGGTAAAAACAAATTCCACAAATTCGCAGCCTTAGCTTTTTCTTTTAACTCGTGCATTAATGCAGGAGTCGTCCAACGCTGTGGATTATTTTCAACAAGCTCTATGTATTCTTGCTCTATGGGATAGATATTTTCGTCCATAAACTGGTTAAGACGGTCAAGTAAAGCTTGGGTTTTTGGAGAGTAATCAAAGTGCATGAAATGTATCCTCTGTTTTAGAATACAAAAATAGTAGAGTGATTAGTTGTATAAGTTTAATTAATTATTCGAATACTTTTGTATTAGTAATAGATATAAGCTGAATCTAATTTTAAACACCCTATCCTTAAGCACTGATTTTATTGGGTTGTAGAGCATGACAAAATATTCATTAAAGGTAAAATCAATAACAAATAATTTACATTTTATCTAAAATTAGCTTTTCGGCTTACGGCAGATTGACACATCTGCCTACTTTATGACCACATTCAAATATGGCGCGCTTAAAATAGAAGGGAATATATGAGGGGAAGTAAAAAGCAGATTACTATTTTTACAGATTAATCTCCCCCGCTTAATAACAGTCATTGCTTAAGTATTTCAGCCATTATTACAATGCTAAATTAAGTACACCTTAAGTACTTTAAAATTAACATAGCCGTTTATTATTTTCATCGAGGATCTGTTGACCATCTTCTTTATAGTAAGGTCCTGCAGGCCAATTTTCTAGTAGCGCTAGGACTGCTTCACTCGGGCGACATAACTTAACACCTTTTGGACTGCACACTATTGGACGATTTACTAATACTGGGAACTTCAGCATGGCCGCTAAAATTGTCTCATCAGCTACACTTTCATCGAGTAAGCCAAGTTCTTTAGCTGGCGATTTACTCATTCTTAAGGCTTCACGGGGAGTTAAATTGGCCGCAGCGAACAACCCCAACAATTGACTGTTTGTCCACCCTTGGGTTAGATAATCAATAATGATAGGTTGATATCCTGCATCCTCAATGATCTTAAGCACATTCCTAGAGGTTCCGCATTCTGGGTTGTGATATATAACTATCATATTAATCCTTAGAATTGAAAACTCAAAACCTGAGTGAATTGAGTTTACGTAAAACATTCGTTTATGCGAAAACGCTACTCGGCGAGCCACTCTTTAACTTGAGCACTGTTGGGAATTGAACCAGAGTGAACTAACTCCTCTTCCATCACGACCGCTGGCGTACTCATTACACCGTAAGCCATAATCACCCGAGGATCGGTTTCTTTTGTGACATCAATCGCCACATTTAACTCTTTTGCATACTTTTCAAATAACTCTGCAGTTTTAATACATTTAGAACAACCCGTACCTAATACTTTTATATGTTTCATAAATCACCTCACAATAAAAAAGAAAATGCGTTAAATATCCAACCCACAATAGAAAATGATACTAACAACATGATAAAAACAATCGCCAATAAGCGCCATTGCATCACTTGTTTAAGCAAAATAAATTCAGGAAAGCTCGCAGCAACCGTACTCATACAAAAGGCCAGTGTTGTGCCTATCGGTAAGCCATTAACAATCAAACTCTCCATAATGGGTATAACGCCAGTCGCATTTGAATACAGCGGAATCCCTAATAATACTGCCGCTGGAACAGACCACCACTGGCCATTTCCAAGATGTTGTTCAATCCAACCATCTGGCACAAAACCATGCAGTGCAGCACCTAGACCAACACCTATTATTACCCATTTCCACACTCGACCAAATATTTCGAGGGCTTCATCTTTAGCGAATTGATGCCTTTGTGAGAAGGGGATTTTAGTGGGTGCTGACGTTACTGTTGAATTCACAGAAGTGGGTTTATTTTGCCCCTTGTGGAGAGCTTCAGCGGCAAAGGATTGTAACCAGCGCTCGGCTTTAATACTGTCTAAAAAGAATCCTCCAACAATCCCAACGGTTATGCCAGTCACAACGTAAATTAAGGTAAACTTCCAACCAAGCAAACTCATCAACAACAATACCGCAACTTCATTCACCAATGGCGAGGTCAGCAGAAAAGCCATCGTAATCCCGACTGGAATGCCGGCAGAGGTAAAACCAAGAAATACCGGGATACTTGAACAAGAACAAAACGGTGTTATCGCACCAAAAGCTGAACCAAGCATGTAACCCACGCCTTTATTCTTACCAGCAAGGTAATCCCTCACACGCTCAACTTTCATTGAAGCGCGTAACAACGCAATGACGTAAATCATGACAATCAATAAAACGAATATCTTACTAACGTCTTCAACAAAAAAATGAACTGCGTCACCCAACTTTGACTCGGGGGTCAACTTCAATAAAGAATAGGCTATCCAATCAGCTAGTTGAGTGAACACGGCGAACATTTTTCATCCTCCAAACGGTTATTCTGTAAACCAATGACGAGTTCGATTTGCAAACCAAACTAATGACAACATAACGGGCACCTCTACCAGCACACCAACGACAGTTGCTAAAGCTGCCCCTGAATGTAAACCAAACAACGAAATTGCAACCGCAACAGCCAGTTCAAAAAAGTTTGAGGTACCTATCATACAAGCTGGTGCCGCGACGTTATGGGGCAGCTTCATTTTCTTTGCAATAAAATAAGCAATCGCAAAAATACCGTAAGTTTGAATCAACAGCGGAATCGCAATTAATACGATAGCTTCGGGTTTCGCCAAAATCGTTTCCGACTGAAAAGCAAATAACAAAGTCACTGTGGCTAACAAGCCAATGATCGACCAAGGTTTCATCGTTGCAAGAAACTGTTCTAATTTAGAATGGTCATCTGATTTATCTAATTTTTTACGAGTAATCGCGCCAGCAACTAGAGGAATTAATACATACAAAACAACCGATAGAAACAGGGTATCCCAAGGTACTGTAATATCCGTTACACCCAACAATAATCCGGCAATAGGCGCAAATGCGAATATCATAATAATGTCGTTTAAAGAGACCTGCACCAAAGTATAATTAGCGTCACCTTTGATCAGTTGACTCCAAACAAACACCATCGCGGTACAAGGAGCCACACCGAGTAAGATCATGCCTGCGATATATTCCGTTGCGGTTTGAGGATCGACCCAATCGGCGAATATTCCTTTAAAGAACAACCAGCCTAAAAATGCCATAGTAAAAGGCTTAATTAACCAATTGACCACAAGCGTAAGTACTAATCCTTTTGGTTTTTTCCCTACATCTTTAATTGATGAAAAGTCAATTTGTACCATCATTGGATAAATCATTAGCCAAATTAAAACGGCAATAACAATATTGACATGGGCATACTCAAAACTTGCAATCACCGCAAATGCATCCGGTGCGATACTGCCAGCGAAAATACCCACGATTATAGCCAGACCAACCCAAACAGATAAGAAACGCTCAAACAATCCCATGTGGTTTCTCCTTTTATATTGAACGTTGATTTACTCGCTGGCTTAATTGCTCAGCAGATTCAACACGTTCAGAATAGCGATCAACAAAATAATCTTTATTGTTACGTAGCAATAAGGTGAACTTCATTAGCTCTTCCATCACATCGACAATTCGATTGTAATAGGCGGAAGGCTTCATTCGATCGTTTTCATCAAACTCCAAATACGCTTTAGCCACGCTTGATTGATTAGGAATCGTCACCATGCGCATCCAGCGGCCTAAAACCCGTAGCTGATTAACCACATTGAACGATTGCGAGCCTCCACATACTTGCATCACCGCGAGGGTCTTACCTTGGGTAGGACGGACACCGCCAATATTCAATGGCACCCAATCAATTTGGCTTTTAAAGATGCTAGTCATAGAGCCATGACGCTCTGGAGAACACCATACCTGCCCCTCTGACCACATCATAAGTTCACGCAATTCTTTAACCTTGGGATGATGTTCATCTTCAGTATCTGTTTGCGGTAAACCCTCAGGATTAAATATTTTCACATCGGCACCGAAATGAATCAGTAAACGTGCACATTCTTCTACAACCAATCGACTAAATGCTCGCTTACGCATCGATCCATGTAAAAGTAAAATACGCGGTGCGTGTTCTAACGGTTCGGCAATGCATTTTTCAAATGTAGGTTTATCTAAACTCTGCTCTTCAATATTCGCTAATGACATGTCCCGTAGCATATTTAGTGTGCTCCTAATTCAGCTAAGGCAACTTTCAATTGGTCTGGATTAAGATCCTTTTTGGCCAATATTTGCAATTGCTTAACCCGAGCGGTGATTTCTTCAATGCAATGTTTAAAAGAGGTGGCTATCTCTTGTTCCGTGCCTTGCACCTTTGACGGGTCAGTCAGTCCCCAATGCACTTTCAGAGAATTCCCAAACCACAAGGGGCAAGCTTCACCGGCGGCTGAATCACAGACAGTGACCACCACATCGGCATCAAATTGTTCAAAATCATCCCAAGATTGACTCTTGAGTCCCTGCACCGAAATTCCAGCTTCTTGCAGATATTTGATAGATAAAGGGTGTACCTGCCCTGCTGGTTGACTGCCAGCACTTTGAGCCACAATCACATCACCTGCTAACTGATTAGTGATTGCTTCTGAGAGAATACTTCTACATCGATTATGAGTACAAATATATAAAATTTTCATCGTTGAACCTCGGTTAACAACAGTTATATTGAGCATTAGGAGAAGCTTTAAGTCGTTTAAAAGCCGTTTCGAAATAGGATTGGTTATGAAAAGTAGATTCTGTAATCACTTTGTTTACCCAGTCGGGTAATTCTGGATGAAGACGGTAATACACCCACTTCCCTCTTCTTTCATCCTGCAAAATGCAACATTTACGCAGCTCAGCTAAGTGACGGGAAATTTTAGGTTGGTCGAGGCAAAGTGCCTCCATGAGATCACATACGCACAACTCGCCAGACTCAGCTATCAACATTAAGGATTTAAGTCGAGTATCGTCAGAAAGACATTTAAAAACTTGTAAAGGACTCATAAACACATTCGATTATTCATATATGTGATTAATCATATATGTGAAATTTCATATGTCAAATATTATATAGGTGAGTGATGTAATAAATGTCGCAGGAGTCGCCACTGTTATTAAAATTAATTTTTAAACGGCATAAATTAGGTCGCAATTTTAGCGGTTTAATTTATCCCCTATTAATCTTGATGTTACCTTTGCTTGATAGGTATATTTTGATGCCTAAAATGGTTAATAGAAGTAATAAAATGAGACCCGAAAATCCCAAAATTTGATTGAATTCTTTAAACGGAGTCCATTGTAAATAGTGAATTTTATACAGGGTGTTTATTAACTTGGTGTCACCACCACTTTGACTTAAGGTTAAGCGATTCCAATTAAGATTCACTTCAACCCCAGTGTTTGTTTTTGCTTTATAACCGTCACTCGACACTACATTTCCATAACGTTGTGGATTATGCAAAACAGCATCATTTACCAGCGTATGAAATTCAGATTGTTCGGAAAGCGTTTTAGGGAGATAGGAAACTGGATCTAGATGCTCAAATCCCTGTGCTGTTTTGACCAGTAAATGATGTCCTAGTATCGTCTTAACAACTCTTGCTTCTATCCAATTAGTTGAATTTGGGATGACAAATGATTGCTCCAATGGGTAAGTTTTAATCGCTAACTGTTCATATGCATCTTGATAACCTGGCTTTATAAAAAATATGAGCCCCGTAATTACCCAACCAATCATAGGTAAAACTAATAGCAACCCTAGGACTTTATGCACTCTTCTACTTTTCATTTAAAACACAACCCAAGCACACACCACATGTGACAAAATTTAAATTAAAGGGATTAATCAATGCTCGTTTAGCAAAGATAGTAAAAGTCATTTTACCATCACTTTGACAATTATGACGGCTAAGTACATGAAAAATAAAAATTACTGAGTATCAATTTGTGTAACGTCAAAAAATTCAGGATAACCATAAAAAAAGCCGGCAATAGCCGGCTTATACAGTAAATATAAAATAAGTATTTAGATTGGCGAACCTGGAGGAAGCGGTTTCACTTCAAAGTTACCTTTCCAGTCACCTGTTGCCATAAACCAGTCTAACTGTTTAGCCATTACTTTATTTTGGCCATAACGAGAGTTCTTTTTCAACCAACTATGTAAGTCCATCAAGCCAGCTAATAAAGCCCCTTTAGCTTCTGGTGCGATATCTTCAGCTTGCATAGCTTGAATGACACTATTGAGCACTACATAATCTACCCGTTGTTTAACATCAGCAGCAAATTTACTCGGCTTTTGTTGTAAAGTAGCCGCGAATAATTTTTCTAATAAAACAGGGATTGTTAGTTGATCACGACTATTAATAGGACGCGCAGCGAGACGGTTTAATCTCTCAGCTGTTAGCATTAAGCTCAAGGTATAACCCGCTCCTGATTCTGCGGCACTGATAGGATCAAAACTCAAACCATTACGACCATTGAAGCTTTCACGGGTATTAGACTCGCCAAGGCTTTTAGGTGTAATCAAAGAACTAATGTTCTCAGGTATATGTAAAAACTTCGGCGAAAGCGTTTCGATCATGGCATCTAACGCGGCCATCTGCTTGCTTTGTTCAACAAACGACACGCCCTTGGGCTGACTATAATCGCCTTTACTTTCGTAGGCATAGTTTAAACCACCAATAAGTTTAGCCACTGCATCCAATTGATAACGATGCAAGTAATAAACAGGTACTAAGGTTTCTTGCAATGAAGCTAAAGTTGTACCTTCTGGAATAGAATTAATCCCAAATTGTGATAATGCAACTTTACGCACCTCGATCAGATTGTGCAGCTCTTCTACCGGATCTTTACCGTTATCCCATAAGTGACCAATTGGGCTAATGGCGTGACTAGGTCTGGCATCACGATCGCTGATATAGAGCAAACCTGAAGTGAGCGCGGTTTGAATCGTATTTTGTAAATAATCGGCTTCATCAGCATTATCTGGCAAATCTTGATAACCGTAAGCGATCACATGGTCATCCCATTTTCCCATACCTACTGCGTACGCATCGGAAATATCAACTTTGCCATCTTTTACCGTCACAGTAGGATGAGGATAATCCATTACCGACTCGCGACCATAGGCACTGGCTGCGAAGTTATGAGCAATACCTAGCGTATGGCCAACTTCATGGGCAGATAATTGTCTGATTCTGGCTAACGCCATTTCTTTTTGCGCCTCAATGCTGCTATCGCTTTGTTTAAACGGACTGGTTAAACCTAAGGCGATAAGATAATCCTGACGGACGCGCAAAGAACCAAGGGTAACCTGCCCCTTTATAATCTCACCCGTACGTGGATCACGCACTGACATTCCGTAAGACCATCCGCGTGTTGCTCTGTGCACCCAGTTAATGACGTTGTATCTTACGTCCATTGGATCCGCGTCTTCAGGTAACATTTTCACTTGAAACGCGTTTTTATAACCTATTTTAGTAAAGGCTTGATCCCACCACATAGCACCTTCATACAAGGCACTTCTGACCGGCTCTGGCACACCTGGATCTAAATAATAGATAATAGGCTCAACTGCTTCACTTACTGCTGCTTTTGGATCTTTCTTAAACAAACGGTGGCGAGTTATTAAGCTTTGTTCCATCGATGCTTCGATAGGAACTGAATAATCCTGATAGGTCATCTTGTTAAAACCGGAATTAGGGCTGAATGCCCGCGGTTTATAATTATCATCAGGTAATCTGATCAAAGAATGATGTAAATGCACAGTAACACTATCTGGAGAAGGGGTTACTTGCTGCAAGTATTTGCCTGGATTGGTGCCACCAAAAGTGACTAATGATTCCATTTCGGTATTATCAACAAAGGATTTTGTGCGCGGCATATACACTGCACTGCGCTTCGAGTCGACTTTGAAGCTGCCCTGCTTAGCACGAGTTAGGCGCTGGGAAATACCATGGATATCAGACAAAAGGAAATCAGTATAATCGACTAAAACGGCGCCATCTTGCTGTGCAACAACCGTAAAACCAGCAATGACAGAGTCAGCAAAAGCCTCATCGATACTAGCAGCCTCGGCAGCATTATCGGTTGTAGAACGAAACATGGTATTTAACTGTTTTAGCAAAACTTTATCGCCAAAGCGCTCAAAAACCACTAAACGAGTTTTACCAAGCTGGAGTCTGTCTAGGCCGATATCATTCGAGCCTATGCCTTGTGGCAAACTACTTTGGAACAATACTTGTTGCCCAAAGTTTTCAATTTGTAAATACAACTTCCCACTATCTTGTTCATAATAGACGGTGTAAAACCCCTCCTTTGATTGCATTCCACTGGTAAAGTCATTTATCGACTTACTCTGGGAAAACGCAACTGATGAAAATAACATCAAGCAAATAACTACGTATTTTTTCACACCTGTCTCCTAAATTTTTAGTTTATTACCTGATAGAAATAAGCCCAATCCATGCTTAATACATGAGGATATTCATACTATCTTAAGGTTAATATTATAATTATGATTAGTCTGTTTCAGGCTATGCCGATTATCACAAAACAAGTACACTATGCACTCGCTAATTCTACATAAGGACTATTATGCTTTCCTCTACTCAACTTAACACCATGCTTAACCTTCAAGCCAAAATGAATCAAAAGGTTAATGCTCAGTGGTTAACTGCCGGATATCAATACCTTAGAGCTGCAATGATAGAGGCGGTCGAGGGGATTGAACATCATGGTTGGAAATGGTGGAAAGCGCAGCAAAAAGACCTACCCCAGTTGCAAATGGAATTAGTGGACATTTGGCACTTTGCTCTTTCCGCAATCATTATCGACTTTGATGGCAACATAGAGTCCTCTGCCGAAACCATTGCAAGTGAATTGAATAGTGGTGTCCAGTCAGTTACGTTCGACGGCAAAGAATATGCGTTTAATGACCAAGATATTTTAGAAAATTTGGAACTAATGGCGGGTTTATGTGCAGCAAAACGATTTTCTGTGCCTCTATTCATCAAAATTGTCGAACAAGCGGAAATGGATTCGGATGAACTTTACCGTCAGTACGTTGGTAAAAACGTGCTTAACTTCTTTCGACAAGATAATGGGTATAAAGACGGTAGTTATTTGAAAGTTTGGCTAGGTCGTGAAGACAATGAACACTTAGTGGAAGTGTTAAACGAACTCGATATTACCCTTCACAATTACAGTGATTGTGTATATCAAGGACTGCAAAAACGTTACCCAAACTAAAACGCATTTAGTGATAAGTTACAGTGTTGCGAGTTGACGAGTAAAGCAGAAGTACAAAGATATGAAAAACAAAGTTACTCAAGCATCGGTGGTTGAAGATGAATCGGTGCTGGTGAATAAACCGAATGGCACTGGATTTTCACGGATATTCAAGGCTACTCAGTGTTCTTTTCGTGGATTTAGCGCAGCATGGCAACATGAGTCAGCATTTCGCCAAGAACTAATTTTGGTAATGGTCATGCTGCCCTTTGCTTTTGTTTTATCCTCTTCAACAGTCCATCTAATGGCGCTTATTGGTACATTACTATTTGTGTTGTTTGCAGAAATTATTAACTCAGCCATTGAAGCGCTCGCGGATGCCGTTACGCTAGAAAATAACATTTTGATTGGACGTGCTAAAGATATGGGATCCTCCGCAGTTTTTATCGCATTGACCATATTAACCTTAGTATGGCTGGAAGCCATTTGGCGTTTTTTTAGCTAATTGAAAAGCGCTTTATAGTTTTGCCACTGGCCAATTGATTTGTGGTGAATAGGTTTACGTACTTGTGCCGCACTTAAAGTATTGATAGTTCCTTTGCCATCAATGGCAGTCACACAAGACGCCTGCCATTCAAGTCCCATATGGTTGAGTACGTTTTTAATGACTTGTTTTGGCTCAGCGGCTAAATTTTCGTAAGTAATGGTGAGGATTCTGTTGGGTATCAACGCCTCCCAGAACTGCATTTGTTGCTGATAGAAACTGACATATTTATCAAACTCCTCAATATCACAAAAATATGGTTCGTTTTCGTAGAAATAGTTTTTATAAATCGATAGCGAAACATCTTTAATCTGCCGAGTAATATGAATCACTTTTGCGTTCGGGAAAAGTTGATAAATTAGACCGATATTTTGAAAATTTGCCGGTAACTTATTAATGATAAAAGCTTCATTTAAACCAATTTTTATCAATTTTAAATAATGTTCTGATACCTTTGAGGTATCAAACTCGCTTAGCTTGCTAGCTAATTCAGGATAACTCAACTGCGTCATTTTCTCTAAAAAAGGCACACTATATTGACTTAGATATGCCTGTTCACCGCAGCTATTTATGTCACTGTGCTGACATAGCATTTGCTCCAACAATGTAGAGCCTGTGCGGGGCAATCCTAGGATAAAAACCGGGGTAACCGCATATGTATTGTCATTTGATTTCTTTTGCGCAAATGCAACCTGTTGATAGCTGTCAGAAAGTGTCGAAAAAAATGCTGACATCTGCTCCGTTCTATAAGGACACAATGTTAACTGATATGCATTGGCCATTTGCAGGTGTTCTATGGCTTTGGGGTAATTTTTCAGTTTGTCATATGCCTGACCTAGTGCGTAATCAAGTAGCATTCGTTGCTGTGATGCAGGTGTGGAACTGGCGTAGCTAGACATCAATAATGCCCATTCATCTGGATTTAAGGGTGTCACTTGTGTGCGAATTAAATCGAGCCATCCATAGGCTGAAAATTCTGGATCTGCAGAACGAATTTGTGACCAAAGCAGTGGCAGCGCTTGCGTATTTTGTGCAGTGGCAATGTAGTGTTGTATCAATGCTGCCAGCACAGCTTTGTTTTGCGAACAATTTTCATAAGCGTAACGTAATACAGTCTGAGCATCCTCAGTGGCATGTACAATACCGAAAGCATCTGCTAGCTCTAACAGTGGCTCAGGTTGTTTATCTAATAAATGACAGGCTTTTTGCAGTAAATTGATAGCCTGATCATATTGCAACGCCGCTTTAGCGACTTTGCCTAAGCCGAGATACCCTGCCCCGTTATTTGGATCATTTTTCAGTGACTGAACAAATATCTTCTGCGCATTGAGCAAATCACCTTTGGCTAAATAGTCATTTCCTATTCGAATTTGATTATTCAATATTTCTCTCGCATTTCTATCGCACTTCTCAAAAAAAAAGCCTTGTCTACTGACAAGGCTTTCATACTTCCGCTTAGATTAGAAGTTGTAGGTTGCTTTTAAGTAATAAAAACCACCATTGAATCCCATAGGAGAAGTTTCGTAATAAACGCCACCCCATGTGTTATTCGCAATGCCTTGGTCAGCAGGAATATTGATTTTTTCAGCATCCTGATCAAACAAGTTTTGCGCACCAGCAGATAGAGTAATTGCATCATTCACGAAATAACTCGCTTCAAAATCAACCGTAACGGCTGAATCAGCAGTAATTGCCGTTGCATCATAATCTACATGCACACCTTGATATTCACCATAGTAATTCAAACGTGTAAACATGCTGAAGCTATCCCACCCTTGAGACCAGGTAAGAGTTGCTCTGTGGTTTGGTAAGTCTTCTTCAATACGCTTAACTTTAAACTCACCAGTAATGTCAGAATATCTATCAACTTCAGTGTCATTCCAGTTATAGGCTAAAGCAAACGTGGTATTTCCATCAAAAAGACTGGTAGTGTAATTCGCTACAACATCAATACCTTGAGTGGTTGTATCAAAGTCATTGGTAAAGAAGCTAACTTGCGCCAAACCATCGACATTTTGTACACCAGCATCTTTGAGTACGGCTTTATCTTCATCAGAAAGATTGATTTTATCTGATTGGCTAATACGATCCTCAACTTGAATATTGTAGTAGTCAACAGTCAAGAAAACGCTACCAACCTGATAAATCATACCAAAGGTGAAACTTTGTGATTCTTCTGGCTCTAGCTCAGTACCACCAAGTTGCACAGAAATTGGATTCGTTGGTGGCAACAAAGCTGAATCAACTAGTACACCACTGTCGAGGTTGGTTTGAACGTTACTAACGTTCGCCTGACCCACTGTAGGAGCACGGAAACCTGTGCTTACAGAACCACGGAATGAAAGGTCATCGGTTGCATGCAGTTGCGCTGAGATCTTATAATTGGTAGTCGAACCAAAGGTATCATAATCTTCGTAGCGTAACGCATAGCCCATCAAGAACGCTTCTGTGAAAGGTACTTCAGCATCTACGTATAAAGCTGCACTGCGTCGAGTTGAAACCCCTTGATCAGAAGGTTTAAATCCAGGGAAACCATTGGAGCCAACACTGAAGCCTTGAGAGAAAAGATCACCAGCAACAAAAGACGCTTCGTCACCCGCAACCACTTCAAATGACTCTTCTCGCCATTCAAGACCACCGGCAAGGTTAATCTCGCTATATAAGTCTGCATCAATCAATTTGACCAAATCCAAATTGAATGTTTTTTCTAGCTGAATATATTTACCTGGAGAGAAGTCACGGGGAGTATCAGGACCAAGAGAGGCGTTTAAGGTGTTATAAATGAAAAACTGCGATTCATTTCGACCAACCGCACCACTCACATCATATAAAACACCTTCAGCGAAACCTTCTTTAAATTCGCCTTTAGTACCAATAGTTAATGAAGTATCGGTAATATTTCCACCGAAGTTTGGCGTAAATCCTGCCGGAAACATTTGATTAAACGAGAAACAATTCGCTGCAGTAAGAGAATCTAACGCACCTTGATCAGGTAAACCGTTATCACCTAATTCAACCACTGGGCAATTTAATTGTTGTTCTAGACCATCTAAAGAACCGACTAAAACAGTCGCTGGTGCAGCATCCCAAGCAGCTTGACCGGTAGGGTCATCATCGCCAGGGCGATAAGAAGGCGTGCCATCTAAGTTACGTACTATGCCGCCATAAACGCCAGGACGAGTTGTGGGGTTACGATAGTAAAAACCCCCTCTCACGTCTCGTTCGGAATAGTTACCAAACATGTAAAATTCTTTGTCATTACCTAAATCTAAGCCAACATTACCAAAGATAGTAATATCATCATTTATTTCAGGCGAACCCCATATTTGTGCAGGATCTTCAACGGTCAAACCAGCATCAGCAAACGCTGCGGCATCTGGGCGTTGTACACTGCGACTCGTAGCATCAGAGTTTTTGTATTGAAAGCTCAAATTTGCAAAGCCATCATCAGTAAATGGCATACCTACGTTACCAGAAATTTCTGTTGTAGTGCCATCACCTTCATAATATTCACCGTGGCGAACAACCAATGAACCACCTTCTGAATCATCTTTGAGCACAAAGTTCATTACACCGGCAATTGCATCAGAACCATATTGTGCCGCAGCACCATCTCTTAACACTTCGACCTGTTTTAACGCAATACTTGGAATAACCGAAATATCTGGACCTTGAGCCCCATCGTTAATCCCACCACCTAAGAAAGCAATTACCGAAGAACGGTGACGACGCTTACCATTTAACAAAACTAAGGTGCTATCTGCAGACAAGCCTCTTAAATTCGCAGGACGTACTAAAGATGCCGCATCGCTGATAGGGTTAGTATGCACGTTAAGTGAAGGCACTGTACCTTTAAGTATTTCTAACATATCGGTATTACCCGCTTTTGTTAGCTCATCAGAACCAATAATATCAATTGGTACTGGAGAATCACCAACAGAACGTGGTGCCGCGCGGCTACCAACTACCGCTATTTTTTCAACGTTTGCATTTTTGTCTGTGGACTCTTGAGCCATCAGCGGTGCGGTCATTGTCAAAGACAATGCAGCTGTTGCTGACAATCCCATTTTGATCCCCATAGAGAGTTTAGAAAAGTTATTCTTCATGTGTTGTTCCCATAATTAAATGTTTGGTTTTTCCGTCCATTGTTCGACGTAATCATGCGATTCAGTTAAGTCCTTATTGGCGCACCGATACTGAAATCGTCATGTTGGATAAGCTATTTTTTGATGTATAAGAATTTTTATAGCCTAATCACAGTTTTATTTATAGTTGGGTATGCCTAATTTATCAACCTATTTTGCTAAAAAAACGTTACAAAATAGTAAGTTACTCATTACAAACCAACACTTAATCGGGGCAATTTATATACCCAAACATCAATAACAATCGTTTGCATAGATTTAACTAGTTGTTTTATATTGCTTTTTCACATTTGAAATCTTAATTTTCAAGATAAATTTGAAATTTATAATCGAAATTTTGTTTTGTAAAAATCGAAAAAAAATTACCGAAAAATTTAAAACGAAAAATTCAGCTCGCCGAAAATTGATTAAAATATCAGCAAGTGTCAGATTGATAAGCCAGAAATAAAAAAAGCCCCGCAAAAAGCGGGGCATAAAATGTCCAGATTTTCTGGAAAATTGGGGAGAAGCGTTTCACAAGTCACAATCGGGAAAGTAACCCAGTTCTGGATGGAATCTATTGAATTCCAACTAGAGAGTGTTACTGATTGTGTAACCCAACAAAACAATTCAGTGATAGTTTACTCTTTACTGTGTAATTCGTCATACCATCTACCTTATAATTAGTGTCAAATATCGCATAACTAACTGAATTTAGTCTGCAAATGAAAAATATCATCGATTGTAATAACGCAAAAATAACAGTTATGGGTAGAATCCTGAGGTTAGATGAAGGAATCGCGTTTAGTTATCCAGGTGTAAGCATTTCATTCAATGTGCAGGCTAAAAATGTCGAATTAGTCGCTAAATGTAGCGTTGGTAAAGGCAGAATAGATGTGATCATCAATAACACCCTTAGCAAACAGCTTGTTATTGCGAAAACACCTAAAACGTTCCGCATATTTTCGGCAAAACATAAACAAAATGTCAAAATTGAATTACTTAATCGGGGGGAGTCTTGGCACGGTGTTATTAATTTAATCTCATTACTCATACAAGATGGTGAACTTATTGAACCGCCCCAACTTCCTGATAGAAAGTTGATATTCATAGGTGATTCTATTGTGACAGGCGCATTAATGGAGCGACATCCTAATGCGAAAAAAGGACCTCAATTGGCCAATGCTTATCAATCTTTTGGTATGCAATTAGGACGTTTACTCAAAGCTCAAGTGCATCTTATTGGGTTTGGTGGCCGAGGACTAATCCAAGGTTCAAACATGCTAGCGAGTGAAGCCCAATTACCAGAGATTTTTCCACTGACAATACCCGTGCCTCCCTATACCCAAAAGTGGCCAGTTGATGCCTACATACCAGACGGCATTTTCATTTGTTTGGGGACAAATGATTTTTATACCAATACGCCTGACCTGAGTATTTTTAAACGAACTTATGCCCTTGGTGTAAAACACTTATTGAATTTATATCCTGATGTTCAAATCATGATTTCAGAAGGACCCATGTTATGCGACACCTCTGAAAATGAAGTCAAAAAACGAATCTTAATCCAATCTTTAAAAGATCTTGTGGATGAGCTAAAGGAGCCACAACTGGATTATTTAGCCTGTATTAATTGTAAAGGAGACAATTTTGATCCTCACCCAACCCTAGCCCAACACACTCAGTTAGCGAGGCATTTTGTGCCGTTAATACAGCAATCGTTAAGATGGCCGGAAAATTAATATACGCCTGCAAAAAAGGCTGCAATATGCAGCCTTTTGTCGCGATATTACCAATTATACATCGTAAGTAGTGGAAGCAGTATCACCGCCTCTACCAGTCCAATTTGTATGGAAAAATTCTCCGCGAGGTTTATCTTTACGCTCATAAGTGTGCGCACCGAAATAGTCGCGTTGGGCCTGCAACAGATTAGCAGGTAAGTTTTCCGTACGATATCCGTCAAAATAGCTCAGTGCAGACGACAAACAAGGCACTGCCACACCTTGCATTGCTGAAGTTGCAACCACTTCACGCCAGCCTTGTTGAGCCTTGGCAACCACTTGATTGAAATAATCATCTAGCAATAAATTATCCAAATTAGGGTTATTATCGTAAGCGGCTTTAATGTTATCCAAAAATACTGAACGAATAATACATCCTTCACGCCACATCATCGCAATACTGCCATAATCGAGATTCCATTTATATTCTTTGGCTGCCTCTTGCAGTACCGCAAACCCTTGTGCATAAGAGACTATTTTTGAAGCAAGCAATGCTTGGCGTAAGCTTTCAAGGAAAGCCACCTTATCGCCGGTAAATTCTGCTTTTGGTCCAGATATGGTCTTAGCAGCCTGTACTCGTTGATCTTTTATTGCAGAGAGACAACGAGCAAAAACAGCTTCACCTATTAGGGTTAGAGGAACACCTAAGTGCAAGGCCGTAATACCGGTCCATTTACCCGTTCCCTTTTGCCCTGCGGTATCCAAAATACTATTAACCAGCGCTTCACCATTTTCTTTGTAACCTAAAATATCAGCGGTGATTTCTGTCAGGTAACTTGATAATTCAGTTTCATTCCACTGTTTAAAGACAGCTTGCATTTCGTCGGTACTCATTCCCAACAAATCTTGCATTAAAATGAAGCCCTCGCAAATGATTTGCATATCACCATATTCAATGCCGTTATGTACCATTTTTACAAAGTGACCCGCTCCACCTTCACCAACCCAATCACAACATGGAATTGATAGCTCGCCATTTTCGTCTTTAACTTTCGCTGAAATAGCTTGAAAAATAGGTTTCACATGAGGCCATGCTTCAGGATTTCCACCGGGCATAATTGAAGGACCAAGCAACGCGCCTTCTTCTCCACCTGACACGCCCGTCCCTACATACAACAAACCTTTGTCCGATAACATAGCGGTACGACGATTAGAATCTTCAAACTGGCTGTTTCCACCATCAATGATAATGTCACCTTTATCCAAATGTGGAATGAGCTGTTGTATAAAATCATCTACTGGCTGACCAGATTTAACCATTAGCATAATCTTGCGAGGCGAACTCAATGATGCAACTAGTGACTCAATAGAGTCGGCACCACGAATCGTTTTATCTTTCGCTCGGGTCGCGAGAAAATTTTCCACTTTGCTATACGAGCGGTTATAAGCCGTGACCGTAAACCCTTTACTGGCCATATTTAAAATTAGGTTTTCGCCCATTACGGCTAAGCCTACTACGGCTATGTCAGAAAGTGTTTTCATATGATTCCTCGTTGAATTTGGTGGTCAATCCACAGCGGATGATAAGTGGCATTGACGTTACATGATGACAAAAAGTGCGCGTAATTTACAGGAATATGGGGAATATTTATAGCTCGATACTTAATCAGATAGTAAAAATAAACGGATTTACTCTTTTTTCTTATAACTAGACTTTATAAGACGCAAATTTTATCCTGTTAAATAAATCAAACCCTATGGATTATTATGAAGTTTCGAATCTCTTTTATCTGTTCTTTAATGCTAATTTCATTGGCGATAAACGCGGCCCAGACTCAGCCACAAATCGAATCTAAAATCGTTGACACATTAAATCAACAACTTCCACAAGCGCAAGCCCTGTTAATTGAGTCGGTTAACATCAATAGCGGCACCATGAACTTTAGCGGTGTTAAAAAAGTTGGAATGTTATTTAAAAATGAATTAGAACAACTCGGATTTGAAACCCAGTGGCAAGACGGTGCTGAATTTGGACGAGCTGGACATTTGATTGCACGCTATGGAACAAAAGGTCCGAAAATTCTAATGATCGGTCACCTAGATACGGTATTTGCTAAGACAGATGCATTTCAAACCTACCAAGCTTTAGCTGACAATAAAGCTTCAGGCCCTGGTGTCACAGATATGAAAGGCGGAGACGTTATTATTATTGAAGTGATGCGCGCCCTTAAACACCTAGGACTGCTTGATGATGTAAGCATTCAGATTGTCATGACTGGCGATGAAGAACGCAGCGGTAAACCCTTATCCGCCTCAAAAGCGGCAATTATCAACGCTGCCAAATGGGCAGATATCGCTCTTGGGTTCGAAGATGGTGATGGCAATATAGAAACCGCAGTGGTTGCCCGTAGAGGTTCGGTTGATTGGCAACTAGATGTAACCGGACGGCCAGCCCATTCCTCGCAAATATTTAGCGAAAAGGTGGGCTTTGGCGCTATTTTTGAAGGTGCTCGTATCCTAGATACATTTCGTCAGGAGTTAGCCAACCTTGGTGATTTAACCTTCAATCCAGGGGTTATCTTAGGCGGTACCGAAGTAAACTTCGAAGATGAAACTGCCAGTGGCACAACATTTGGTAAAAATAACGTAGTAGCTCAGCATCTAATAGTAAAAGGTGGAATAAGAGCATTGACTCAAGATGAGTTGAATACCGCAAAAACCACTATGCATAAGATTGTAAAACAAAACTTACTGCATACCAGCGCCACGCTAGTGATTGGTGAAGGCTATCCACCTATGGCTCCAACTCAGCAGAATTATCAATTGTTGCAATGGTATAGTGATATCAGTGAATCCCTCGGTTACGGTAAAGTGGCAGCCGTCAACCCGCGTAACGCAGGGGCCGCTGATATTTCATTCGCCGCAGAGCACGTAGACATGGCCCTTGATGGTTTAGGTTTAATGGGAACCGGCGGTCATACAAAAGGCGAGATTGCTGATATGACGAGCTTCGCGAAGAATATGCACAAGGCGGCGCTGTTGATTTATCGGATTAGCCAACAATATCCTACAGATTAACCACAATAACAAAAAAAGCCTGAATACAGTGAGTTCAGGTTTTTTCACTTCATAAGTGCTCTTTTTAAGCCCAAGTAACGTTATAAACGTCCTTTAGATAGCGCACAAAATTCTCATCATCACACAAGTTTTTGCCTGCGGTGTCAGATATTTTTGCGACAGGTTTACCATTTACTTTAACCAGCTTCATCACCATATTTAGAGGTTCAACCCCGTCCACATCATTTGATAAAAAGGTCCCTATACCAAAAGATGTGCGAATGCGTCCGCGAAAATGCAGAAATAACTCGACCATTTTTTCAAAGTTCAGGGCATCACTGAAAATTACCGTTTTTGTTTTCGGATCGAGTTTCAGATCTGAATACATTTTTATCGCTTTTTCACCGAATTCAAAAGGACAGCCTGAGTCTTGTCGCAATCCCTCGAACAACTTTGCAAAATACAAATCAAAATCTCGGACAAATGCGTCCATACCAATAATATCAGTTAGGGCGTAACCTAGTTGTCCGCGAAACTCTTTCACCCAGCATTCTAACGTATGCTTTTGGGAGTGTGCTAATTGCACGCCTACCTGTTGCGATAGCATAAATATTTCATGTGCCATAGTACCTATGGGATTAACCCCTAACTCTTTAGCAATGTGCATGTTAGAAGTGCCAATAAAAAATTCAGGCAATTGCTTGTTTAGCATATCAACTACGGTTAATTGAGTTTCATAGCTAAATCTACGGCGAGTCCCAAAATCAGCTAAGGTTAAGCCGCTGAGGTCATGTTTCTGGTGTTGCTCTTTTAACCAATCAATTTTTTTAAATAAAGGTTTTCGCACATCTTGATATGACTTATTCGGATAATTACGGCGGTTATACACTTCAGCGACCGTCGATAAAACTGGCATTTCAAAATTATGAATATGCATTAGTGGGCCACGGGCACTTATCGACAATTGCTCATTTTCTTCGGTTATGTACAAAAATCGACTCTGAAAGGACCACATTCGCGCCCATTCTATGAAATCTTTGGTATACCAAGGTGTCTTTTCCAACCAGCGAATTTGATCATCTGTAAATTTAAGGCCGTCCAGTTTTTGCAACTCTTGCTGGATTTCAGCTTTGTAAGGTCTCAAGTCCACATCACTGCGCATAAAAAAACGATATTCGGCTTCTTCAATATAGGGATATTGATGCATAAAGCACTGCCACATATTCATTTTATAATAGTCATTATCTAAGGTGGAAAAATTGAGGTTTTTCCGAAATAAAGAATTGCGCTTAACTGACGCTTTCGAAAAGTTCACTAACCAGCACTCCGATTAGCTAACCATTTTTTTAGCTCATGACTATTTTGCAAAATAGTGATCCCTTGGCTTTGCATTAACTCTATTTTCTCAGTGACCCCTTGCGGAGTAATACCACGACACGCAGCTAAATTGAGGACAACATCAAAACGCTGGGAAGCTTGCAATTGTAAGGCCGTGGTGGCGACACAATAATCAGTCGCTAAGCCACCAACAATCACAGTATCGACATTATTAAACACTAAATATTCAATGATCCCCGTTGATAATTTTTCCGCGAGGTCATGATAACAAGCGCCATACGGATGTAAGTCTGGTGCCACACCTTTCCAAACAAAAAAATCGTATTCAGTGGCCGTTGGTAAGCCATCCAAAAGCTCAAATCCTTTGGTTCCAGGACGACAATGCATTTTGAAAGTGCAATCAGTATTGGCGTGATCAAGCGGTTTAAATTGCTCTTCATCTTTGTCGACTCGGAACAAAGCCTGTTCACAATGTGCATCACTGGAGCCAATTATTAAATCTGCTAATGCATTTTGAGCAAGGAGTTCAGGAACAATTTGATCGCCCTCATTGACTGGCAGTTCATCTGGGCAAAGAGGTGTAAAACCTTTTTGTGGATCCACATTAATTGACGCTATTTTAGATTTCATTAACACCTTTTTCCTGAAATTTAATACCGCATTTACGCTGTATACATTTACACAACATTTTGAGTTTTATGATTATAATTTTTAATGGTTTTTACTACACTTTTCGCCAAAGTTATGGCTCAATAGTAAGGCGTTAACCCTTACTCTAATTCGTCATAACAATTGTTTTTACTGGAACCCTACATATGAACATAGCGATTTTTGGTGCGGCATTTAACCCTCCCACTTTAGGGCATCAAGACGCAGTAGAATACATCGCTTCACAACAACCGACATTCGACAGCATATTATTAATTCCCTCATATGCTCATGCTTTCTCAAAAAAAATGCTCTCTTATGAACACAGAGTGGCAATGTTACACCTATTCGCACAACAACTTAATGAACCTAAGATTGAAGTATTCCCGGTTGAAGATCAACTAAGTGATGGTACCAACCCAATTTACACCTTTGATTTATTAACCTACTTGCAAGCAGAATACTTTCCTGATGCAAAACTCACATTCGTCATGGGACCTGATAATCAAATAAATTGGCACAAGTTTTATAAATCCCAAGAAGTTTCAGATAAGTGGGAAATATTGGTAGTACCTGAACGTGTAGCTATACGCTCAACTGCGGTGCGTAACAATCTCATAAACCACCAAGACATTGATAAGCAAGTCCCCAAAGAGGTCGCTCAATATATCAATGAACACGGGTTGTATTTAACCGAACAAGTTTAATAGTGCTTTGTTTATTGCTTAATCACCCCGCGAGTGCGCTGCAGAAATACTTTTTCAAGAACCTTGAGTTTACCTTCTCGCACCTGTGATGTGGCGGAAATCTTATCGGAGATTTTTAACCATTGTGAGTTTTTATCCGTTAAATTAGGCCATGCAGGCAGATCATCTCCGTTCGGGTTGTGAGATTTTATAAAGTTGTACCAGTATTGACGCATTTTGTTTAATACAGGCACATTGTCTGGCCTAAATAAGAAGTATGTCTCAGCAGCGTGATTCGCACCATTGGGGTATTGCTGCGCATCACTCACATAATCAAAAAAATATCTATAACCAGCTTGCCCTATTCGATTCATGCTTTGTGAGGTGATTTTCGCGGCTATCACATACCTCAAATCACCAAACAAATGCTGATAAGGCAGCGCTTGAATAGAAGGCGTTGTTAATTCATAAACTTTTTCTGCCTGTGCCTTTTGATTCCCCATCAATGACAATAAGTGCTCTGCTGGGACGCCAGAATAAGGAAACACGCTACCATCAAAACTATTCCCGCCACTGATATAAGGAACATCATGTTGTTTGCCTTGCATAAACATTATCGCAGGCTCTTCTGGCAACGTTTTTCCATCGACAATGGGGACATGAAAGCCATCAATTGCAGAAACCAATTTATCAGCCGGCAGTGCATAGAGTGACACTGAATTTATACTATCTTGCGCTGCATTTAACGCACGCATTGCAATTTTATCGGAAATTGTTTGTGCATCAGGACTGCCAGCTAGTGCAATAACAGATGACACTCTAGGAAGTGGCCAAGCGCCGTATCCACTTTGCGCTATAGCCCCTTGGAATAATCCGCGACTTTCCTGATTGACCATAAGCATTTGAATCGCCATGCCGCCAGCGGAGCCGCCCGCTATAGTAACTCGATTGGGATCGCCACCAAATGCACCAATATTGGTTTTAATCCACTTCAGCGCAGCGACCATATCCATCACGCTGAAGTTATTTCCATCAGGCAAGTCCAAGGCACTTGGAGCAAATATTCCCAGCGCCCCTAACCTATAATTAAAGGTGACCAATATAATCCCATTATCGGTCCAGTTTTTATGACTATCAGGCTTAATATTCCCCGAACCAGCAACATAACCTCCGCCGTGAATCCATACTAGAACAGGTAAAGATGTTTCACTCAAATTGGTTGGGGTTTCTGGGGTGAAAATATTCAGGGTTAGACAGTTTTCGCTTTGGGTTAAATTGCCATTTCGTTGCGGACAAGCTGGCCCAAATTGATCAGCAACAAGGGGGCCCGCAAAACTTTCAGGCGCTACAGGAGGTCGCCAACGCAGCGCATCAACCGGCGCCTTTGCATAAGGAATGCCTTTGAATTGGATACTCTGATCTTGCTTAATCCCAGTAACAAAACCCTGTGGTATTTGTTTTACCAAAGTATCCTGTGCGTACCCATTAAAGGTGCATACGAGCAACATTAATATGCTTACTGCCTTTAAATAAGCTATTTTAAAGCGTTCCAAATTATTCAATTTAACATCCTAATTTAAACCATTAAATTTTCTGTTGGGCAACCCAGTCTTTCGTCAACTCTTCTAGTAAATCGAGGGGTAAACTGCCGTTTTTAAGAATTTGATCATGAAATTTACGCACATCGAATTGTTCGCCCAATTCGGTCTGAGCATATTGCCGTAACTGCATAATTTTTAGCTCACCAATTTTGTAAGATAACGCCTGTCCTGGCCAACTAATATAGCGGTCAATTTGGCCAATCACTTCGTTCATACTCAGCGCTGTATTTCTTGCCAAATAATCGATAGCTTGCTGGCGAGTCCAGCCTTTGGCATGGATGCCGGTATCGACCACTAAGCGACATGCGCGCCACGCTTCGAACGTCAAGCGACCAAAGTCACTGATTGGGTCTTGATAAAAGCCCATTTCCTTGCCCAAACGCTCAGAATACAGTCCCCAACCTTCACCATATGCGGAGTGATAAAGTTTTTTTCTAAAATTGGCCATATCAATTTCTTGTGCAATGGAGCTTTGGAAATGATGACCGGGTTCTGCTTCGTGGAATGTCAGCGCCTCTAAAGTGTAAAGAGGTTGGCTTTTTAAATCTTTGGTATCTAAAAAGTATGTACCAGATGTAGTGCCACTGCCATCAGAGGAAACATAATAGGCTCCGCCGTTGGGACTGGATTTAATGTCGAATGTAGTGCGCGGTAACACACTAAACCACTTCGGTAATTGGCCCGCCATCTTACGTGTGATGTAGCTGGCTTTTTCTACCATGTCCAGTGCTGTATCAGTGTAGAATTTCTCGTCTGTTCGCAAGTAATGTATAAATTCACTGAAACTGCCTTGAAAGCCTACTTTTGCAATGATGCTTTGCATTTCAGATCTGATCCGGACCACTTCTTCTAAGCCAATTTGATGGATTTCTTCAGCGCTTAAATCTGTTGTGGTGTAGTACTCGATTAGATATTTATAGTATTGAGCACCGTTATCAACGCTGCTAATACCCGCAGTTTTGCGACAATTAGGCATGTATTGTTGAGTGAAAAAATCATAGAACTTTTGGTACTCGGGGATGACAGTTTGCATGATCAGGCGTTTAGCTTGTTGCTGGTATTTGTGTTTTTCTTGAGCAGAAATACGCGCAGGAAGAGTCGCAAATGGAGCCCAAAAAACACTGTCTTCAACATTGTTTACAATATGTTTGCTGATAGATTTATCATAGTTTTTAAAGGTTTCGCAGTAATGCACATAACCTTTGTTGACGGCCTCAGACAAATCACTTAAAAACGTTTGATTATAACGCGGAAAGTCGGCCAAACTAAGCAAATAATTATCATAATCTTCAGCGCTTAAAAACGACATATTTGCTGGTGCGCCGGCAAAATAGCTGTGATATCCAGCGTAATAATTTAATGGAAAATAGCGATCTAGTTGCTGATAGGTTTTGGCTTCGGCTTGTCTTTCATAAGAAAATAACTTGTAAGTTACCTGATTATTTTCTGACAATTGCGATACATCAATTCTGGCTAATCGTTGAATCAAGGTTTGGTTAAACTTTTCTCTTCTTTGCCGTCCTTTTTCAGACATATCGGGTAATTTGCCATTCGTTCTAAACGCATCAGGATCGTTTCTAAAAAACACTTTTTCCTGATTTTCATGTTGCCAATGATCATCCAGTAATTGTTGAAAAAGCTCGGTGTTATCTGTTTCGGCAGCGTGAGCGAACACAGAGACACAAGTCATTGTGATTAAGAAAAAAATGCCTTGATAAGAAATTGGTACTGACATGCTAACTCCTATTATTCAGCAAACAGTGAAAAGGTCTTTTAAAACGCTAACGGTAGCATTCAGTTTGTTCACGATTTTAATTATTTTAAATCAAATACAGAGCAAGTCTGGCACTTAGCACTTCTATTTAGATTAAGTGTTTGCCATTGCATAGACATTGCGTCAAATAACATCAGTTTATTGCTTAATGTTTGTCCGAAATCGACTAATATCTTGAGTGTTTCTAATGCCTGCATGGCACCAATAACGCCCACCAGAGGAGACAATACCCCTGCCTCGCTGCAACTTAATTGCTGCTCTCCAAAATGTCTGCTCAAACATCCGTAACAGGCACTTTGTTTGGCCGGTTGCATACTAAATATTTGCCCTTCCATGCGAATAGCCGCACCTGAAACTAGCGGTTTATTTGCTTTTAAACAGGCCAAATTCAATTGATTTCGAGTCGCTAAATTATCACAGCAATCCACTACAATATGATGATTTTTTATTATCTTATCTAATGCTGAAGTATCTAAACGGCGTTCAATTACAGTAATATTTGTACTGCTATTTAACATCGCTAATTTGCGTTTTGCAGATGTGCACTTGTTCTCGCCAATATTGGATTCATTATGCAGTATCTGTCTTTGCAAATTAGATTCATCGACAATGTCATCATCAACTAAGGTAATCCCTGCCACACCACTTGCCACTATATATTGAGCTGCGGCACAACCTAAACCTCCCACTCCTATTAACAGCACTTTTTTGGATAATAGTAACTCTTGTTTTTCCAAGTCAAATCCGGACAACATGATATGCCGGCTATAGCGCATTGCTTGTGAGTGAGTTAATTGAGCGGGTTCTTTTGTATCACTCATTTCCCTTGAATTCCCTGTTGAATCGACTGACGATAAGCGCTCAAAGCGGGAATACTTGCAATCACAAAGGTAGCCGCACAGACAATCCCAATAATGACTAGAGAACGGGTGCCTAAAATAGTATTTTCAATAAATAGACCGTACTCGGCGCTTAGCCAGGACGCGCCATATTGAAAACCACCCCAAACAACCACTAATGCAATCAAACTTGCACATAAACTCAGTAATAAGGCTTCAATTTGGATCAGCAAAAACACCACCCACGAATGGGCACCTATCGCCCGCAACACAGCCATTTCTTGACGTCGTTCGCGCACAGTGGTGAGCAACATAGTGGCAAGTCCAAGTAACGATGAAAACAAAATAAGCACCGAAATAAACAACAAGAGACTTTCGACACTACCGACTAATTGCCATAACTCAGCAAAGGCCACGCCGGGAATGATCGCTAACATAGGTTCTTGTTTATAGGTATTGATTGAACGTTGCAATTGAAAAATTTGCATCTTCGAATTGAGGCCAATGAACATTGCTGTCACGCTATCTACAGCTATATTAACTGGTTGTCCTGATTCGATTTTATGCTGTATTTCATCTATTTTTGCTTCACTCATATGCGCAACTTCCAGGCCACTCATACTGACGTGAATAGTTCTATCAACCGGCGTACCTGTTGGTGCGAGTATACCCGTGATAGTAAATGGCGAGTGTACATGCTTGCTGAAACTCACGTCAGCTAACCCATGGGACATCGCGATTTCATCGCCTAATTTATAATTGAGTTTACGAGCAACTTCTGAACCAATGACAGCATCAAATGTTGACTCAAATGATGTTCCGCTATTGATGACTAAAGGCTGTTTATTGCCGTACTGAAAATGCTTAAAATATTGATTATTAGTGCCCAACACCCTATACCCTCGATGGGAGTCACCTAAAGCCACTGGAATAATCCACTTCACACTAGGTAGTTTCGATAAAGATTGATAACTATCCCAGGAAACACTATTGGTTGGGCTGCCAATACGAAACACCGAATATAACAATAAATTTGACTGTCCCGTTGGTGCACCGACAATTAAATCAACACCAGAGATAGTGCGACCAAAACTGGCTTTCGCCTGCACTCTTAAATGTTCCACGCTGAGCAATAAAGACACGCTAACAATAATCGATAGCATAGTCAGTAATACTGCTGGTAAGCGATGTTTTAGGCTGCGTGCAGCAATACTAATTATCATTCAACCACCTCTTGAGCATGGTTAATCTCTGCTAGTTTTAAATGCTGATCGAAGTAGTTTGCTAAACTAAGATCATGGCTTACAAACAGCAAAGTAAACCGATACTGCTTAGCACATGCTAATAGTAATTTGATGAAACCATCTCGCGCTGACGTATCTAGGGCGGAGGTGGGTTCGTCGACAACTAACAGTTCAGGCTGGTTGATCAAAGCTCGAGCAATGGCCACCCGTTGTTGTTGCCCAACACTAAGTTGATTGGCGGGTTTTTGCAGTAATTCACTGGCTAAATTCAACTGACTACAAAGATTTATAATACTTGAAGTTGGAGCAAATTTTCGGCCCTTGCCAAAAAAAGCGGCGACCTCAATATTTTGCTTCACCGTTAAATACGGAATGAGGTTAAATTGTTGAAATACCACCCCAATATGCAACGCGCGGAAACGGTCCCGCTTTCTTTCCGATAATTTAGAAAAAGTTTGCCCTAAGATCGATATTTTGCCACTAGTTGGGACCAAGGTGCCACAGATCAGATTCAATAACGTACTCTTCCCCGAGCCGGATTCCCCAGAGATAAACACCGAACGTCCTTGGTCCACATGCCACTTTTTTATATCAATTGCATTCTTTGGCGAGTCGATTTTAAATCTAGTCGTTTGATTGGGATAACCAAAAGTGACGTTTTCGAATTCGATGGCTGTCGGAGTATTTGTCATAACACCTTTTTACAATCGGAAAAATACAGCGTTAACTTTATCTCGACAGCCGGATAGAAACAAATGCTTATTTGTTGAAAGTGTTCACATTTTTCAATTTAATCCAGTTCCGCCACTATCCCTTATCGATCACAAGCGCTAAAGCACCGAATAACCCCGAAAACTCACCTAATCCTGGACGTTGAATAATATGCTGTAAATCGATTTCTTTAGGAAAAACCACATATCCACTTAAAGATTCTTCAGTGTATTTAATCACTCTATCTAATAAACCTGGTTTGGCCATTACGCCACCACCAAAAATAATTCGTTCTGGACTGTAACTAATCGTAAGGTTGTGGGCTAACTTTGCCAACACTTGCCCTTGCACGTCCCAGGCTCGGTGATCATCAGCCAAAGTTTCCGCAGGCGTGCCCCAAATATCACTCATCGCCTTGCCTGAAGCCAGCCCTTCAACACAATTCCCATGAAAAGGACAGACACCTTTAATTCCCTCTGGCGCAGGAATTAGCATATGGCCCAACTCAGGATGCACCAAACCTTTTAAGGTTTCTCCGTTGATAACAATACCGACACCAACACCAGTGCCAACGGTCACGTAGACAGAAACAGATGTATGTTTTGCCGCACCCCATTTACATTCAGCAAGCGCCGCGGCATTCACATCAGTGTCAATAACCACGTTACAGTTTAAAGCGCTTTGCAGTTGCCCGACTATTGGCGTGTTCGACCATGACGGTTTTGGGGTTTTAGTAATATATCCATAAGTCTTCGATTGAGGTTGAAGATCTATCGGACCAAAACTGGCCAAGCCGAGCTGGCTAAAGTGATAACCTGCTTCTTGTTGCTGTTTAAAGAATGTAATCGTTTCACCAATAGTGTATTCCGGAGTGCGAGTATCGATGCGTCTACTGACCAAAACTTTCCGTTCTTTATCGATAATTGCACAGTTGAATTTAGTACCGCCACCTTCTATCGCTGCAAAATATGTATTCATTTTCTAAATCTCAATTTTATTAACTCATGTTGTTAAAACCTAGCTAAACCAGTAAATGTTAACGTCTGACTTACGACCTAATCCCGCTACAGCGCCACTTAAATTATGACTCTATGATTAAGCTATCGGGTTAATTTAAGCCCTAGCTTGATTTTCGTATCAGACCTTTGCAAATAACTGTTTAGTTAGTTCACAAACGCAATTTAAGTAACTTTACTGTAACGTTTAAGTTAAATCCATTAAATTCTTAACAAATGTTATTTATTTGTTATTGATAATGCTTTTATCACGCTGTATCATCAATAAAATAAATCTTAATCGAATTAGAAAGATATCTTATCAGGGTAATTTATGAACCTAGAAATTGAGAGTAAACGCTCGTTAAAACGAATCTTAGACAGTATTGATCTGACTTCGATGAGCAAAGCTGACCAACAATTATTTGAGCAACGATTGCACAATCACTTTCCCAAATTATTTACGCTTTTTCTAGAAATTTACGGCCATCGTTATGACGTTTTCTATTATCTTCAAGAGCTTATAGTTTGCCTTGCGAAAGGCTTTGGCGAACGCTCTAGGGCGTTAAAACAAAAAGACAAACAACGTCTTGCAGATCCATTGTGGTATAAAAATGAAAATATGCTTGGCATGGCGTGCTACGTAGACTTATTTGCTCAAGACCTTCAAGATTTACAAGCAAAAATACCCTATCTAAAATCATTAGGGATAACCTACCTTCACTTGATGCCGCTATATGATTCTCCAAAAGGCGATAGTGACGGTGGCTACGCTGTATCCGATTATCGCAAAGTTAATCAGAAGTTAGGCACCACTAAAGATTTAATCGCACTGGCAAAGGCCTTGAATAAAGAAGGTATAAGCTTAGTATTGGATTTTGTGTTTAACCATACGTCAGATGAACACAAATGGGCGTTGGCGGCGAAACAAGGTGATCCTGAATTCCAAGATTTTTATTATATGTTCGATGACCGCACAATTCCCGACCAGTACGAACATAATTTACGAGAAATCTTTCCTCAGGTTCGACGCGGTAACTACACCTGGAATGAAGATGCGCAGAAATGGGTATGGACTACTTTCAATAATTTCCAATGGGATCTAAATTACTCCAATCCTGCGGTTTTTAATGGGATAACCTCAGAAATGTTATTTCTTGCCAACTTAGGTTGCGAAGCATTGCGTTTAGATGCCCTCGCCTTCATTTGGAAAGAAATGGGCACAACCTGTGAAAATCAAGATAAAGCACACAAATTAATTCAAGCTTTCAATAGCTGTTTGCAAATATCAGCGCCAGCGGTGGTGTTTAAATCTGAAGCAATTGTGCACCCAGACGAAGTGCTCAAGTACATTGATCCTGAAGAATGTCAGTTGTCTTATAATCCTTTGTTAATGGCGTTATTGTGGAATAGCCTTGCCACGCGCAAGACCAATTTACTGACCCAGTCAATGCAAAAGAGTTTCAGTATTTCACCCAAATGTAATTGGGTAAATTATGTGCGCTGTCATGATGATATTGGTTGGACTTTTGATGACAAAGTGGCTGAACATTTAGGAATTGATGGTCACAATCATAGACAATTTTTAAACCAATTTTACACCGGACGATTCGACGGTAGTTTCGCCAAAGGAGTCGCATTTGGCGAGAACCCAAGCACCGGAGACTGCAGAGTCTGTGGTTCAATGGCATCATTGGCAGGTTTAGAGCAAGGTATCGAACTCAACGATCAGGAACTGATTCAAAATGCGCTTGCCCGAATTCAATTAATCAATGCAGTTATCTTGTCAATTGGTGGTATTCCATTACTTTACTCAGGGGATGAAATTGGCTTATTAAATGATTACAGTTATCGCCTTGATGAGAGTAAATTGCATGATGCACGATGGGTCAACCGTATTGCACTTACTGAGCAGGCAATAAACGACGCGCAAAACCCTAAGTCTACGTCTTATACAGTATCCAAAGAACTGCAAAATTTAATTGCATTACGCAAAAACTTACCGGTATTAGGGGATGCAAATACTCAAATATTAGACAATCAAAACCCACATGTGTTTGCTTACACACGATACTCTGATGAAGGCGAGGTTTTGCTAGCTATTAACAATTTCAGTGAGCATCCGCAGCTAATTGACTCAGAAATTTTACAGCAGCTTGGTGGCAGTAAGTATCAAGATCATATTTCTAAAAACACCTTAAGCCATGCTCAAAATGGCATTCAACTCGCAGGCTATCAAGTGATGTGGTTGACCGCCAAATAGCAGTCTTTTTGTTGTACTAGGAATTGTCACTAGTAAATAATTAACAGTTGCTCGGCAAAGTACTTGCCGAGTCAATTTATATGCTAAGTTAGCTCGGTTTGCAGCTGTCTCTGACCACCAATTTGGTTTCTAACACCAAATTTTCATTGGTTTTGCCATCCAATAGCAAAGTAGCCGCCACTCGGCCTTTTTCGATACTCTGTTGACACACTGTGGTTAATGCAGGTTCTGATCTAGCAGACTCAGGGATATCATCAAACCCCGTAATACTGAGCTCTTCTGGCACCTTAATATTCAATTCCTTAGCAACACGAATTGCAGCCAAAGCGATAATATCACTCATACACAACAATACCGTCGGACGTGGGTTCATCGTTAACGCTTCACGGGCAGCAATTTCTGCCAACTCAGCATCATTAATAGGAATATGCCACATTGAGGCCGCTGCAATATGGCAGTTTATTTTCTCTGCTGCTTTTCGGTAACCGGCTAATCTGGAATGGGATACTTCTTGTGAGTCTTCATTTAGATCGGCCTCGGTGAGGCGACATACTCTATCAGTATCAATTAAACGAAGTCCTAAAATAGCGACTCGCTCGTTTTCATCTCGAATAGCATATTCAGCAATTGTGAATGCGCCATTTTGGTTGTCGATATTAACAGATGCCGTCTCTTTATATTCAGAATCAACAACCACCACAGGTTTACCCGTTTTTAGAATAAACTTAAAAGAACGTGGATCGATAGCACCATACAAAATGAAACCATCAGGTAAAGATTCAGCCCCTCGCTGTTGATCCGCATCAGCATGACTAGATAGCAGCAACATATGTTTATTGCGTTCCACTAAGACTTCCGCAATCCCCTGCAAGAGTTGATTGGCCACGGGATCTGACAGACTGTATTTAAGTGAATCGAGCAGCATTACGCCTATCACGTCTGATTCGCCTCGACGCAAAGTACGAGCGGCTAAATTGGGGCCATGGTAGCCCAAATCAGCGGCTTCAAGTAGAATGCGCTCGCGCAATTTTGCTGATAATTGATCTGGTCGGTTAAATGCATTGGAAACAGTCGCGGTTGATACGCCCAACGCCTCAGCAACTTGCTTAAGATTCAACTTTTTTGCTCTTCCCACTTAACTTTCCCCTTGCAAACGACCCACACCAAATTATCGACAACGTTTAATTAGACAGCTTCTTAATCGATATCTTAAATTTAAGAAGTATCTTAATAAATCCTTAACAATCTTAAAGGTTATTCAGATTAAAGCTACTTTATTCCATTTTTTCAATTGTTTTTATTCAAAAGAAAAACAATTAAATCGCTAAATCTAACCAAAGAAGAACGGCTTGCTCGATAACAGCCGCTAAATCGTCGGAATTAGATTAGAAAGTGCCGGGTTAAACCCTATTCACTTGTAAATTTCCAGTTAATAAATGCTGGAATTCAAACTCTTAAACCATTAAGATGAAACTAACAAAACATTAACAAACATCAATCAGCCGCTAATTTGTGGTTGTTTTTAGAATCGAAAGAGAACCTTATGTCGCAATACAGTAAACAAAAACCAACCTTGTCCTTTTGGCAAATATGGAACATGAGCTTCGGGTTCTTAGGCATTCAATATGGTTTTGGTTTACAGCAGGCCAATTTAAGCCCTATTTTTCGATATCACGGCGCTGTGGAATCGGAATTACCTATATTATGGTTAGCTGGGCCAATTACCGGATTGCTAATTCAACCGTTAATCGGCGCGCTAAGTGATGGTACTTGGACACGTTTTGGTCGACGTAAGCCGTTCTTTTTAATCGGCGCATTGGTAGGCAGTATTGCGGTTATGTTCATGCCTTACGTGCCCTATCTCTGGATGGCGGTTGGCTTGTTTTGGATTTTAGATGCAGGTATGAATACAGCTATGGAGCCCTATCGTGCCCTGGTGGGAGATAAACTCAACACTCCCCAGCGTACTGTAGGTTATGCGGTTCAGACTTTTATGGTGGCGGCCGGTCAAATACTTGCCGGATTAATGCCATTGATAATGCTGGCGGTTGGGGTTTCAGGTATCTCTGAAGAAGGCGCAGTCAATTCAATTCCTGATGTGGTGAAATATTCTTTTGTGATTGGTGTAATTGCCATGCTTACCACTATGACCTGGACAGCCATCACCACTAAAGAAGATCCTCCTGAAAATCTACAGCAAATTTTAGCCGAACGTAAAAATAAGAATGTCATGCTCAGCGCTGTTAAGGATATTGTCAGCGCAGTCAAAACAATGCCTAAAGAAGTTAAAAATCTATGGTGGGTTAAATTCTTTTCTTGGTATGGCTTACCCTTAATGTGGCAATATCTTGGATTGTCTATTGCACGCCATAGCTTCAATGCGCCAGGCCCTGAATCTGAACTTTTTGCAGAAGGTGTCGCCAGAGGCGGTGTTGCATTAACCGTAATGAACATTACCACTTTGTGTATGTCATTCTTAGTCCCATCCATTGTGCACAAGTTAGGTAAGAAAAATACTTATGCGTTGTTGTTAGGATTGGCAGGAATCGGTTTTGTCTCAATGCTTTTTACCACCAACTTATATTTAATTTATGCAGCAATGGTATTGGTAGGGATGGGATGGGCAGGCATCATGACCATGCCTTTCATTATTGTCACAGATTCTGTTCCAGCTAAACAAATCGGTGTTTACATGGGACTAGTTAATGCCTTTATCTGTTTACCGCAAATATTCAGCATGTTCACTGTGGGCCTTTTTTATGACTCATTGTTACAAAGTGATCCGCGCAATGCGCTGGTATTGTGTGGTATTTGTATGTTGATTGCAGCTTATTTTGCAACGCGCTTGAAAGATCAATCAATGGACATGGGTACTGATGAAGTATTCGAATCTGAAGCTACAGCCAGAACAATGACCGAGCGATAGCAAACCTATAAGCTACAGATAAGTACGATTCACAATTGCATAATTTGCGATAGAATTTAAATGATTTGCTTACGAATGTTAGGGATAAATATTAGCTTACCCTCACACACACTCTCATTTTTATAACCTTTGAAAATGTGTGCTGAGGTAGATAAAAAAACCTAGTTAGCAACAAACTTTTTTAATTTCATCCAATGAACACGTAATGACACTGACATTTTCATAACCGACTCTTGCCAACTGCTCAGCTCCAAGCGCAGCCCGTAGCGAAGACGCACAATGCAAATAAATAGGACGTTTGGGGTCTTTCTCAAGCTCTAACATTTTTACTTCTAGCAGTCCTCTAGGAACATTAATGGCCCCACTGGCTGATCCAGCTTCGAATTCAGCGGGTTCACGCACATCGATAATGATTCCATTATTTTGCTTTTTTTCCGCATTCGCTTCTTCAGCGGTTAACATGCGCACATTCTGTCGCGCTTCCTGCAATAAAGTAGGGATAGTTTTGAGCATGGCTCCTCCTATTAAAATCTCCATTCAATGGTCCCAAATGACCATCGAAAAGTCTCACAATTTTATTCAAAATGTTGAGATGTGAGTATTTTCTTTTTCTCGTTCAACTAAAGGCGGCAATATATTAGCGGCTCTATCAGTTTCTGCTGCACTTTTTTCACTAGATTGATAAAGATTAGGCTGCTGTTGCACATAGGCTAATTTATCAATCATACTCTGATTTACTAGCCTAATACCTTTTGCACTTATACGAAAGCCACGTTTTCTATCCTCTTGCATATTTAGGCCTATTTTCAGACCCGCAGGAATATGGCAATCATTATCAATTATGCAACGAGTTAACACCGCGTTTTTGCCTATTTTAACATTTGGTAAAATAACCGCATCGATCACATTCGCACCTTCATCAACAGTTACATTACTGCACAACAAAGAACCACTTATGCTACAAACTTGAAGCGTTGTGCCATTTGCCAATAGTGAATTTTTTATTCTAGCTGAACGTCCAAGTTCGTCACTGATAATCTGCGTAGGCGCATTACAACTAGGGTTACTCCAAATAGGCCAGTTAACATCATTCACTTTTGCCGCAGGATTAGCCGCCAATAACGCCATGTTAGCTTGCCAATAAGCGTCAATCGTTCCAACATCCTTCCAATAGGCTGTTGTGTCTCCGTCGTTTGCATGAAAGCGAAATGCTTGTATATGAAATTGTTGAATAATATTGGGAATAATATCCTTACCAAAATCGTGATTTGACGCAAGGTCCTTAGCATCTTTTTCCAACTGTTGAACAAGAAAATCAGTATTAAATACATAGTTGCCCATGGAGGCTAGCACCTTACCAGGGGAGTCTTGCAAACTTGGTGGATTGCTAGGTTTTTCTTCGAATGAGGTTACTCTATCTTTGCTGTCGACGTTCATCACCCCAAATTGACCTGCAGCTTCATTTTTTGACACTTCAATACATGACACTGTCATATCTGCCTTTGAACGAACATGCTCGGTCAGTAATGTACGATAATCCATTTTATAGATATGATCGCCAGATAACACCAAGATGAATTTTGCTTTGGTAGACTTCAAAAATTCTAAGTTTTGATAAAGTGCGTTAGCAGTACCAGTATACCAGTCGGCATTAATTTGCTGTGACGCGGGCATAATCTCTAAGAAAGTGTTAAAACCCCGTTGATAGTTAGCCCATCCATTCACCAAATGACGTATCAGACTTTGTGCTTTATATTGAGTCACTACACCAATTTTTTTCAGACCCGAATTGGCACAGTTGGAAAGGGGAAAATCAATAATTCGATGATTACAACCGAATTCCAACGCAGGTTTGGCTCTTGATTGCGTCAACTCGTGTAATCGACTGCCTTGGCCGCCCGCTAAGAGGACAACATAGGTGTCATCGAGCACTTGATTTATATTTACTTGCTGCGTCATCGACATGGTTTACCTCACATTTAAATGTAATAGGACGAAACCCTGTCCTAGTTATAATTAAAGCAGTTTTTTATCAAATTAGTATTGATCCTAGTCAATATGAGAACAAAAAATGTGAAATTTTTTATACAATTTAAATTCCCTATAAACCACGGCCATTTACTATTTAACAGGCGTAAAAAACACTTAACTTCGTGAGGCTTAATTAAGTGATTTTTTAATTTGTGTTTTAATCATGTCAAACCTGGCAGGCATATCTCGGTTGTGTTTTTTAACTAAATATAAGGTTTCAGCGACAACATTATCGATATCCAGTATTTTCAATCGTTCTGCCAATTCAAAGTTATCCACTGTGCTGCGTGGCAAAACAGTGAACCCAAGGCCTTGGGAAATGGGCAGCAAAATTTGATGTATTTGATTCACGTAACCTTTGGTTTTTATTTTACGTACATCTAAATTGCTCAGAACCGCTTCATCACAATGAGCTAGATACAAACGCAAATAGTGGTCAATATCTGGATGACGAATTAAACCCAATTCCATTACCTCAGAAGCCAAATTATCCACGTCTACTGTTTTAGAGCTTGGAAAAACCAAGACCAACTCTTCCCTACCAATGACTTCACTTGAAAAAAGCAATGGGTCAGGTTTCTCAGTAACAATACCTAAATCGGTTTGGCCTTGGCTAATTTGCTCTAATATACGATTATTAGGTGCCGCTTCTAAATGAATGACTAAATTTTCGTATTGTGTTTGTAACTCAATAAACCCCGCATAAAGTGAGGTAGCTAACGAGCCTGAACAAGAAAGCGCGCATTTGCCAGATGTCTTTTCATTAGCCCCTAGATTCTCGAGCAAGTGAGATTCTTGTTGTTGGGCGGTGAGAATATATTTGTATAACAATTCGCCTGATAAGGTTACATCAAAAGATTTTTTCTGCCTTTTAATCAACTGATAACCGCAGGCTTGTTCTAACTTATTGATATGTTGACTTACGCCTGGCTGAGTCATGTGCAAAATCTCAGCAGTGCGAGTGAAATGACGGTTTTCAAATAAAGTTTTAAACGTGTTTAACCAAACAGGATTTAAAATCATAATTTTTTGTTATCAAAATAATAATTATTGATAATTTAACACAATCAAAAATACTTTGTAGTATGAATCCCATATTAAAACTAACTACGGAGTCATCACCAATGATACCTAACAAACAATATCCACGTTCCTTCTCTCATATAGGAATTTCCGTTCCAGATCTGGAAAAGGCCGTCGAGTTTTATACCCAAACTTTAGGTTGGTATCTGATTATGGAGCCAACAGAAATATTAGAAGACACTAGTCCTATCGGCGAAATGTGTACGGATGTTTTTGGTGCGGGATGGAAGAGCTTCAAAATAGCCCACTTGTCCACGGGTGACCGAGTAGGTGTGGAGATTTTTGAATTTAAAGATCAACAAAACCCAGATAATAACTTTGAATACTGGAAAACGGGTATATTCCATTTTTGTGTTCAAGACCCAGATGTAGAAGGATTAGCCGATAAAATTGTTGCCGCAGGTGGCAAGAAACGCATGCCTAAGCCACGTTACTACTACCCTGGTGAAAAGCCATACCGGATGATCTATATGGAAGACCCGTTCGGAAATATTCTAGAAATTTACAGCCACAGCTACGAATTAATTTACTCTAGCGGCGCATATAACTAGAGCTCCTATTTCACTAAAACGCAAATAAACAGTAGCCTAGTAAAAACGGCAACCGTATTGGTTGCCGTTACTTTATGTTAGTTTGTTAATCGCCTATTGGATGTCAAAGCGATCGGCAGTCATCACCTTTGACCAAGCCTTAACAAAATCGTCTACAAATTGCTGTTTAGCATCATCAGAAGCGTAGGCTTCAGACACGGCACGTAACTCTGAATTAGAACCAAACACCAGATCAACAGGTGTTGCCGTCCACTTTAGTTCACCTGACGCCCAATCTCTGCCTTCATACAACCCAACTTGCTCATTAGACTTCGCCCACTTGGTAGACATATCTAATAGATTCACGAAAAAATCATTATTCAAACTATCAGTATTGTCTGTAAGCACACCGTGTTTACTTAGGTCGGCATTGGCACCTAAGGTTCGCATGCCCCCCACTAACACGGTCATTTCAGGCACCGTTAGATTTAACGTATTGGCTTTATCTACCAACATCACTGCCGGTGAATAAGCTGCACCTTTTGCGTAATAGTTTCTAAAGCCGTCTGCAGTTGACTCAAGAACCGCAAAGGATTCTACGTCTGTTTGAGCTTGAGTCGCATCGACTCTACCTGCGTAAAATGGCACTTCGACTTTAAAACCTGCATTTTCGGCCGCTTTTTCAATTGCCGCCCCACCACCTAAAACAATGACATCAGCCAAGGATACTTTCTTACCTCGTTTCAATTTTTTATTGAACTCTGTTTGGACTGACTCTAAAGTGGCTAAAACCCGTGCCAATTCCTGTGGATTATTAACATCCCAGTCTTTTTGCGGTGCAAGTCGAACACGTGAACCGTTTGCCCCACCGCGCATATCAGTTGCTCGATAACTCGCAGCTGAGGCCCAAGCAGTTCTCACTAAATCAGCAATGGATAAATCCGTATCGAGTATTGCCGCTTTGAGTTTTCTAACATCCCTATCACTTATTACTTTGTAATCCACTTCTGGCAATGGATCTTGCCAAATTAAATCGACTTTGGGCGCATCTTCACCAACATATCGTGACCTCGGTCCCATATCACGGTGGGTCAATTTGAACCAAGCTTTAGAAAATGCCATTTCAAACTCTTTAGGATCTTCATGAAAACGCTTCGCAATTTTCCGATAAATAGGATCAAATTTTAACGACAAGTCGGTGGTAAACATGATGGGTGCATGACGTTTAGAAGCATCATGAGCATCCGGCACTAAGTTTGCGCCAGCATTATCTTTAGGGATCCACTGAGTTGCACCTGCGGGACTTTTGGTTTTAACCCACTCGAAAGCAAATAGATTATCTAAATATTGACTTGTCCAAGCTGTTGGATTGACCGACCATGCCCCTTCCAAACCGCTGGTGATAGTATCTTCAGAATGGCCTTTACCACATTTGTTTTTCCAACCAAAGCCTTGTTCTTCGACGCCCGCAGCAGCAGGTTCAGCATCCAAACATTCTTCTGGTTTGTGCGCTCCATGGGCTTTACCAAATGTATGTCCACCAGCAATAAGCGCCACTGTCTCCTCGTCATTCATTGCCATGCGACCAAAGGTTTCTCTGATATCTTTTGCTGCAAGTAAGGGATCAGGATTACCATTAGGTCCTTCTGGATTGACATAAATAAGTCCCATCTGCACTGCTGCAAGGGGCTTTTGAAGCTCTCTATCACCACTATATCGCTCGTCAGCTAACCAGGTAGTTTCTGGTCCCCAGAACACCATATCAGGCTCCCAATCATCTTCGCGACCGCCCGCAAAACCGTAAATTGTGAAACCCATTGATTCCATCGCAACATTGCCGGTTAATACCATAAGATCAGCCCAAGAAATTTTACGTCCGTATTTTTGTTTAATTGGCCATAATAAGCGTCTAGCTTTGTCTAAACTTACATTGTCAGGCCAACTATTCAGCGGTTCGAATCGTTGTTGTCCACCTGCGCCGCCCCCTCTGCCATCAGACAATCGATAGGTTCCGGTGCTATGCCAAGCCATGCGCACGAAAAAAGGCCCATAATGTCCATAGTCTGCAGGCCACCAAGGTTGGGAGTCTGTTAAAACAGCTTTAATGTCTTTTCTGACAGCATCAAGATCTAAAGTTTCAAATGCTTCTGCATAATTAAAATCATCCCCATAAGGGTTTGATCGCGGATCTTGTTGGCGTAATGGTTGCAAATTGAGTTTATCGGGCCACCAAAAATGCATATTTTTTTGAGTTTCAGCGGCAGTTACTGAATGAATTGCCACCGCCGGTAAAAAGGCAAGTGAAATAGCAGCAAAAAGAGGAACAGTACGTTTAAACATTGTTAAGTCCTGTAATAGGTTTGTATGAGTTCACACAAACTATAGACCTAAAATGAAAACATCAGCTGCGTTTAGCTATTGGAAAATTAGATTACCCTAATCTAATTTAACAATTAATTAACGCAGGCTTTAAATCGCAACATAATCAAACAATTAGATATCAACACATTGAAATTATTTAAATCAACGACAGACTTGCAGTAGGCTACTTTTATCAATTAGATTAGCAATATCTTGAGGATAAAAGGATTTATCCATTTCACACTATGAAACGAAGAAAGAAGGGCGTTTTTACTCGGCTAAAATTTCATAGGTATCTAGCATGGGTAATTGCAATACATCAGCTTTTGCCTTTACAAACAAACTTGGATGCATGGCTGAATATTCAGCTTAAAATCTATTTTCTTTTAGTCGAGTAGAAACCGATTAATTAGACCTTAAAGTGCCTCATCATTCTCTTCACCGGTGCGAATACGAATGGCTTGGGCAACTGGGGTGACAAAAATTTTACCGTCGCCAATTTTACCGGTAGCAGCCACTTCCATAATCGCTTCGATACAACGTTCTACATCAGAGTCAGTTACCACTAGTTCAATTTTAACCTTAGGTAAAAAATCCACACTGTACTCAGCGCCGCGATAGGTTTCTTTGTGACCTTTTTGTCTTCCATAACCTTTTACCTCTGTGACTGTAAGGCCAGTGACACCAACCTCCGTCAGTGCAGCTCTAACATCATCAATTTTAAAAGGTTTAATTATAGCTTCAATTTTTTTCATTCAATTTCCCAAATTGTTAAACAAAGGCTCACGTTTAAAAATGGTATACGATTTCCATCAGTTTATACATCTAGTTTTTTCAATACACCGCATTCACCAATAGAATGTCCCGCCGAACAAGAGGAGGCAATTTCAGTTAATACGACTTTTAAATTTGTTAATTCGTCAATGCGTACTGAAACTTCATTGATGTGGTGGTTAACCATTTGATTGACTGATTCACAGCTTCTGTCTGGCTCTTCCCGTAAAGCAATTAATTGCTGGATTTCATTTATAGAGATACCTAACGAACGACATTGACGAATAAAGGTTAACTGTTTTAGTGCAGAGGTATCATAGTCGCGATAGTTACTGGCACTGCGCAACGGTTGCTTCAGTAAACCTTGTTTTTCGTAAAAGCGAATTGTCTGAACAGAACAACCAGACTTGGTAGCGAGCATACCTATTTTCATTTTTAGCATCGAAACCTTGACTCTATAGTAGATATAGACTTTACACTGCAATCCTTCAGTCATCAATATGGAAATAAATTGTTATGGGTTACACTGATCACGCAAAACCATTTGTTCTTGAAAAAATTGCGCTAGCTGAACAGGCGAGAAAAAACGGAAATGAACAAAAAGCATTTGGCTTTTTGGAAGACGCGCACGTCATTGGACAAAAATCCACGTACTTACATTGTCTAGTTCATTGCTTAATGCTAAAACAAGGTTTTAGTAAGCTAAATTTAATGGAAATCGTTGGCCAAGCATTCCGATTAATCGGCGCTTTTACAAAAACACGTATTGGCTTATTACCGACGGGCAATACTGGTGGTGTGAATGTCAGTCCATTCAAAGCTATGCCGATATCAGCTGACAACCAAAAAATAATAAAAGCAATTGAACGACAAATACAACATTAGGAAACAGAGAATTCCCCATGGGTAAGAGCGATCAGCACGTAAACAGCCACCAGCATGCACATAGCCATCATCACGGGCATTCTCATATGCATGCTCACCAACATACGGCATCCAATCGTATTGGCTGGGCATTCTTTTTAAATGTCACTTTTACCATTATAGAGTTTATTGGTGGATGGTTAACCAATAGCACCGCGATCATGGCAGACGCGGTCCATGATCTAGGTGACAGTTTAGCGATTGGCACAGCCTGGTGGTTGAATAAATTAGGTGAGAAAGATGCAAATCAGGTTTTCACCTATGGCTTCAAACGCTTTTCGTTATTGGGTGCATTGATCAATAGTTTGATACTGATTGTCGGTTCAGTGTGGATAATGTTTGAAGCAATTCCAAGACTGAGTAACCCCGAAATGCCGCAGGCAGAAGGTATGTTTGCTTTAGCCATTTTCGGTATTTTAGTGAATGGTTATGCTGCTTATAAATTAAGTGACGGCGAGACTTTAAACGAACGCGTGTTGAACTGGCATTTAATCGAAGACGTTTTAGGCTGGGTAGCCGTGCTAATTGTGTCTGTGGTGTTGATGTTTAAACCTTGGCCAATTTTAGATCCCATTTTATCCATTGCATTTACGCTATTTATTCTCATCAATGTATTAAAAAATTTAAAAATCACCTTAGTACTTTTTCTGCAGGCAACACCAGACAATACAACCAGGGATGCTGTGAAAAGTATTCTATTATCTCCCAGTAGTGTTGATGATGTTCACCACCTGCACATTTGGTCCTTAGATGGCGAGCAACATGTCATGACAGCACATTTAGTGTTAAATGAACAAATTGGCATTCAATTAATGAAAGATTTAAAAGCCGATCTAAATGCTCAATTAGCCCCCTTTAACCTCGCGCACACCACAATAGAGTTTGAGTTTTCAGATGAAAGCTGTCGTGATAGTAAAACCTAACATAGAACCATTTATAAACAACAGTTGCCGAAATTCCATTAGTCTATTTACCTTCTAGGGGACAATTTCGTTATCACCAATACCAGAGGTAGAATAAATTCCTTTTGATGGAATGCCTCCTTTGGTATTTGCATAAAATACTTCTTGACGTTTTTCTATTGCATCGAGGATATTTTCTACGGTTTTCCCCTCTAAAATACCGGAAAGCATATCGATAATCTCGTGTGGATTAACCTTAGCAGCGTCCGTGGTAAAATAGGTGGGTACTCGAGAACCAATCACATCTGTATTTTCAGTATTTCCGATTTCGCTGCGGACTTCATCTAAATAAGCCATTGATGTACACGCCTGGAAAAACAATACACGATATTTATCAGGGTCAAACTGATCACTTGCTACCATCTCTTTTAAATCATGTTCAGTATCCATTTCAACACCATGTTTTTTGGCTTCTTGATAGCGAGTGCCTCTTCCTGCAGCAGCCATAGCCGCATCAATTCCGATTCTAAAATTTTCTAAAGGAGATGCTTTTTCATCAAAATCTGGACCGCTCCCGTATCGAGCATGACCGTTATAAAGGGTAATTTCCGATGATGAAAGTCCAGCTCCAAACGCACTAGCGGCTCCTACTCCAGGTTCAATTAGGTGTACCCAGACACGAATATCTCTTGTTTCAAAACTGCCATCACTTTTAGGGAAGCGAATAGGAGTGCGTAGAGCCCAAAACTCATCTGAATTTATTCCTAACAAAGCCAGAGCAAATCCACGAGCTGTCAGCCAGTCACGAAATATACGAGCAGAGGCTGTACCACTATCTTCGCCGCTATCCTTGCGTTTATTATCAATATCGACAAATGAGGTATTAACACCTGCATGACCAAAGGCAACCGTCACGTCTAAGCGGCTGTCGGCTAACAATCTGCTGTAATCAAACACATGCTCATGACGCTGATCAACAGCTGGCGCGACCTGATCTAAAAGAATAATTGCATCCTTATCGCACTTATCCAAATCATCACTTAAATATCTCGAACGGAATTGACTGATAGCTAAACGAGTTTCATCTCCATAGCTACCATCTACGCGATGTAAAGGTAGATCGAATCCCATATCATCCAACGCTCTTTGCACCTTAGATACTGCACCATGAATACCGTTTTGTTGGCTACTTAATGCCTCAATCTGACCATTAGCAATTTTTGTGAGTTGCGGGTCATTTGCAAAGCGCGGGTTATTCAATACAACTAGCGGCGAGTTTTGTTCACTTGGTTTACGTTGTACAGAATGGCTATATCCACTGCTCCCCCCTTTACTTTGTTGAACCACATGAGTCAATTCATGGGCTAACAAATGCATACTATTAGGTTGATTGGCTTGGTAAGCCCCTTGATTAAAAACAATATGATTGGCATAGGTAAATGCTTTAGCTTTTATACCTTTTGCCGCTTGATTGGCCTCACTATTAGTATGTATCCTCACTCCATCAAACGAGCGATTAAAGCGGCTAGAGAAAAATCGGTTCTCTGCTGTAGACAACGGATTACCTCTGCCATTCAAGCCATTAACATAGGAACTTAAGTGACTGGGTTGCTGGTTACCATTATGAGCCGTGTTTGAATTTAAAGTTGAATTTTCAGTCTTGGCAGAGGCTCGCGGAGATTGAAGCCTTGAAATATAACTAACCTTACCACGATTGCCGCTCATCACTTGATTGGCAATCGCATCTGCCTCTTGTTCATAGGCATCATTGGCCGGCCCCACGGTTAACTTTGTTTGAAGTGTTAATGTCTCTTCTTGCTGTTGTTCACAGTGTTCGCATTTTCGCTGTATCGGGCTGCTTGGCAAGGGAGAACTGACCAACCTTCCCCATAAGGGATTCATTGGCGTTATCCCTGCGCGTTCAGTAGCGTCTTGTTTCGCTGATGTATGCTCAGCCGAATTGGCAGCATGAAATGCCTCAGCAGGCTTTTTTGCTGCTCGTCTTGCGGATATTTCACACTGATTAGCAACACTTGACTGAGCTTTCAGCATAGCTTTCACCTAATTTTGACTAATTAAGATTTAACAACAATTTTTTATCCATGTTCTTTTCCGCTAACGTTGGCGTGCGGGCTTTAATTGTCGCCATTCGTGTTGCTAGCCCTGCTTCTTGCAATACTTTTTTTAACGCCCTAGCTTGCTTATCTGCGGTTTTTACCGATGCCGCTGAATCATCTTTACTGACTAATTCGATGGTTTTTATTTGGGTTGAGCTTTCAGTTAAATTTTTTATTTCCTTCTCTAATGCTGCATCGCGAATTACCTCGTTATTATCGTCAAACCTAACCACGCGGGCTAAATCTCCCGGTACCACACCGATGATTAGACTCGGCGTTATTATAACGAAGGTGATCACCGGACAATTGCTCGGAAATGAAGTGCGTTGACTCGCCATTATAGAATGATTTGGCGCGTCACTTAGGTTAAGCAACTCAGCTATAACTTCATTCTGACGTTTAGTTTGATCCACATTCGGTTTATATTCAAAATTGCCGTGGGCAACAACAATAGGTTTAATGCTGGAATAAAATGAAATTGCACTACCATTATTTAGAAGTTCCCGTAAGGCAATATTTGTGCTCAAGTGTGACTGCCAATTGTTCATAAACAATTGACGAGAACTCGCTTCAGGTTGATTAGTGTCCCAGTAAAATTGCATTGAATTAAGCTCATAATAAGCGGCTTGGTTACTTCCAACCCCAGTATCAAAATCAATTAGAATTTGATCTAATGCAGTTCTTTGCGCTTCATCGACTTGTTGGCCGGGAATGATTTCAATATCAAAGTCCGAGGATGTGACTAGATACACTTGATGGCACTGCGTAGCACTTAACAGTACAGAGGCTTTTTGACACTCACCAAACATGCCTCTAGGTATGGTTAACGTGTCCATATTTTCATCAGGCTCATCCGTCGCTATTCCCAACGTGTTAACAATAGTGTTGGTTTGTTCACGGGTAATTTGCGCGTTATCCTTATCTTCTGAGGGGTGAATGGCACCAGCATGAGTAATGATATAATTCCCAGCTTCCAGCCAAATATCTTTTAAATTAGCAACTTGATGCTCTGAAATGAAATCACCTGTGCCCTTTTTAAACAGTGGCTGCACATTTAATTTTTTATCATTGTTACTATCAAATACACTGTCTAAGGTGATATTTGAACCCGGCACATATTTCGATACAAATTGGTTAATCCTAATCAGTACTTCTTCAGGATTAGACGTCAGAACGTGGTATACAGTATGACAATCAGTTGCTATTTGTTGCTGCTGTTGCTGAACAAAATACACTATAGCGCCATCTCTTTCGCCGGCATTTAGAGACGACGGTAGTGTTTGTTTCACCACGACTGGAATTCCTGTGGCAAAATTGCTCACATCATCAAGTACCGCGTTAGTGCTATTGACTCGAGAAGTAGCAATCGCATCCCCTTCACTCACCACGTCACCAGCACTTGCAATAGCGGCTATTAACACTTGCGCCTGACTGGTTACTGCACTTTTCCATGCTTCTTGTAAGGCTTTATGAGCAGTATTTATCACCGCTGAACTGGCTGAGAACTGCACATCAACGACAGGTTTTGCATTGGCGATTGTCCTTTCGAACGTCCGTTCCATTGACGCTAGTAGCTTTTCTGTATCCGCATCGGCGGCAACTTCCACAAGATAGATCTGGTATAGTCGCGTTTCCTGAAACACCTCTGGAATAGATCCTCCTTCACATGCTTTAGTCCGTCTTCGATGGAATAAAACCCACGGATATTGTCCCTTAACCACAAGTTCGTTGGGAACTTTTTCCGGTGGCGGGAATAAGAGATGACTGGCAGTTTCGACAAATCCTTGATTATTCAGAGCGCCTGCGATTTGGTTTAATGCAAGCAATGACTTGTTGTAAAAAAGATTACCTGGGATTAACACCCTTTCATCAGGTACAAATTTACCTGACAAAAAGTTACCTTGTGTCGGCGTTCCATTTACAACCGTGCTGATTTGACCGACTACTTCACATTCACCTGCAGCATTCCATATTTGCGAATAGGTCATATCAACTAAATCAGAGTTACCAAAAAGTGAGGGGCTAGGTATGTTAATCACAATATTTGAACCGAACTCAGTGGTTTCTCGACTTAATATAATATCGTCATTGAGGTTAGCGCCCGTCACTTGATTTATAGGTGTTCCGTCAAGTGTTGTGGTGTATTGCAATGTGCTGTTGCCCACAAACCGGCCATTTAATTTTTTGGTTTCATTGCGCTGGGAAATAGTTTCGATAATCACCTGCCCAGTGATGTTCAGCTCAATAATGATATCCAGAGCAACATCGCGATCGTTGCCTGTGTAGCGCAAGCTCATCTCCATTATAAAGCGCGCAGACACTTGCGCCCTAGCACCTGAGTTTAGGGAAAATACATCTTTATCAGATTGCATCTGTCCCCATAAATTCATGTCTGCATTTACTTTTTGACCTTCAAATGTGGTCGAAGCAGAATTTTCGGCTGCCAAATAAAAAGCTAATTTGTTGTCACTATTTTCGGCTCTAGCAGCACCGGTCATGTCTTTACCAAAATCAAATTGCTGAGCAGATAAGATAGTGTCGCTGGCATTAAGGTTAGACCTCTTTGAAGCAGAATGTAAAACCATTTCATCACGGATACTATTTTTGTCCAAAGTGCCTTTAAAGGCATCCGCAACTAAGTGCAACATCATGCCAAGACCAGCATCGGATGAGTCAATGTGCGCTTGAAATCCAGGTTGAATTTGCGCTTGTTCTAAGAGGTTAATCTGCCCCTCAGGAACCAATATATCGACCTCTTGAATATTTGCAGCATTATCCAGACCAGAGAGCAGACATATGCGCTGCATATGTTGTGCTTCCTCTAAAGCATGATGAACAAAGTCTTCGCGAACTGCGCAAAAGCGCAAATCTACGCCCTTGCCCATTAATTGATAAACTTGCTGATTAATCGATAAGTCAGAGTCTGCTACCACTGGCAAATAACCAGCACTGGGTAATTCAACAATGCCGCAATCAATTAATAATTGTTGGCTTATTTGACTACTTCCTACCGCTTGCAACCTGTCGATGCTAACCCGCAATGCATCCACATCTAAAGTGGCAATACTGACTTGCGATTCTATACTGGCTTTGGGTAATTTTTCAATTTGGGTAAGCTTTGCAGACATGTCCGTGTAGTAAGACAACAAACGTTGCATGTCTGCTGCGGCGCTTTTAAGTAAGGCTTTTTCATCCGCACAGGGATCATGGGTAACGGGGAGATCAAGGGGATCAAAACTGCCTAGACAATCCCTCAATTGACATTGGAATTGTAATATCTGTGCCAGATAAATTTGCCAGTTGCGCATGCCCATTCTAGCCGCCCAATATTGCTGAGCCGGAGGTACTATGCGCTCACGGCGAACGCCCCAAGCATCTAAGAACACCACTGTTTCACCAATTTTTGATAACATGCCAATGGCGATACCTTCGCCACTTAATCCTTCGGCTCCCAAACACCAAGTCGCGGCGTTGAGTCCTTGTTGGCTGATAAGTGATGAAATGGCATTCTTTTCTTGCTCGAAATAAGCACTCACAGTACGTGAGCGAAGATGTTTTTGGGCCAAGCTAACATGAGTGGAACTTTTAAGTGCTTCAGTTAATGTAAGGGGCACAGCTCGAATACTTAAGCCTTCAACGATATGAGTGCGCTGGGTACTGCTTATGCACGCCTCCGAGCATAATTTACCGTAAACGTCTTCTTCACCGCAGTAGGCTTCTAAATGATACAAAACAATCAAATACAATTCTTGATTGGCAAGTACGTTGTTTGAACCTGTATCGGATTTGCGCAACTCACAGGTTTTAAAGTCACTGCTAATGAACTCACTGGATTTAGCCTTTGCCGTGGATGTATTTTGAGTTTGAACCAGCAATTGGCCTAACCCAACTTCGATATCCTGACTTAACACCAACGCTCTGCCTTGCCAGTCATATCCGAGCCCAGCGCTGATCGCTATCTGTTGGCCAGAAGCAAGGGTACAGTCAAAGCCATTTACAATACCACCACCGGCTGCCTGATTGGACAAACGTATTTGGTTCAACAATGCAGCTTGTTCTAATTGCAGATCAGGAGCACGTAGAAACTTACCATCAAAATAATTTAAACGAGTGAGTGAACTAGAACTGTCAATAACATTGTGTCCGCTAGCGTTGGCCTGTCCAGCGGCATTACTCGATATTTTACTACTCACATTGGAAGGTTTAAGACTACTCATGATCCGCTCCTTGTTTTAAACATGTAGATAAAATCATTGCCCTGATAAGCGCTACCTGCAGGGCTGTCGATGCCTCCTGCTAAAGGGATGCGATTACGCCCTAAAATCGGCGTCTCTCCCGTCCCTTTAACAATCAATCTCACAAGCACACCAGCTGGGGCATCACGCAGTTCTATCTGCAAACGATTTTCCGTACTTTGGTAAGAAACACGTTTGATATCGCAGTTCACCCAACCATCTCGAGTATCAAAAGCCGTCACACTAATTCCTTTAACGTCGACACTGGCTTTCATTAAGGGGGAACCAACAACTGTCATATTGATAAACTCGCTGTCTTGCATAGCAACGCTTTGTGAATCAATTCGAGGACCACCAGCATCATCTTCTGGCGTCGCAGAAATATTAGCGACTGACTCCTGTGTTGGATGGCAACTACCGCACAATAAGTCTTGAATAGTTGTGGTAGGCAATATATAGGGCCGCACAAATGGATCGACTTCCCCCTCTATCAGTTGCCACCCTTGTTCGTTTTTATGCAACCTTAAACCATGTAAATTTGCTAACAGCACTTTGCAAGGTGGTGGCTGAGGAAAACTGCCAAATTGGCTACTGCCAACGCTACTTTGTGGTCTGATATCAATGCCATCTAACACCGCAAAATGATTAAACCAATGTTGGCACAGCGCAGCTTTATCGCTGGGTTCAGCTGCCAGTATCTGTGCTTTGGCTTGCAAAACATCCGCGTCACTTTCTAAAATGATTCCGTCATCATCTTCTCTGGCCTCAACCAAACCAAATAGTAAATTCAAGCGATAATAGTCAGTGCTTGCAGACTGCTGATACCCACCTGGTGACAAATACACTTTGACAGTCTCGACAACCCGAGAATAAGCCGTTGAGGTGCTGCTTGCATCACAGCTTTCGCTCAGTGCCGGCACTTGGCGACTTAAACAGCCATGAAATTCCAAGGTCACATGGGCGTCAAATATCACGTCACCGCTTTCTTCATCCACAGTGACGACCTGTTGCAGTGCAACCTCGTCTTGATTGGCTTGATACCAGGCAGCTAAATTTAAGCACGCAGCCTGTTCTAAAAGTAATTCTCGGCCTGCGGCATCCATGGCCAAACCAGAGGTAACTTTTACTTCTCCCAAGAACCGGGTTTGCTCAGAATCTTCACTATCCGCTTGCGGCAAACTCACATCTAGGCCCCACACAACGCCCTGCCCGTGCAACCAAGCATTGTGATACCACATTTTGCCACGATGGTAGGCATCTAAAGTTTGAAAATCGTCGACCCCTAGGAGCATGCCAAAATGCACATACAGAGATCGAAACGGATCCACTGGCAACATTTGCTTAGATAAACCAGCAGTGCCAAATGTTTGATTCACTAATGCTTCTGCGCTCACAATATTTCTCCAATAATCCTTATGATGGGTTCACTTCTCTGAAGGCCTTGCCGGTTTTTTCAAACTCTTTGCGAACAGCCATAATGAAGTGCTCTTGTTGTATATCTTGTTGCTGTTGCGCTGCAGAAAAAGCAGCAGCAACGGCAGCATTTCTAATTTCTCCACCGACCAACGGAAATAAAGAGGCCAGTTGAGTAAAATTCACATCTGCGTTTAAGGGCGCAGTTTGTGGAACATGACAACGCCATAAGTGTTCCCTATCGGTCACATTGGGCTCACGAAAATCCACGATAAAATCAAGTCGACGAATGAACGCCACATCGATGTTATTTCTAAAGTTCGTGGCTAAAATTGTCATCCCGTCATACGCCTCTAAACGGGTTAACAAATAAGCCGTTTCAAGATTTGCATATCGGTCGTGGGAATCTGTTACCTCTGTTCGTCTGCCAAAAATGGCATCCGCCTCATCAAACAATAAAACCGCCTGAGACTGCTCGGCAAAACTAAAGACTTTTGCCAAGTTTTTTTCGGTTTCTCCAATCCACTTAGAGACCACGGCTGCCAAATCGACAACCAGCAAATCAACCTGCAGTTCATTTGCCAATACTTCAGCAGATAGGGTTTTTCCAGTACCGGGGACACCAGAAAAAAGCATCCGTACTCCTTTAGCTCCTCTTCGGTTTTGCAAAAACTGCCATTCATCTAACACCTTGTATTGTAATTTCAAACGACCAATGGCTTCTCGAAGCTGCTGTAATTTAGTCTCTGGTAACACTAAATCTGACCATCCTAACCTCGGCGTCACTCGTTTAATTCCTTGCGGTAACAGCGCGCCAGAATACTGCTTAAATGCATGACTAATGTCGCTCAGTGAGTGTTTTTTTTGTGTTGATTGATGTAATGAACGCCAACTTTTGACCCGCTGCATTGCGTGATAAGGATCAAGTGGAAACCAAGAGGCAAGCTGTCCAGCGTCAGATGCAAACTCGGGTAACAACGTCTGCCACATAAGCAAAAGTTCGTTGTGTTCAAGGCGTTGCACGGGAAGATCTAGTTTAATACAGCCAGATTCGATGATATTGATATTGCTAGTTGCGCAAATGATCACACAAGGACAAAATTGATTGAGCACACCTAAATGCAATGCGGTGGTGCTGCGTTGACTGTCGTAAAGTAAAATAGGGACAGCAGCAGACAATACACAATGACATGCCAATTGTTTATATTCTTGCTGGCTAAATTGGTCGTTAAGTTGCACCACTACGGATTTACGCTTTGTTTCTTCTAGTAATGCTAATGCGCGGTTCAAACTGACTAAATTATCCATATCTTGAATCATAATATGGGATTCAAGTGAGTTCGAAATACACCGCTTTGCATCTTCAACAATCGCCGTTTGTAACCACTTAGACAATCCTAGGAAACAACTCTGGATATTCAAAGCAGGCGTCTGTAAAAAGCAAGACTTTCCGGTATTTATTGCATACCAAGTATTGGCGTTAACCATAATTGATTGGGTGAAAATTGGCGCTTGATCTGACATTTCCACAATCCCAAGGTCGAACAAAACCGACTCATTTAAACAATTACACAAAGATTCTCGGAGTGGCTGATCAGTGCACACCAATTTTGCTAACAGTGCAGCTGTGGGATAAGGCTGTTGCCGCGGGTGTAAAGAACAAAACAGATTTGCAAAACCTTCATGTTCTTGTGCCATTCCACCTAGTACTAACAACTGTATTTCCAATTGCGAAAGATTCAAGCCAAGGACTAGACGAGACAAAGCACTTTGTGCGGAAGTTGTTTCAGATGCATTTGAGTGAGCTTGTTGCACGCTTTTTTTGTAATCGTCGATGGACTGCAAATAGCTATGCAAAAAGTCCACTCCAGATTGAATGTAGGTATCATCTTTACTAAAATTCACCTCTAACAACTGAATTAAGTTATTGGTGAGAAATACTACTTGTTCTAGCACAGGGCCTCTGCACTCGGCCGATGGCTCAGTACCAAGAACAGAATCAAATAAAGGAACAGGTTGCTTAGCGACGCCCGCTAAATAATGTAATGAGTCATTCATAATAAAACTTCACTACGTAACCTAACCATGGCACATAATCAGGATTCAAATCTAAACCTGCAGCACGGATTTGCGTATCAATCGCATCCATTTCAAATACAATGTTTACCCATCCGGCTTGATACTCTATCCGTGCATTACGCTGACATAACCAGTCAAATGTCTTGCTCACGTTGTTGTTCAAAGGTTTAGTTAAGCTTGTGTATATTGCTAATTTAATTTTCTCGGCAAAGATTTGATAGTCAGCCTTATCCTCAGTGCTGATAGCACAATCATCATCTAGAGTAGGCTCAAACACCATTAATTCACCACTGAATACGTTAAGCGCAGGATCGAATGTCCCTTGTGGCTGTAGATATTGGCCCAATAGGTTTAATTGCTGAATAAGTGGGTAAGGTTTATCCACTAAAGTGGCTAATTGTTGTTGCCATTTTGGCTGTTTAAGAATATTCAATACATACAAAATTCCAGCAAAGCTGCTTAACAGCGCCACTTTTTCTGCACTTAGCACGGAAATAGGTTCTGCCTGACGAAAAACAGTGAAGTTATTGTCATTCTGCTGTTTAGTCGCTTGCAGGCTATTTGGTTGGTTATGTTGGTGGTTGAAAGGAAATGCGGTGGAAACGACTCCAGCCACCGTTTTAATTTCCTCAACTAATTGCATCACGTAGGCAGTTAAACTCTGATTATTGGAAATAACCTTACGAACACCACTACCCGACCATTCCGATAAAACGCCGGAAAATAGTAAACACTTAATATCATCCACATTCAGTTTTGTTATTTTATTAAGGTCAATTCCTGAATGTCCGTTATTTAACTGCATGCTTAAGTAACCTTTGATCCATTCAGGCAACAGTGTAATTTCATCAATACGACGATTACTCTGTGACGCTAAATAGCGGCGAAAGGTAACAACAAGGCCTGACCAATTAATCTCTACATGGCTGTTGATATGCGCTGTAATAGACACCCAATTTGGCGTAAATTCTAACAATCCATCAATCAGTTTCAGGGCATCATCAAACTCAATAATTCTTCGTGCAATTAAAATCTCTAGTCGGCCCTCAACAGCGAGTCCAATTAACACCGCTTTGAGCAGAGTTGGTTGCCTAATTAGATAGGCCAGCCATTGTGATTTCGCTTCTTGCAGGTTTAGGCTAGATTGAGAGACAATCCCCATTTGATGCCATGCCCAAACATGACTAAGTTGTTGCGCTGCCAAATCAATAGCAACGGATTTAAGGGCTTCAACTTTTGAGCGATAATGAATCCATTTTTTAGCGTCAGCAGTTGCAAATAACTTCTGTAAAGATGATTCAAGCTCGATTAGCCAACATTCAAATATCTCAACATCAGTTTTGCTGTTATCAAAATCGATGGGCAGATACCAATTGCGAATACAGATTATATCTCTTTGTGAATATCCACTGTGCAATAACGCCAAATCAACGTACTCACGTAATAATTGTTCGGTGAGGTAATCTAATCTCGCCTTGTAAGTGCGTTGAGAGGCGCTTAACTGATAACGACGCAATACTTGATTGATTTGAATGTCCATCAGCCAACCCTCGAGTCAAAACCCACTTGACTATTACCGATTATGGTTCCAGATTTGGCCTGCCCCAACACATCAGTTGTACCCAGAATCGATTTGCCAATTTGCAATTGTCCAAATCCTGAACTTTGACCAACCACCGAAGACATACCTAAATGCAAGCCAGTTCCCACCCTCATACCTGAGTCAACGGAACATATATCGAAAACCGTATGCGCTGGACGATGAACCTCTAAAATATGTTCAATTACAGCACGCTTTTCTTCATCTAGAATTAGCGGCACAATGACGCTGAATTTATGGGCGTGCAGTGCTATTGCATCAGAATAGCTAAAGGACGATCGTACATCTGCAGCATTCGAATCTTGCTCATTGATAACACTGGTAGTATCAGCCTCCCCTAATTTTCCGCCAATCCGAAAGCCCGCGCCAAGAATCGAATTTGCCGCTAGGGAATCATCTTCACCGACAAATGCACCACCTAAACCGCGCACCTGATAATGCTCAATAATGGTGATATCACGCTGTAAATAAATTTCGATAAAACGCTTTAATCCAGCGACAGTACCGCGATATTTAAATAGCCACATTGCGTGTTTAATGATCTGTCTTTGGGTTGTTTCAGGCCAACGATTGTCAAGCTCTATTCCAAGTAAACTGCTAAGCCAAGGCAATACAGATATTGGTGAGCAAAGTGGATCGAGTAAACAATGGCGCGTATCCGAACGTTGATCAAGTTCATCAAAATTAGTGTTTAATAAGGTTAAATATCGATGTAAAAAGTCACTTGCAGTCCCTTGCTCTGAAAAAACACGGGGTAAACGTCGTAATAAATCCAGCGCAGGATATTCCACCCGAATATTTTTGATCTTAGGTGATGCATGTGATTTTCCAAAGAGATCGATGACTAACCAAAGATAGCGCCCTGGCGGCGCATTAACCGGTGCTTCATAGGTCCGCCAAGGTTCGTCGCTAAACGACCAAGGTAATTCTCGGTTTTGACTACGTCTATGCAATTTTTGACTAACTAACACTTCATTTACCGCTAATTTAGATGGCAGCGGCGGCGTTAGATCAGGTCTGGTTAATTCATACTCTCCAATATTTTGTGGTGCAGTGGCGTCTACTTGGGGACCATTTAAATGTTCATCACTAACAATGTAACCCAGTTTTATAGAGGTCCCAACTGGCAAACAGGCATCAATGAATATCCTACCCCAGCGACGCTGCATTTCATTATTATCGAGCCTAAAACACACTATGCGACCTTGGCTGCTATATTGAGTTTTGGCCACAGTTGCATACATCAACCCTTTAGCAGACCAATAAACCACTTTGCCAAAGGGGTCTAATGCAATGCCCCGTCCGTCATAATAAGGAGCTTGCAGGTGAGGCATTTGCGCAATACTGTTGGGAGTGATTCTAAACCGCTGAAAATCAGCATTTGGCGCGGCAGACACAACAATCATATTATCGTCAGTAGCTAAAATATCACTGGCAAATGGGACGTCAATTAATTCATTTTCGCCATCTATCGCCCATAGCACCGCAGACTCCTCGCCTGCGCCTAATAATACGAAGATGCGGCCATCTGTATCGACTGTCACACTATTGATAGCTAAATCACTGACATCATTGGGAAACTTAAGATCCATTTCAATTGGCATACTAGTGGCGTCAAATCTGACTAAGCTAGTAGATTGATTGAGCTGATTGCCCATATCCGGGGGTGTCACAGGCGACACAACAACAAATACTTGTTGGCCGTCACCACGAATGACACTGGGGGTGCCGTCGAGATGAACACTGCGCAATAATGTATTGTCAATTAGATCAAATATTAAGATCCGCTGATTGCCGCTATCAGCAATAAATAGTCGTCCTTTTTTATCCACAGCAAGACCGATAGGAAGACTTAAATCAGATTGCACTTGCTGACCAACAAATTCACCATAAACCTGTTGCGATCTATGAAACAGAGATTTAGCCAAACTTGGCTGGCGCTTTTCAGTCCATAATAATTTATTAATCCCATTGTCTTCAGGAACCGAATGATAAAGACGACACCAAGGGTCAAACGTCAGACCTGCGGGTTTCACTTTAAAAGCATGGGAATCGTGCAAGTGTTGATGATGCCAGGCCAACTGAACGATTTGTTGTTGTATATCCACACTGGTATTTTCGTGAGCGACACGCATCCACTGATCAACACCGGCAATCATGGCAAACTGAGACATCAGCACACTTCCTTAATCACTGGCACAGGCACAGCTATGGCATCAGATTCAGTGGGCGATATAATCTCTCCAGGGCTGAGCGTAATGGGGCCGTTTTCAACAGTGATAGCAATTAATTCCGGTACCTCATTCTTTTGCAGCGTAACAGTATTCGGAATTTCATTGCCTGCAGAATCCCACCCGACCAATTCCAAACCTTCTAAATATTCGACCCCTTCGACTTGATGGGCTGCGGCTTCCAATTCAGCGTTATGCACTCGACGTCCCAGCGGCCAACCATGCCCGCCTGGTCCATAAGGGGGTAAGGGCGCTAGAAATTGACGCAATGCCAGTTCCACCCAATGGCGAACGGCATCAATACCGAAGCCATTTTTCACTTTGACTCCCACAGCAATGGCAACCGGCACATACTTAGGCGGCAACACATATATTTCCGTGGTGATTAAACGTTTCGCATCTAAAAATCGACAGACACTACGAAGCTGATTATTGTTAGGAAGTGGCGCATTAGGATTGTGTTTATCTTCTTTTGGCCACACCACCACACTAACAACACCGGCAGATTCTAATTGTGGTAGTTGAGGATGATAACGGGGTAAAACTTCAGCACGAGCCAAATCCGCACCAGGTGCCTGCAGCGCTAATTCTTTAAAATCTGAACGGGTGACAGCTCGATTGCGTCTGCGCAGCTCACTGGGGATCCGCTCTAAAGCGGCTTCCAAGGTTTCTGCATCTGTACCGCCATAAGCATTAAGGGGATTACTCACTTTGACTAGCGGATTAGCAACAAGTTTGTTAATTGCTGCGGCCGCCACATTACCTACTCTGCCACCTCCGTAACGATATTGAATCACTCTTACCCGCTGACCTATTTGCACAACGGCTCCGTTAATACCTGTGCCAAAACGGATTTGTCCACCTTGCTTATCCAGCATAAAATGCCGATCACTTTCAGTGCTTGCATAAAAGCCTTCAACTTCGTGCCAGTCGGTCCAGCCTTGGGGCTCTTCAACTTGCAATCTAACTGAGTTGGCCAATACCTGTTGATGATTTAGTGCATAAACTTGATTAGGTTGGCCGTTTCCGGTGCCAATAAATTCAGACTTCCCTTGAACCGCTTGTTCAGCCAATGTGGTATTAGCGCCAATAAAGGTAATTTTACCAATGGCAGTGTCATCATTGCGAAAAGCACGCAACCAACAAATAACCCGAGATTGTGTATCGTCATCCAAAATGGGGGGGAAATCGCCAACGCCCTGCATGTTGACATCATCGAGTTGATACACCGACATATTTTGCTGTTCAGTGGGCATTTGCAAACGAACGACGCCTTCTTTTTCTAATCCGTTGGTGGTATCTCCTTGTATCTGCAACGGATAATAGATAGGTTTATTTTGACTATTAATTCGTCCCGTAGATATTTGCCAACTAACCGGACTCCCCGTAGCTTGCATCCCTTCGCCAGGACAACGAAAACGTAGTGCAAAATCGGCACTATGGTGATCAAGATCGTCCTCTAATCTAATCTCAGGAATGAAACCGATATTGAGTAAAAGAGGCGCTTTGGGATGCGCCAATAAATTTTGTTTAATCAATTCTGTTTCTGTGGCTTTTTCTGCCAATATGGCCACCCACAAAATCCCATCAACTGAGCTATTCATATCCCTGGAAAGTCCAGGCTCATCCTGCCAAATCGTTTCGGTGTGATAGGGCTGGGTTGCACCTGCATCAACACTTGCCGCTGCCTGTTGATAGAAAATACCTTCTTCGCTATCTTCATCAGGAACTTGATCGATTACCTTGAGCACACCTAGGGCAGATACCGGTAAAACATGTACTTCTTGCAAGGTGGTAAATTTCAGATCACCAGCGCTAGCTTGACTCGCTAGCTTAGCAGCAACACCTTGCGGTTCTTTTGTTGATAAAGACAGCATTGCGGTGGCTGGATACGCACTTTTTAATGGAATTTGTAACAGTCGCAAAAATTCCATTTTGGTGGAATCGGGTATTTGATTAAAACGATAGAGCAGATTTTCAGTCAAATAAGAGAATAATTCGATCAGAGCAATCCCTGGATCGCTAGGGTTATGATCCGTCCATTCGGGCGCGTAGACCGGGATACGTGCTATCAATTCATCACGGATTTGCTGATATGATCGGTCGTCTAAAATCGGTTTATTTAGGCTCATCCTTAGCTACTCCAGATAAAAGGGAAATACAAGATTTTCACGACTTCCGTCCTGAACATGAGAATATCGAATGCTGATCATTGCGACAGAGGGATCTTCGCCACCATTCACTTTGACTTCTTCGAGCTTTATTCTTGGTTCCCAACGGCTAAGCGCGCGTTCAATATCCCGCTGTATCCCAGACCAAGTAGCAGAATTATTCGGTTGCATTAAGTAACGTCGTAAACCACAGCCAAAATTAGGTCGCATAATTCGCTCCATAGGCTCAGTCTGCAAAATCATCCAAATTGACTGTCGCACTTTTTCAGCACCTTCAACATAAGCGATAGTTTTATCTGCTTGGCTAGGTTGGACTGGAAATGCCCAGCCCTTGCCTAAAAATGCCTTCAGTGGGGACGACTGGGTCATGCAGCCTCCTTGTTCAATTCAACTTTTTCAAAGTACACTAAGCCACTATCAGGAGTGGGCAGTATCCCCGCTAATTCAGGGTGTTTTACGTCTTGATACTCCGTTTGCATAGCGATAAAAATGCCCGCCAGTTCATTCAAACTGAGACTGCTTAAACCTGGGCTATCGCCACCATTTTTGATGTCAGCTCGCATGTCGTCACTGGCATTGATGCCGTTGGCTATCATTAATCCTAAGTCGTTAGCCAAAACCCCTTCATCCACGTAGGTTTTTTCGTTATCTTTTCCTTTATTTACAGTGATACTGAAATTCGGTTGATTAAATTTAGCTTCCAAATCGGGACCTTCAATGGCCACCTGAACCGCTAAATCAGCCGTAAATTCGGTCATCAGTTCGACATGAGCATCAATCGAGGCATTAAAATCTGCGCCAAAAGAACCGTCAAAATTCAAGCTGCCCACCAAGCCCGCATCAAACTGAAATGAGGGTGGAATACAAAATTTTAGTTTTAGCAAAAACCATAAATTGAAAATGAATAGCAAAATAGGTAAAAACAAACGGAATAAAAACATCGCAACAATGAAAAAAAGAAAAATCGAGAAGAAACAGATTTGCTGACCCGCACGAGTTAACGGCTCTCCGCCTTGGGGCATATCCATACTATCAGTGGCAAAGTTAAGGGACGACTCCGCTGGAGCTATAATCCGAGCACTTGCTCCTCGCCCTGCAGGGGCATTATTGACTTGATTACGAATAGCCGGTAAGTCAGGTAATTTGATATTTACCGGTCGATGGCTAGTGCCATCTAGATCAAAATGAGCAGCAATTTGATAACCTTCGGTTGCTTCACTCCAAATTACATCACCGCAACAGTCAGTGTGGTTTTTCTGAATGGGGAATTGACTATGGTGTCGACGCACAAAACAACGTATTTCATATAGATCAGCGTCATCAAACCTTGGATTATTGTTGCTATCAACATCAGCTAAACTAGTTGGTATAACGCCAAACCAAAGGGTTTTGCCATTGGCAGAGTGATTAGGATTAGTTGGATCAGCGATAAGCGGATACATGGGGATAACCTGTTCTGTAATCTGCTCAGGTGTTTCTTCAATTGGGAGCCAGTTTCCCACGCCTTTTAAATCACTGGACTTCCAACCTTGTAGTTCAATTTTAATGTCGCCGCTTTGGCTCAATTGGTCTAACTGTCCATTGGTGTCTTGCAGCTTTTCAGTGAGTTTTTCAGCCGTACCAGACTGCAAACCAGAAAATAATCGCGCGCTTTTGGTTTTTAACAGTCCACTAATATCGCTGCTCTGTTGAGATTCTTGCAACTGTGCTGTTTTTACCTGCATATTGACTTTGTTAAGGTCATTTTGCAGTTGGCTGCGTTGCTGTAATAAGGTCTCAACTTTGCCTTTTAGTTCTGGTGTGATAACTGGCACACGACGACGAACCACAAATCCTGCTTCACACACTTTGTTACGCTCGACTTGCGGGAACCCAGCCACATCACAATGTAATTCACACACCACAACATAAAAACGGCTATGGGTATTTAGGTAAAGTTTCAAAGGAGTGTGAGACTGCGCGCGCTCTATGGGAGTAATCACCTGATTAGGATCACCGCTAAAGGGCTGAACAAAGTCTTCACTATTAAAGCGCAATGAGTGCTGCGGTTCATTGACAAGATTGTTCGCAAAATTAGCATCCGCATATTTCTGAATAATAGGAGCAGAAAAGCGGTTTAAAGCCGTTTTGGTGACCGCGTAACCACCTAAAGAAGAAGGCCGATACCACGGACCAACCAATTTCCAAGGATGCTCTGATGTATTTAACATGGCAGAGTTACCATAAGTTACCTACCCCAGGAGTATAAGAAGGTGACACTACAGCGGCACTGGCGATGAGCGTTGTACAATTGATAATACCGTCAAAATTAGCCACTGGTGCGTGCACGTTAAACGCCGCAGCGTTCAATTCAACCGTAGAATTAGCGGTAATTTCGATGGCACCAGACGCTGAAAATTCGATTTTATGACCTCCTGAATGTGTCAACGTTATGGCACTCGATGCCTCATCCAATATCAGTTCATGCCCACCTGCGGTTTTTAATGTAATTTTGGCTGCTCCTTGACTATCATCAAATTTAAGTTCACTTCCCGAGCGGGTTTTTAAAGTACGAATGTTGTTTGCATCTTCAGCTTGTTCCGGTGGCACAGCCGCACCGTTCCAACAAGAACCGATAATATATGGTCGACGTAAATTACCTGCCTCAAACGCAACGACCACTTGAGAATCTACTTCAGGCATAATTTGTAAACCTTGATCATCATCCGCATAAGGTGTAGTCAACGTACTCCAAGCTTCAACATTTGAATCACTCAACCAAGGAAAACTGACTAACACTCTTCCCAAATTTTGAGGATCAACAAGATTTACCACTATCGCCGGATAAACACCGAAATAGCGTTGTCTGCCGCCATCAGGCGCATATTGATTTGTCATCTGCCACTCCTTAAATGCATGTTGTATCCTCAATTGAAAATTGTATAAATAAATCCATCTCGCTAATTAATATATGCTCGTTGAGCTTCAAAATGAGTTTGATGCCCCTCCGCCAAGGTGAATAATTGCTCCAGCTTAGTCACGTAATAACCATCTCCAGAAAACGGTGTTCCAATTTGCTCTAAAGTAATAGAGCTACCGACTACTAAATCTGCAACACCTACCGATATGGCATTGACAGTTACAAATTGCCGCGCCCTGCGTTGCATCTCAGCTATCGCCCAAACTGAAGCCTCTTCAGCTTGCAAGGGCACTTCCATTACGCGTTTGCTAATCCGTTCACCAAAGGCATTTTTCAAGATACTGACACCTGAACGCCCTGCTCCGATTTCGCTGCTAATGGCATCTTCATCTACCCACTCATCGATGGGTTGTTTTTGTGTAGCGTCATATCCAGCAACGTGCACTTTTGTTTTTTGATGGGCTAAATCTGCACTTACCCGTACCTGCATCAAATCTGTGCCTCGAATTAACGTCAAACTAGTGCCACTGCGCTTATCTCGCGTTTTAAAATGTAAGGTTTCAGCATCTACCCATACTTCTGCTTGCAGTAAACGGGCGCGCTCCCGCAAAAATGCAAGATCGCTCATATTGCACTGCTGAATTTGGTTATAAGTAGGTCCATCCGCATCCACCTCAATTTGTAAACCATGTTGGTTGGCGATTTCCTCGACAATTTGTTGATCACTCATTTCTTCGTAGGTTTTTGAGATACGAGTCATACGCAAATCCATCAATCTATCTTCCGCGCAAAAACTAAATTCTGGCTCTTGTCCTTCTTCAAAATGGATTTCCAACGCACTGATATAGCCATTAAAAATCAATCGCTGCCGGCTACCTGAACCAATGGCTACTTTCACCTGTTTGCCGAAATCCAAATAACGTCCATCTAAATACAACAAACTCTCTGCTCTTTGCCCTGCCATTGGTCCAATTGCGGTAAACCTTGCTTCAAGGGTTTTGAGTCCGTCTAGCCCCTCTTTTACACTCATGTACACCACATCTCGAATCAGTTCATTGATGTCTTCACCATCCACGTTAAATGCTGGTTTGGCGTTAAAAAATAGCGAGTCAGTCATCCAAACCTTCTGCTTTAGTTCGTTGTGATTTACTAAATTGACGTTTAATCGCTGCTTCTATTTTTTGTTGTTCTAGATAGCGCATATCCGTTTCTTGTTTACCTTGCTCACGCTCAGGTTGAACAACCACTTCAGTTACAATGCGCTCAATATAGGCGGTCATTTCATTACTCCATTACATAGACATGCACTCGATTGGCCCGAACTTGAACTCCCCTTTGACCCAGAATCAATTGCTTGTCGCTGAGTATCTTTGTGAGGTAAAGCCACCCAAGCCGGAGTCGAGGCGTTAGAACTAAAAGGGACATCTCGCGTATTGCGAGCAATGGAACTATCACGGTCTGTGTACACTTTCATAAGGCTTTGAGTTTGCGACACGCCAAATAAAGGCTCTAATGGAATGCCTTGACCATAGGTGATCGCTCTTTGATCGATAACTTCTGAGAGAACAGCAGATTCATCTGATGCTTTTGTAACACCTGTATTGTGTGCTCGAACCAGAGGGGTACGGGTAATAGACGCATTGTTATCAGTTGCAATGGCGAGATCTCGATCGGCCAAACTAACAGAACTGAACAAATCGCTATTGATACCAAATGCAGACACACTCATTTGGGTTTGCTGTTGATTCTTTTGAAATTTAACGGCATTAATCGTTGCACCAATACCACCGAGACTAGACATTGCTTTGCCCGCAGAATCAGCATCGCCTTTGTTATTTGCAGAAACCATAGAGCCGGCAATATCTGACTCTGAGGAATTGGACAAATTTAAAGCCGAAGATGCTTTTTGGTTAACATCTGAATCGGCATTTACACCACTACTAACACCTATACCAGGACTACTATCTGAGGCTGAATTAAACGCAACCTGACTGCCGGCGGCAAGATTTCCCCCTCCATTTGAGCCAGTATCCAAGCCTCGCCATGCGGCTGGGTCTACTCCCATTCTGGCAGCGAACTCAGCGCCCATTTCCCCCTCTAACGCTAAACCCACTTTTGCTCCAGCGGATAAGCCGATACCGGCACTAACACCTATACCAGCGCTAATACCTATGCCTGCAGAGACACCTAATCCCGCCCCCATACTCACACCTGCAGAGAAGCCTAAATTAGTTCCAGCTCCTGGTAATGCAGGCTTCGCTCCTGGACTTTTTGCATTGCCAGTACCGCGATTTGCAGGCTTAAAAACGATTGTCGGGTCTTGCTCTTTTATACTTAAATTAACCTTTGCTCTTAACGGATACCCGTTAGCTGCAAAGTGCTCCAGACTGACATCAATACTGTCAGCAATACCAACGACGGTAAGGTCTCCCCAGCTGAATTTAAGTTTAGGAGGCGGATCAGGATTGTTTTCCGGTGTGGATATAAATTGTTCTAACTGTTTGGTTTTTTGGCGCACCGAAACAGGCGCATTTTGACTGCCTTCATCGGCAGTATCAAAAACAAGTTCCATGCTAAGGACACGAGAGCTATTCCCCGTTTGTTGACGCACCTGTTTGGCTGCTGAACGACCGCCTTCAATTTGATTGGTAATGCGTATTTTTAATGAGGACGGATTAAATTGCACAGGAAAAGCTTCACCATCTTCGGTTTCCGCTTCATCAGCCAAGACCTTTTGTAATGTTGCTTTTACTAAATTACTCACTAATACAATCCTTATATTGTTATCACAATGCTTAAAACACTAGTCAATTAACATCCGTAAACCTTCATGGGCTAAGTGCAGTTCCTCTAATGCAACATCACCGCTTTTTGCATTGAGACTGGGGCCACTGACTTTAGTGGGCAATGCCCGGTCAAAAGCCCAAGTGGCAATAATTGGCGCATCTTTGGACGTGTTTTTTCGATGACCATAGACCTTAATAATGCCGTCATACCGAGTAACCGGTAGGCTTCCTCCCACCACCGATTGAATCCATTCCCAAACATCTGTGGCAAGTTTGTTATCGCTGTTATAAAACATGCCTCTTTTGAGCACTAGATTTTGATATTTGGCGTAACCAACTTGCTGGATTACACCATCATTTCGTCCACCTTCTTGAATCTGTTGCACGTCCATTTGTATTTCTAAACCGCTGCATTCAGCGAAGCCTCCATCTCCCAACACATCTTTACCGCTGCTATTTGCACTTGGCGAAAGATTGCTCCCAGATTCAATATTTGCAGCTTTAATTAAGCTAATTTCAAAATTGAAATTTGACAGTAGAAATCGTGTTTCCATTATTTGCTCACCATTTTCAAAGACCCATCGGCTTCGCGGCTAAACTGTAAAACGATGTATTCCAAGGGCTCTGCTGGAGCAACTCCAATATGCGCAACTAACCTCCCCGAATCGATAATTTGAGCGTTATTTAAGGTTTCATCACAACGTACAAAATAGGCCTGCTCAGGAGCTGCCCCCTGAAAGGCGCCGGCAATAAACAGTTGTTTCAAAAAACTCTCTAGTTTGAACTTCACATCTAGCCATAACGCTGGGGTATTGGGTTCGAATACCACCCACTGCATCTGTTGTAACAGCACCCTTTTCAACATCACCATTAGTCTGACCACACTGAGTTGCCTCCATTGGCGCTGCTGACTAATGGTTCTTGCGCCACTTAGCCAAATGCCGTCGCGCTGCTGCACAAAGACGTTGATACCTATTGGATGCAACTGATTATGAAAATCTTCGGAGACGTTAATTTGTAAAGAAAATACCGATTTAGCTAGTCGATTCGCAGGACCATGGGTCAATCCATGCTGTAATTCACTTGCCGCGATAACGCCAGCTGCCACCGCAGAAGGATTAATAATCTTAGGTGTGCCGCCAATTTGGCCATCGGGATTGTATTGATTCACTTTTAACCAAGGATGATATGCGGCGCAATATTCACTGTTGAACTTAGACCGCCACTGCAATATTTGTTGCGGTGTCTGCTCTGGTGGTACGTCTAGTAACACCACAAACTCTTTCAATTGACTGGCGAAATAAACGAGCTGTTGTTGCAGCGCTATTATGAGTTCTCGGTCTTGATGATCTTGCGGATCTAAGCGTAATTTAGGTAATGAAGGGAGCGCTTTGTCAACTTCCAGCAACTCAGTTTCCACTTCAAAACAAGGAGCGAAATCTGCGCCAGACAACAATTCAGGCTGAAGATTATGATCTACCTTGTCAAAAGACTCAGGCGCATATAAATCTGGTACTGCCAATAGTGAGCAATCAACTAGGTTCGCTAAACAATGTACTCCGCTGCCAAAATGCTCATCGCCAGGCACCCAACTCGTATCAAAGAAATCTGCGTGATCTATATCCTGATAACGATCTTCTCCACCACTAAACAAACAAGGATTGACGCTTAGTTGCTGCGCACTGCTTAGCGAGTCTAAGTTTTGACTAAAGGGATCCAAGGTCACTGGAACAAGCTCAGTTAACAACCAGTCAAGTTGCGGATCGACTAAATTCGACTCAGTCAATAAAACCCGTCCTAGAAAACGCGGATGACTAGGGCTGAATGCTAGTTTTATAAATTCTTCGGTTATTCCTGTTGCACTATCAATAATACTAAATTGACCTTCTACCCATTCAATTTTCGTGGGTTTACTAGGTAACGGAGCAGTACTGAAATCCAGTTTCCAAAATTCCGATGCAGCGAGGGTATTGCCTTGCCATTTGATTTGGTTGATAAAGCGATATTCTGAGAATTGCTCCTCAGGATGATGAGCATCATCATTAAGCAAGCGTAATAAACATCCACTTTCCAACCCCTGAGTTGCCGCAAAACACACTGAAGTGGTGTCACTGATGTCCCTTAAAAACTCAATAGGAGTAAAAGAAATGCCTGCCGCGGCCTTGAGTTGATTTCCCCAAATACCTTCGTTCTTTGCACTTAAACCTATGGCTAAACCATCAGCGCTCAGGTTATGAATTTGGCAAGATGCCACTGCATCAGCATTCACGATGTTGTCTGCATATTCATGGACAATCCGGCAGATGTAGGCCTCTTGACCACCTTGTTCGAAGAAATTTGCAACTGCGTAAACCAATCTTGCTGGGGATTCAAAGCCGCCATAAAGACGTCTGAACTGCTCCCAACTACTCACTTTTACAGCGACGGTTCTATCTCTAACTAACCAATTATTGGCAATTTTTTGCAAATCGAGTTCTTCATCAGAAGTAATTTGATGACGCCTTGACGGCCCCTTAGGAGCAACGCCCACAAAAGCGCACACATCCATTTTTACCTGACCCAGTTGACGCTGAGTTCGATCTGCTATGGAGATGATATTAGGTGCACCAAGTACCATGCCTAACGCCATTGAATTGCTCCTAAATTACCAACCAATTAACTGTATTTACAGCCTTCACAGACTAAGCTAAGTTCTTCCATCGCCACTTCTCCGCCCCCTTTAGCGGCCAACGAGGGTCCAGTCCATTTTTTCGGTTGAGCTTTGCGAAGCTCCCAACTGGCTACAGCTTCTCTTGCTTCATCCAATAGGGTAATCACCACTAATCGCGGTTCATGAGCTCCTGCGCTGACATTACTCAACCATTCCCATAAGGAAGTAGAACCAATTAAGCCTCGTTTTAAAGTGACGTCATCCACTTTGAAAGTATTGGCAATTTTGCGCACAGTATTGACTTTTTCATTACCATTTCGGTACTCGGCATAACTCACCTCTACCCCTAAACCACTGACATCAGAAAACCCACCGACTAACTCGGATTCCTGTCCATCATTGAGTGATACTAGAAAATTAAAGGCGCTGTAGGGATCTTCTCTAAATGTCGCCATAACAATAGTCCTCTTGTAAATTAGTTAGCTTGCATCAGCTGTATATTGTCCAATCCGGAAAATCACAAACTCCGCAGGTTTTACTGGTGCAATCCCAATTAAACAAACCAAACGACCGTTATCTAAATCGTTTTGAGTCATAGTGGTGCGGTCACAGCGAACAAAAAATGCATCTTCTGGTTTTGCTCCTAGTAGCGCGCCATCGCGCCATAAAACCAGCAGAAAATCTTCCACCATGCGCCGAATGTTGTCCCAAAGAATCCGGTTATTTGGCTCAAATACAGCCCATTGACTGCTTTGATCAATTGAGTTTTCAATGAAGATAAATAAGCGACGTACATTGACGTACTTCCACTCAGGGTCAGAGCTCATGGTGCGCGCGCCCCACACTCTAAAGCCACGCCCTTCGAAATAACGTAAAGCGTTGATGCCTTCAGGATTAATTACTTCGTTACGGGGTTTGTTAATATTCAACTCGAACCGAGTCAAACCACGAATCACTTCATTAGCAGGTGCTTTATGCACTCCTCGTTCAATATCATTGCGGGCATAAATGCCAGTTATAAATCCGCAGGGAGGCAATGCAATCTGTCTAGGGGGGGTACCTTGTGAAAAACGTTCATTGGGATCAAAGATATTGATCCACGGGTAATATAAAGCGGCAGATTTACTGTCAAATTGCGCACGAAAATCACGTATTTCGTTTAACGAACTATTGATGGGTCCATCAACAACTGCAATTCGATAACGCTCTCGTTCTGCGTGAGACACTAAACTTTGCGCGGCAACCCGACTCAATAAAGGTGAGCCCATATCCCCAGAGTCAGGCAAGGCAACAATGGCAATATCTTCCACTTCGGCTAACGCTTCTAAACCGGTTGCCTTAAGACTAGCATCATCAGGATCCGCTGCACTTCCGGTTAAATCGTCAGGACTGACCATCACGCCATCATTACCACCTTCGAATCGATAGCCGTAAATATCATCAGCGCCATCAGGACCGCGAAGATCAGCGGCTAATTGGGCCGCTGCAATCTCATTACCAGCGGTAGGCTCCCAATTAAACCAAAATGGGCAATTGGGATCTTCAGGATTTGTAATATCAAAAATTCGCCCTAAGTATCGTTTTTGCGCCGGGTCAGTGGCAAGCTCAGCATACTCACTAATCTGACTTCCAATGGTCACTTGAATACGTAATTGGATCAGTTGCACTACGTCAGTATCGACAAGTGCCGTAGTGCTACCATCAGCAGCAGAAATAAAAGTTTGTTGACCGTCAGAATCAATACTGACTACCCTTAGCGTATCTATATCCAGCGGTTGATTACCCACAGGCGCGGGTAAATCTGCCTCAGCGGTTACCTCGACGACCGCCCCATTTTGTACACCTCGCACTTGTACTAAACCTAAATCATCATTTTCATAGGCGATATTTTTACTTCGGGTAACCAATACTTTGACAAACATATTGCCCATTTCACCTGGCCATCTGGCCTGTAAAATCGCATCAGAATTGCCGCTAATAGGAACAGCCGCGCGGCCAATCCCCCAAGCATCTGCTGCAGTATCAAAATCGCTTGAATCGGCCCCTGTATTTGCTGCAAAAACACGAGAAACGTACAAACGCTTCCCGCCGTTCTCAAAAAATGCTCTGGCACTGTGGGCAAGATAAGGCAATCGTGGCGCAATTGTACCGCCGTCATCTATTTGAATGTTTTCTAACGCGCCATAGACTCGTTCAAATTCAGTAAAGCTAGTTATCAGTCTTGGTTCGCAACTTGTTGGTCCTTGTATCCCTTGCTCTCGATAACAAACCGGCCCCCATTTCGCCATTCCGGCAAAACCTGTGGTGCTGGTTGGTACACCTTCGATTGATTTTGATCGAAAGCTAACTTCCTCTACAAAGACGCCTGGGGCTAGATATTCTGGCATGGCTCTTGTGCTCCTTTACTATCGGCTAATCCGATGATTAATTCGTTTATACAATTTAGAATTTCGCTTAAATGAACATGTAGGCGTTCTTTAAGGTGGATTGAAAACAATGTCGCTGACGTCATGACTAGACAACATCTGACTCAATTGAAAAGATATAGACACTGAACTTTGTGACGCCACGTAGTCAGTAGGAATGACTTCTCCCGAACTAACAGGATCACTTGCTTGTGGATCGGTGACGACTTCAATAGGCAAATCCCAATAAGGGTCTAGGTTGTTGGCAGCCGGCTGCGCAATAGGGGTAACTCTGGCGTAAACCATTAATTCAAATGAAACCCTTTGATTAAGGCTTTCATCAGGCACCGCATTGGGCGGAATAAGTATTAAAAACTCTCCGCGATCATCTCCCCTAGCTCGCGCTAAAACCGTGTTTGAATCTAACGGCGAACGCAACTCAATAATACTCCATCGCAGGGGCGAATCATTAAACATGACTTTGCCCCGTAAACCAGTAGTACGACCATTGATTGGATATCCAGCGCCAGGGTACATTACCGGTCGTCGCTGCCGTGACTGCAAATAATCTTCTGGCTGCGCCGACTCTATGCCCAAAATTTGTTGCAGGGTTAACACTGATATTGATAATCTGCGGGGCACATAGCGACGATATGCATCAAAAATTCGAATTTGAATTGCGCTGCTCAAATCAGCGCGGTAGGCCAATGAAAATCGTCCAGATGGATGCCTTAATAATTGAGTATCTGAGGGTTGCTCCACATCGATATTCACCGCAAAGGGTAAATCATCGCGGGTTAGCGCATCGACCGGCAAAATACCGAGTAACAGCCGTTTATTGACAGCAATTGCTGAATTAAATAATGCGATTGTCATGGCTGCACCACTTCACTGGTGAGCTTTTGAGTCGCAAGTCCAACTTCTCGTAGCGGCTCTTGTCGGCGGCCGTGCATAACTAGCATTTTGGCCATATATGGCACACATAGTTTATAGTCCACAGGAAGTGAATCAAAAATTCGCATTAAGTCTTCGGTAGACAAATCCTCTAAACTAATTTGTATACTATCGTTGGGCGCCCAATTCGTGACGGGGTCAAGCATGGGCCCAGTTAGCAAAGGATTATCTTCTAAACACTGCATGGTTCTGCCAATAATTCGATATTCTTGATCCGCTGTAATTCCCCATGGAATCATCAAAAAGTGAAACTCAAGAGGCAAGTAGGCTCTGCCTTTAGCCATTGCTTTTCCTGAATATGCAGCCCTACTGGTACTATTGAAATCAACTCGATATAAGAACAGCGCGAGACAAGGTGGTGTGATAAGCGGGTTATCTTCTAGATTTAAATCTTCAGTTCTCGCGAGCACAACAGTCGTATCAGTGGTACTCGAACCACCGGGGATAGGTTGCTGTTGATCAAAGCAGTGTGTTAAAAACCGAACCAAACTACTTCCGACTGCCGCTACAGATGCAAAGTCAGCCATTTCAGTACACTCGTAAACATTGACTCATCCATTTATCAATTAACCTACTTTTAATCGGAGTGACTTATCTGACAACCATTTTTCGATACATCAAAGCAAACATGATCGGCAAAAACACTCAATTAATCCGAACGCCATTTACGCCACAATTCAAACTGATATTTTTAAATATCTAATTCTTATTTATGAGCTACAAAACGTTTCAGAAATTTGCAATTTGAGAATGATCGATCTCTAAAATTGAGCGCTTTTTAAGTGCATTTCAGCTACGTTATTGCACGTTATCAACTGCGAGATAAAAACAGGAAGGAATACAAGACGTCCTATATCTTAAACGGTAAACCACTACTTATTGATGGAACATTCCAACGCCCCAACTGTTTAAATTTTAGGCAAAAACAAACCAATTGCAATACCAAAAACGATATTTTAGATCAATTTTTAAACAATCTTAGTGTATCAAATAATCGACATATGTCGGTAAGCCTCGCCGTTATTGAGCTGTCATTGGAAATAATGATCAAAGAATTGAAATTAACTTGGATGAAAAAATTTTGCTATTGAGGTGGAAAGTCATTTTAGTCATAAATTCTGAAAAATGCGTCCTATATCGGCAACACCTATGGTTCCTAATTAGCAACGATTCAAGCCTTAAAACAAGGCCTATAATTCATCGTTAATCTGACGAAGTACGAAAGATAAGAAGATTCACACTAAAAAATAACATCCAATTTGGATTTAATCGATTAGTGTGAATGTTTGCCAATTATTTAATGAAATATTAACGAAAACGTAAGTTGTGCTTTGATAGTTCAGCCACTGAACTGCACCCCATTAATCGCATGTCTCGTTCAATTTCCGCTTTCATTAATTGCAGAGCTCGCTCTACACCACCTTGTCCCGCAGCGGCAAGGGCATACAAGTACAAACGTCCAACACCCACGGCTTTGGCACCTAAAGATAACGCTTTGAGTACATGGGTACCTCTTTGCACACCACTGTCGAACATGACATCAATTTTATCGCCGACTGCTTCTACAATTTCAGCTAAATGATCAAATGAACTGCGTGAGCCATCGAGCTGACGGCCTCCGTGATTGGAAATAACAATACCTGTACAACCAATATCCACTGCTTTAAGGGCATCCTCAACGCTCATAATACCTTTTAAGCAAAACTGGCCATCCCAGAACTTCACCATTTCAGCAACATCATCCCAGTTCATAGAAGGGTCGAGCATATTGGTAAAGTAATCACCGATGGAGCTTGCGCCTCCTCCCATGTCAACGTGCTCGTCCAATTGTGGTAATGAAAACTTTTCATGAGTGAGGTAGTTGATTCCCCACATAGGTTTAGTGGCAAATTGCCAAAGGCCTGACAAGTTTAATTTGAATGGAATTGAAAAGCCGGTACGCAGATCTCGTTCACGATTACCGCCGGTTATAGAATCTACGGTTAACATCATGACTTCAATTTTAGACGCTTTGGCGCGTTCCATCATGGCTCTATTCAAACCACGATCTTTATGAAAATAAAATTGATAAATTTGCGGTGTATCATATTGTTTTGCGATTTCTTCCATACTGACAGTTCCCAAGGAAGATACACCAAACATAGTGCCCAATTTCGCCGCTGATGCCGCGACAGCTCGTTCTCCTTGATGATGAAAAAGTCTTTGCAATGCAGTAGGTGAACAATAAATTGGTAACTCAAGTGTTTGTCCCATTACCTCTACCCGTAAATCAATATCTTTTACGCCAGTAAGTACCCGAGGTACTAAATCACATTGATTGAATGCTTCAGAATTACGTCTTAATGTGACCTCATCGTCAGCCCCTCCGTCAATATAATTAAAAATAGGCCCAGGCAAACGTTTTCTAGCTAAGGTACGGAAGTCGTGAAAGTTATGGCAATGACTTAGTCGCATATAAGCTTTCCAGTTATATTAATTGTATTTTGAGTGGGTATTTATATTAAACGATGCGGGAACTTGTTGCATTGTGATGTCAGGGACGTTTTTTCTCCAACTCATTACGATTATTCATTGCTCAGGACAACGCTAGAAAATTAATTGCCCCACTCCTTAGTGTTTTAGCGATCCCAAATCCCCCATCATTTCGATAAAAATGAATTAAAACGGTGAAGCTTTGCACCAATAAAATCCATTGAGTCAGAAACAAAAAACATAACTCATTGATAATAATGAATTAATTTTATGGCTTATATTTTGCTTCGTTAAAAATGTAACTCAACGAAGAGTCTACGGTCACAATATTCGAACAAAGGCGTTCAACTTCCTATGCACTGTATAGGAATTTGAACGTTTTTTTTTGCCCGTAGAAAATCTCGAGCCAGAGCAATTGGCATGAGAAACAACACACAAATTTGATCACTAATTTTACGAGGGTACTTATGGCTTATTTACTTCCTGCAGAATTCGTCACCAAAATGGTAGATGCCGGCGAATCGAAAATCTTTATGTCTACCCGCGATACGCTCATTCGCGGATACATGGCCGGAGCAATATTAGCGCTTGCGGCCGTTTTTGCAATTACCATTGCGGTGCAAACAGGCATGTTTCTACTGGGTGCAATTTTATTCCCTGTGGGATTTTGTATGTTGTATCTAATGGGATTTGACCTATTAACCGGAGTATTTGTACTTTGCCCTCTCGCATGGCTCGATAAACGTCCGGGCGTAACCATAAAAGGTATATTGCGAAATTGGGGACTAGTGTTTTTAGGTAACTTTGCTGGCGCCTTAACAGTGGCGTTTATGATGGCATTTATTTTTACCTATGGTTTTAATGTTGATCCTGGCGCAATTGGCACCAAGGTAGCGTCAATTGGTGAGGCTCGAACTTTAGGATATGCTGAATATGGCACAGCGGGTTGGTTTACCATATTTATCCGCGGCATGTTATGTAATTGGATGGTTTCGTTAGGTGTCGTAGGCGCTATGATTTCTACCCACGTGAGTGGCAAAGTCATTGCTATGTGGATGCCGATCTTTTTGTTCTTTTTTATGGGCTTCGAGCATTCAGTAGTCAACATGTTTCTATTCCCATTTAGCCTAATACTTGGCGGCGATTTTTCAATTATGGATTACCTATTTTGGAATGAAATTCCAACTGCCGCAGGGAACCTTGTAGGTGGTTTAGCCTTTACAGGTTTAACGCTTTACACCACTCATGTTCGCACTGGCTCTAAAAGAAACCTAAACAAGGTTGCTCCTGAGACTATCGCATCTGGTACTGTCGCAACAAATGCAGCTAACTAAAATTGTTAACGGTCAGTACTCAAGTGCTGGCCGTAAACCTAGCAATCAGGACTTTTGTGGAATTGCGACTCCCACACAATTGCAAATTCAGCTTAATGGATTAGCCATTGCAGTAGCGGATGGTATAAGTACTAGTGATGTCAGTCACATTGCCAGTCAAGCTGCCGTTAACAGCTTTATTCATGATTATTACTCAACCTCTGATGCTTGGTCGGTTGAGACCTCGGCAAAACGGGTCATAACCTCCATCAATGCTTGGTTGTTTGCACACAGCAAACAAAGTGAATATCCATACGAGCCCGATAAAGGTTATGTATGTACTTTTGCTGCCGTGGTAGTTAAAAGTTCGACTGCACATATTTTCCATGTGGGTGATTCACGGATTTACCTATGCCGTCAAGGTGCAATAGAACAACTCACTAATGACCACCAGCAAATTGCCGCTGAAGGACAGCGCTATCTCAGCCGCGCCTTAGGCATGGCCGATAGCATCGAAATTGATCATCAACAGATTGGCTTGATAGCCGGTGATATTTTGCTGCTGTGCACTGATGGTTTCCATGACTTTATTGATGCCAGCGTTATATTAGCGCAATTAGCAAGCCATGGGTTAGTAAACGATGGGTTAGCTGAGCGTTTAGTCAATACTGCACTAGAAAACGGTAGTCACGACAATATCACCGTGCAGTTGCTGCAAATACAAGAACTTAGCAATGAAACAAGCAGTCCTGTCAGCAATTTAGTGGAACAAATGCCACTTCCTCCGCCATTGCATCCAGGTTGCCAATTTGATGGGTTTAACGTTGTTCGGCAATTACATTATTCCGCCCGCAGTCACGTTTATCTCGTTAATGATATCGATACTGGGCAGCCCCTTGTTTTGAAAACCCCTTCTGTGGATTTACAGGATGATGATGGCTATTTAGAACGGTTTTGTTTGGAAGAGTGGATATCTCGTCGTATTCACAATGTACACGTGTTAAAAGCCCCTAGCATTGACCGCCCAAAAAACTATCTATATACACTATCAGAATTTGTTGAAGGTCAATCTCTACAACAATGGTTAACCGACAACCCAAACCCTGATTTGGCCACGGTCAGAGATATAATTGAACAGGTAGGACGGGGCTTACAAGCTTTCCATCGCTTAGAGATGCTACACCAAGATATACGTCCTGAAAATATTATGATTGATCAAAATGGTACAGTTAAAATCATCGATTTTGGCTCTACCATGGTGGCAGGCATTGAAGAGCTTGACCACAAACAACTCAAACTCGCTTTTCCTGGCACCGCCCTGTACATGGCCCCAGAATATTTTTTAGGTGAGGTGGGAACCCAACGCTCTGATTTATTTTCATTAGCGGTGTTAACCTATTACATGCTAAGTGGCCGCTATCCATATGAGACTCACGTCGCCAAAACACGTACTTTTGCTCAACAGCGTAAGTTAAATTATCAATCGGTTTTAGATGCTCATAGACATATACCTAGCTGGGTAGATGCAAGCTTACGTAAGGCATTGCAAGTAGACCCATACAAACGCTACGACGCGCTGTCTGAGTTTATCCACGATTTACGGCACCCTAACCCACAGTTTTTACAACAAAATAAAGCGCCGCTATTGGAACGTAGTCCGCTGCTTTTTTGGCAATGGTTAAGTGCGCTACTTGCAATATTAAACATCTATTTATTCTATCTGTTAAATAATTGAGGGCATTACAATGAAAAGTCGCGAAGAAGTCACAACCGCAATATTAGTAAACAAAGTGAAAAACGGCATATCTTGGCAACAAGTAGCCGATGCAATAGGTAAATCTAAAGAATGGACAACAGCAGGTTGTTTAGGGCAAATGACATTCACAGCTGAACAAGCGCAAATAATTGGCAGTCTGTTTGATTTAGATGAGAATGCCGTCGCTTGGCTACAAGTAGTGCCATACAAAGGTTCTTTGCCTGAAACCGTGCCAACTGACCCATTAATTTATCGTTTTTATGAGTTGGTAAACGTTTATGGCACTACAATTAAGTCGTTGATACATGAAGAATTTGGTGACGGAATTATGAGCGCCATAGACTTTTCAATGGATATCCAAAGGGAAAACAATCCTGCAGGAGATAGAGTGAATATCGTCCTCTCAGGAAAGTTCTTACCCTACAAATCTTACTAACACGCTTGCTTAGTTCAGGGTGGCTAAGTTAGTCGCTAGTTGCTGTGCGTCGAACACCTTGTTTGGATTGCTCGGTTTTTCATTGCCCATTTTGATGACGAGCGTGGCACTGATTTTATCAGCTACCCGTTCTGAGATTATAGTGCCTCCCTGATAATTAGATGCGTTTGTAATCGTACAGCCTAAAACCCCACAGCTAGAGGTCGCTGTTGGGTTTGCTGTCATATCGGGCACCACTGTCTTTACTTCTTTGGTTTCAACATCAGTATCGCTTTGAATGATTTCAAACCAGACAAAACCCTTAGCCATGGTCAGGTTCGCTGCATGCAGCAAAGCATAGTCTTTGGCGGTAACGCTATCAGTCTTTGCGTTGCCACTAAAGATGATTTGATATTGATCGTCACTGAGTTTTTTGTCGCTGAAACCTAATTCACCGTATGCTTCGGCCGCCACAAATGGTGTTGGCTGAACCGTTGCACACCCTGCTAACAGGAGACTACAAAACGTCAGTAACAGCGCTGCACTGGTGGTTAACTTAGAGGAAATGGTTTTTGTGTTCATAAGCAATCCTTATCGGTATTTTCACAACGTCACCTTGAATTCATCTTCAAAACAAGGTGTTTAAGTTTGTATACTTTAAGGATGCTAAATCCAATTAACGTGCCATTTTTAATATGAGCTTTACTCTCTCACAGCCCTTGTATTCCGGTTTATGCTAAATGCAGGTGAAGTGTATTTAGGTGTTTTTTACACATACACCGGTAAATAATGCTCTATTTGTATTTATGCCAAACAGATGTAACTCGCCAACATTTGAATAGTCCAGATACTTTCGCTCTTAGAATTTAAATATAATCAATGAAAGGCTGGCGATACAGTCGTTTACCTAGCGACTGATAAAGTGCATTTGCCAGTGCTGGAAAAATAGGTGGAAATGGCGGTTCTCCAAGCCCTGTGGGATCAATCAAACTATCGACAAAGTGCACGTCAATTTTAGCCGGTGTTTCATCCATACGAATGATCCTATAGCGGTCAAAGTTTTGTTTATCGGGTTTACCATCGGTAAAGGTCATTTCACCATACATGGCATTTCCGATCCCATCGATTACTGCGCCCTCAACCATATTCTTTGCGCTATCTAGATTGACAACAATGCCACAATCAATCGCGCTGGTGACACTCTCTACCCTCGCCTTGTCAGTGGATTGCGCCATCGTAATAACGTGTGCGGCATAGGAGTTGTGGCAAAAATATGCTGCTACCCCTTTGTTAATATTGTTACTTAATGTGTCCCATCCTGACTTTGCTCTAACTAAATTCAACACACCTGCGTAACGAACTGGATCGTAATCGTTATTTTCTCCCACAGGGTTAGATTTTGCTTTTTCCAACAAGGCCAAACGGAAATCAATGGGATCTGTATTAGCTGCTTCAGCGACTTCATCTAGAAAAGATTGTTCCGCACTGGCCATAAAATTAGAGCCTGGCGCTCTGAATGCACCTACTGTTATATTCGAATCAACGGCTGTACCTTGCGCTAAATAATTAGGCACTGCACCTGCAGGAAAACGGTTGGGATGAACACAGTGCTCAGGCACACCAGAACCTTGTACGTGATAAGCGACCAGTTGATCACTTTCGTCCAAAGCAGCACGTAACTTAATCGTATACGTGGGACGGTAAATGCCCATTGTCATGTCATCTTCACGTGCATAGATTAACTTTATAGGCGCTTTGACTTGTTTGGAAATTAACGCCGCTTCAACCACATAATGACAATATGCACGCCGTCCAAAGCCGCCGCCCATTCTTGTCATTTCTATTTCAATTTTTTCAGCTGGAACTTGCAACCTTTGCTGTAAGGTCTTCTTGATAAAGACGGGCCCTTGCAATGGGCCTGCGACTTTGACCTTTTGATCTGTCACATGTGCAAAAAAATTCATCGGTTCTAAGGTGTTATGAGCTAAATAAGGAGCAAAGTATTCCCTTTCAATCACCTTAGAGGCTGAGGAAAATGCAGCATCCGGATCGCCATCTTGACGCAAAATCTGCATATTCTTAGTGAAACTCGCGTTCACCGCTTTTTCATGTAAAGAAGTACTTTCAAGGCCACCTGGCACTTTTACATCCATGATATTGCCGAAATTATCTACCTTTTCAGTTTTGTCAGATAAGTTTCGCCATTGGGTTTGTAATGCTTTTTTGGCATTCATAACCTGCCATGTGCTTCGACCGACAATGGCTACGAGCTTTGGAAACGCCGTGCCATCAAAATAATTTTTGACGTAATCTGCAGGTAACGAGGTTATTGCAAAGACGTTTACAATTCCTGGCATGTTAACAATACTTGATTCATCAAAGGATTCGAGTTCTTGGCCAAAAGCAGGTGGATGCACAATCATCGCAATCAGCATATTGTCAGCGCAATAATCGATACCGAACAGAGGCTTACCTGAAACAATTTGTTCACCTACGAGATTTTTTTGAGACCCGCCTATCAGTGAGAAATCCTTGTTTTTTTTGAGTTCAACATTTTTCGGCACTGCAAGTTGTGCCGCACTCGATGCCACTTCAGCATAAGTTAGCTCTCGCCCACTGGATTGATGTATTAAGCGACCTTTATCCGTATTTATGGAATTAACCGGCACTTGCCAATGATTTGCCGCGGCTTGTTTTAACATTTCCCGAGCACTGGCTCCTGCCATTCGTAAACTCTGCCAAGCCCCTCGTATGGATTGACTCCCCCCGGAAAATTGTTTTTCATATCTAGATTCATTATACGGCGCTTGAACCGCTGACACTGAACGCCAATCCACGTCCAACTCGTCGGCTAAAATCATCGGCATCGAGGTCATCAGATTTTGTCCAAACTCGGGATTAGGTACTGAAGCGGTAACGCTACCATCGGTATTGATGGTTAAATAGGCATTTAATTCAAATTCATGATTGCCTTCACCTTGGGAGGTTGTTTCGCTGGCAAAGCTTGGGCCGAACCAACTAAAATTCAGCATCAAACCGCCTCCCACCGCCAAGCTGGCCTTCAAAAATGTGCGGCGTTCTGAGCCTTTGCCTAATTCCGCAGTCTGTGTTTTGCTTTGTTCACTCATCACGATTCCCTTTGCGCTTTGGCCGCAGTTTTAATTGCCGCTTTAATACGATAATAAGTGGCGCATCGGCACACATTGCCCTTCATACCTGCTTCAATCGCTGCATCATCGGGATTTGGGTTACTATTGAGTAATGCTGTTGCCGACATAATTTGTCCTGGCTGACAATAACCACATTGGGCAACATCGTGTTCAATCCATGCTTTTTGTACCGGATGATCTGCATGTTCAGATAAACCCTCAATTGTGGTAATCAAATTATCCCCCACAGCAGAGACGGGCAACTGACATGATTTCACTGCATTGCCATTTAAATGCACAGTACAAGCACCGCACATAGCAATCCCACAACCATATTTAGTACCAACAAGCTGCAAATTATCACGTAATACCCACAATAAGGGGGTAGTTGGATCTATATCTAGCTGATGTTGTTGATTATTAATATTGAGCGTTAGGCTTGCCATACCAACGATTCCTTAATTATTTGTAAATACTAAAGCCAAATTAACAAAATGTTTGTTTACTCTTTCCAGCTTAGACGTAAAAACGCCCCCTTGCATGATAAGCATAGCTGAATAACCGTTTAATCAGTCAGCTAGGATGCTAGGCTGTAAAAAGATAGGGTAAAAACAAACAAAATAAGGTTAAACCAGCGCTTAAACCTATTAACATCAAAACATTAGACAATGATAGTAATCTTACACTGGGCTGATGAGACTCAGTTGGCTTAGTGATAAAAGTCATCAAATAGCCGACCAAGATGGTGGTCAAAAAACCGGTTAAATTCCACCAAAACCAAAATATAGGACTTTCAAATAGCCATAACCCCATGTTCACCAATACCCCTGCGGCTAGCCCCGTATTAGCTGCATAAGAGGCTATTTTTTTACTGTAAATACCAAGTAAGAAAATGGCTAAAACTGGGCCATAAAATACCGAACCAATTTTATTTATGGCTTCAATAATTGTCGGTGCAATATCGCCGGCAATGAACGACAGAAATAGGGTCACTAACCCCCAACCGATCCCAGCTAAGCGGGCGTATTGAACATAGCTTTCATTGCTTGGTTGATGTTTAAACAAACGACACAAGTCTTCGACAGATACCGCGGCTAAGCTATTTACAGCAGAACTGAGGGAAGACATGGCAGCAGCCATAATAGCCACGACTAACAATCCGATAATGCCACTAGGCAAATAGTTAATAATAAAAATTGGCATCATCCAATCCGGATTGTCTGCTGGAATTTGCGCTTGCAAAGAAGGTGTTGTCATAACCAGAGCACCAATAACCAAGCCAGCAGCGCAATACACTAGGGTAATTGGAAAACGACAAACCGCCACTGTTAACATCATTTTACGCAGATCGCCCAAATTATGCGCTGACAACGAACGTTGCGCTTCGGATTGATCACAACCATAGTAAGATGCATAAAGCACTAAACCACCGAACAGCATAGGCAACAAACCAAAGTCGTTACCCGCTAGACCAAATTGATCTGGTTTTACTGCGACTAATCGCTCAGGCTCTATAATTGCCAACGCTTGCGTCATCCCACCAACGTGATCGACAGCGACCCAAAGACAAGTAATTGCACCACCAAAAATCAATATCATTTGCAGCGCATCACCATAAACAACAGCCTTCATCCCCCCCATGGACGAATAAACTAAGGTAATCACACCAATTAACACAATACTATGCCACTGCTCCATCCCCATTGTGCCTTGCAAAATAAGTGAAATTGCGTAGATCATAATGGCCGTTGCCACTGAGCGACTTAGTTGGAAAACTAAACTGATGAGCAATCGAGTGGAACGAGAAAAGCGTCTTTCAAGGTATTCGTATACACTCACAACACCCGACTTATGTAATGAGGGTAACAATCGCCATAGCATTAACGCGACCGCAGCGGGCAGCGCCAATTCATAAGACAACCAAATTAAGCCACCTCCTTCTCGCAAGCCGACAAAAGCCGGAGCTGAGATAAAGCTAACCGCTGAAAGTTGCGTTGCCATAACCGATAACGACAAAGCCGGCCATGGAATGCTTCGTCCGCCTAAAAAGTAATCATCTCTACTTTTCTGTTGACGGAAAAATAACCCCATCAACAACAAGCCTAGCAAATACATCCCCACAATCGAGTAATCGAGCAACGCCAAAATATTTCTCCCTAAAGTTTTTTAGTTAGCACTAGCTAGGACAGTTTTATCTACCATATCAAGGATTTGGCGAATATTGAAATACACCAGAGTGCGCGTTTGCTAGATTGACGATTAGTTAAGGTGTAATCTAACTGAATTGGCAAAATATTTTTTTAAAAGCCAAATGTCCACACGCGACTTGTTGGAGTACTCGTCATAAATTTCAACGATACACTCATTTTAATGATGAGCTTAACCGCTTGCAGGGATAACAAATGCACACTTTGCAACTTCCGTTAATCACAGTGGCAAACAAAAAGTCACTGCTAAACTCGATATTAGTCACCACAATATTATTGTTTTCAATTTTTCTCGGTGGATGTCAAGACCATAAAACAGGTCTTGCGTTAGGCACCCTAGAGCGAAACAGGATTGCTCACACAGCCACTGTTAATGAGGTGGTCACTCGATTACCTATTGCGCAAGGAACTTTGGTAAAAAAAGGCGATGTACTGGTGCAATTAGATGATCGTCAACAACGAGCCTCAGTGGCTAAAGCAGAGGCGTCTGTAGCAGAAGCTCAAGCAAATTTAGACAAACTTAGAAATGGAGCACGCCCAGAAGAAGTTGCCTCTGCCAGTGCAAAATTAGAAGGTGCACAAGCGGCATTAACCGAAAGTGAATCAGCTTACCTTAGAGCTAAAAACCTGATTTCCCAAAAGTTAGTCAGTCAGGCAAACGTCGATCAGGCGCGCGCCACTAGGGATGCAAATGTTGCGGCTGTGCACGAAGCAGAAGAAGCCTTACTTTTGCTTACCAATGGTACACGTCCAGAAGATTTAGAAATGGGCAAAGCTAACTTGGCCATAATGCAAGCCGCACTGGCCAGTGAAATCAAAAAACTAGAAGATTTAACCATTGTTGCCACTCGGGATGGTCGACTCGATAACCTGCCTTGGAATTTAGGTGAGAGAGTCACCATGGGCAGTCCCGTTGCTATTGTGCTGGCGGGTGAAGCGCCCTATGCGCGCATTTATGTGCCAGAACCCTATCGCGTAAAAATAAAAGCTGGCGATACTTTACCAATTCACGTGGATGGCCTATCAGAGACGATCAATGGCACAGTGCGCTGGATTTCGATAGAAGCGGCATTCACGCCCTATTATGCATTAAATCAAGAAGAACGAGCACGTTTGATGTATTTAGCAGAAGTACAATTACCCGTTGAATACGCAGATCTTCCCAATGGTATTGCAGTACAAGTTGAACTTCCATGACGATGAAAGCGTCTCCTGAGTGGGTTATACAGGCGAAACAATTAAGTCGTCATTTTGGCGATTTAAAAGCGATTGATCAGCTCGATCTTAATGTGGAAAAAAGCACTATTTACGGTTTTTTAGGGCCAAATGGTTGTGGCAAAACCACCGCAATTAGAATGCTAACAGGATTATTAAAACCGACCTCAGGAGAAGTAAGAGTATTGGGCTTGGAGCTGCCACATAATGCCGAAAAACTGCGTTTAAAAATGGGCTACATGACGCAAAAGTTTTCTTTATATAACAATCTAACCGTTAAAGAAAATCTGCAGTTTATTGCCAAAATATACGGCATTTCTGGTTTGCCGCAAAAACAACGGATTAGTGAATTGTTATCTGTTTATGGTTTGGATCAAAAGCAACAACAGTTAGCAGGAAATTTAAGTGGTGGACAGCGTCAACGCCTAGCGCTGGCGGCTGCAACATTACATAAACCGCAATTACTCTTTTTAGATGAGCCAACGTCTGCAGTTGATCCTCAGAACCGTCGTGAATTTTGGGAGCAGTTGTTTGATTTGTGTGAACAAGGCACCAGTATTTTAGTCTCAACCCATTATATGGATGAAGCAGAACGCTGCCATAAACTGGCCATATTAGAAAATGGTCTGAAGCGCGCAGATGGTAGCCCTGAAGCGTTAATGAACGACATGGCAGCGCATGTGGTAGAAATAGAAGCAGCAGGTATCCGTCAATTAAAACAACAAATCATAGCACTCCCCAATGTTATCACCGCCGCTCAATTAGGCGCGAGACTGCGCGTATTGGTAAGTGATTCAGTAAATGATGCCCGCGGTTATTTACAGCAACACACGGGAATTGCGAATGACAAACTCAACTTGGTACGCCCAAGTTTGGAAGATGTGTTTATTACCTGCACGGGTGGTGGCAGACAATGATTACTAGCCTGTATCGCATCCAAGCTATATTCTTTAAAGAGTTGACGCAATTAAAACGCGACAAAATGACCTTTGGGATGGTGATAATGATTCCATTGGTGCAGTTGTTGTTATTTGGTTACGCCATTAATACCAATGTTAGACATATTCCAGTGGCGCTAGTTGACCATAGCCAGACAGCCTTGAGCAGAGCTTTAGTACAAACCGTTTCAGCAACTCAAGTGGTCGAATTTACCGAGCAGTACGATGACATTGACAGTGCGCAAAAGGCCATGGAACGCACAGAGGTACGGGCTATTTTATTTATTCCTCATGACGTTAGTCAGCGTTTAGCCCGTAGTGCTAGTATTGGTTTTGGGTTACCCGCCTCAAGTGATGAGGAAACGAGCCGCCCAGTCGCGCAATGGGTGGTAGACGGTTCAGACACCATGATTGCCAGTTCAATCAAAAGTTTACGTTCCATGCCCTTGGTTGAATTGCTGCGCCGGCCGGTCAATCGTTCAACGCCAACCTTTGAAGTAACCTTGTTTTATAACCCTGAACAACGGACAGCGGTCAATATAGTGCCAGGCTTGCTAGGGATTATCCTCACCATGACCATGATTATGTTCACCTCTGCAGCCATTGTTAGAGAGAGTGAGCATGGCAATATGGAAATGTTAATCACCACGCCAATTAAACCCATCGAATTAATGCTAGGTAAAATTATTCCCTACATTTTTATCGGTTTGGTGCAAGTGGTGATCATTTTAGGCTTAGGATATTATGTTTTTGACGTGCCAGTAAACGGCGGATTACTGCCTTTATTTGGTGTCACTCTTTTGTTTATTGCAGCAAGTCTAGTGCTGGGGCTGGTCATCTCAACCATTGCCGTCAATCAATTGCAATCAATGCAAATGACCATATTCATCTTACTGCCTTCCATATTGCTATCAGGGTTCATGTTTCCTTATGAAGGCATGCCAGAAACGGCGCAATACATTGCCGAAGCGTTACCCGCCACGCATTTTATGCGACTAATTCGTGGGGTTATCCTCAAAGATGTGGAATTTACTGACATGACCTTTGATGTTTATTGGTTATTACTTTTTACCTTATTGGGGCTGCTAATTGCGTCATTACGGTTTAAGAAAAACTTAGACTAACCGCCTTTGCAAAATGACTTAGACCTAACAAGACCCGCTATTTAAAAACGAAATCAACCTTATTTGCTGTCTGATTTGGACGGGCTTTGCGGCGCTGAACGCTCACCCTCCCCCTCATTTTGTGATAAGGAAACCGGAATCGGCTTGCTCGCTTCCCCTGAATACAAACTCAAATGAGGGAATGGAATTTCTATGCCATTTGCATCGAATACTTGCTTGATTTGTTGATACATTTGGTTTTTTAACAGCAAGAAGTTTTCTCTTTTAGTCCAAACTGAAAATTGAATATCAATTGAGGAAGAACCAAAACCTAGCAGAATAAATAGTGGAGCAGGCTCACTCAAGCATAGCGGATTTTTGTCCGCTAGCTCGGCCAATATTATTTTCACCTGTTCAATGTCTTCTTTGTACGCAATACCCACTTTGAGATCAGCTCGACGAATTGGAAATCGGGTTAACGTGGTCACTTGAGCTTTGATCATGGACTCATTTGGCACTCGAACAAACAGGTTATCGTAGGTGCGGATTTTGACGGAAAGCAAATCAATCGATATGACCTCTCCGGTTGTTTCATCCACGCGAATAACATCACCAATAGAAAACGGCCGCTCCATCATCAAAAAGAGTCCGCTAATCAGGTTAGACGCAGATGTTTGAGAAGCAAAACCAATCGCCACACTCAAAATACCGGCTGCCCCTAACACCACACTGAGATCAAAGCCGAGCTCTCTCAAAGCAGAAATAAACATTAACACCATGACACCGTAAAAAATACCACGGCGTAATAGCACTTGACCGTGTTTTGTCATGTTTGCGACGTTAAAACGAGCAACTAAATTACTCAAAGACTTGGCTAATAAATACCCCAAGACTAATATAATAATGGCTTTTACCACGTCAAATGCGGGCAACATATCTGAAAAAATCGTGCTTTCACTTAGTTCTTTCATCGGATTCAATTCTCGGGTTTAAGCTAATTAATTAAGCTTGCAATAGAAGACAAAAAAGACGACTTTTTACTCAACTCACGGGATTCAGACACCAATTCCATTAACTGGATCTTATCTGGAGGGGAATGACGAACATGCGAAACCGATTTGGTATGCTCTAAACGCTGCATAATAGAAACTTGGTCTGTCCAAAACTCGCCGTCCTGATTAACATATAATTTAAGTGCTGGAACTGGCAAATTTAATTTATCAATAGTTAAAGGTTTTTCTTGGGCATTTTTAATTGTCACCATGGTTGTCGCACGATGAGAACGTTTTTCCAAGCGTTTAATATCCATTTTTGCATCTGTATATTTTGAATAACACAGGTCCCCTTCCATTGTAGAAGGCCCAAACCAGGAATCAGATGGTCGCCAAAAGGGAATATCAGCCATTGGTAACGGATGGTTTGGTATTAAGATAGTCATCCACAATGGCGTACTGACAAAAACGTTGATCTGTTCTTCTGGTAAAACCACCAGCGGTCGGCTCGGCCTTACTACCATTGCCCTATCGGCCAGTGAGGGTTCAATTAACAGCGTTTCGCTGGTATTTTCCAGCAAATAACGCGAAAACTCGACATCCTCAAAGCTTTCATTTGAAATTGATTTATCTGTAGAAATAGGTAAATCAATTTCAGCGGTCGTTTCGTGGTTCCATATTGTCCACTCACCTTGACCACGCTTTATGGCAATTAAACGTTCTCTAATTCGCCAACATTTTGTCTCTGAAAGTGCGAATGTAAACTCTCCCCACCAAGGTAATTGTTTTTTCATAATAGCTACTTTACGTTACCCTTTATTTTCGTGGGGCTGAATTAATCCAAGATAATTCAGTTTACTGCTAAAAACGATTTACTCAAAATTGTATTGTTTGATTTAGTGTCGGAATCGTTGCCTGCCAACCCACTTTTTTGAACGCCGCTTGCAATGTTTGTTTCGCTTTATCCTCACCATGAACTAGAAATAGTTGTGGTTTTTTAGTGGTGAACCCTTGCGTCCATTGGATTAACTGAGTTTGACTCGCATGGGCGGAAAAGCCTCCCATAGTATGAATTTGTGCTTTGACGGCAATATTTTCCCCCGCTATTTTATAGGTTTTAGCACCATCAACCAACGCCCGGCCTGGCGTGCCAATCGCTTGAAACCCAACAAAGATTACATGGGACTGATTACGCCATAAGTTATGTTTAAGGTGGTGACGTATTCTGCCGCCATTACACATGCCACTGCCAGCAATAAAAATCGCACCTCTGTCAATTTGATTCAACGCCATAGACTCTTCAGTGCTGCTTGAGTAGCGCAGCGCAGGCAGAAATTTATGTAAACTTTGTTGATTGTTTTCCCCTCCCATAGCGGAACGATCTTGTTCATTGAAAATGTTCTGATAACGGTGATAAATTTCCGTTACCGCAATAGCCATTGGACTGTCTAAAAATACCGCTTGTTGCCTTAACTTGCCTTTTTGATACAACTCGCCGAGTCGAAATATAATTTCTTGAGTCCTGCCAACAGCAAACGAGGGAATTAAAATATTGCCACCATTTTCAGAAGCCTCTTCAATCACGTCTTCAAACTCTTGCAACGTCTCTTCCATAGAGCGATGGTCTCGGTCACCATAAGTGGATTCCAGCAACAAAACATCAGCCGAATCAACTAATTCGGGATCGTTTAACAAAGCAGCTTGTGAGTTTCCAAGATCACCGGAAAATACTAATTTTTTAGGACCTCCCTGCTCGTCTATAAATACTTCGACAATAGCGGATCCGAGAATGTGACCGGCATCTAGAAAATGAACAGTCACATTCTCGGCTACATCTCGTTTTTGGTGGTAACTAATGCCAATACAGACGTCTAAAGTGGTTTCCACATCTTGCAAATTATAGAGTGGCTCAATTTCCTCTTTACCGGCACGGCGTCGACGTTTGTTTTCCCATTCAACATCGCGCTGCTGTAATGATGCCGCATCTTTGAGCAACACTTCGATCAACTCTTTAGTTGCCGAAGTCATATAAATTGGACAGCTTAAACCTTGAGAAACGAGCAATGGCAAACGACCAGAATGGTCTAAATGGGCATGGGAAAGCACCACTGCATCCAACTGACTGACATCAAAAGGTAAAGGTTTTAAGTTAGCCTCTTCCTCTTCGCGTCTACCCTGAAATAAACCGCAATCCAGTAAAACCTTGCTATTGCCGGTTTGTAGCAAATACATAGATCCTGTTACGCCTTCGATAGCACCATAAAAAGTCAGTTTAGCCATGATTCTCTCCGTTATTATTGTGCAGCTAGGTCATCCACCTCAGATGTCGCAGGCGCAGCAGAGCTTGCTAGTTTAAGTTGTAACCCGTGAATTCGAGTCAAAGCTTTAAACCACTGTTGTACAAATCGTAAAATTTCAGCCAAACAATCGATTGATTCAGACATTTGCGCGACAGAAATGTGCGCCCGCGTGCCCTCAACGATTAGCTCAGCCTTAAACTTGTCATGTTCAATTTGAAGTTGATTGAAATGTGTTGCCAATGATTCAGCATTTTGTGATTCACCTGAACGGCTAATATCAATAAAGGTCTGTACCCGCTCAGCGTATTGTATGAAATGTTGATCCGTTGATTTACTGGCTGAATAGTCCCTCGTTTGCATTTGCTGAGCTAATCGTTCAATGGATACTGCGCAACTCAAAAAATATTGATCGATACGCATTAAAGTGGCGAGATCTTCGATAGTATCCTGGCCTAACGCTTCAGTCTGAATATTCACAATAAAACGCGACACTTCCGATGAAAGGGATTTTATAACGTTAAGTTCATGGATTAATTCGTGACTATGAGCGGAGTTTGGCGTGATTGATTTACCATAAAGGACAGCGATTTTGTCGGCAACTGAGAGATTCTCCAATAGTAGTGCATTCACTGCTAATACTGGTGTTTGTGCAATGGTTTTATCTAGATACTGAGGATGGGAAGCTTTTTCTTCCCAGCTAAGAAAACGTGCTTCTAAAAACTTGGCTAAGCGATCGTTAAAGGGATATACCAACAATACGCCGAGTATATTAAACACACTATGAAATAGCGCTAATGAAATGGCCGGATCAGCGCTAAGTTCTAAACTATTGGTGATAACCTCGATTAAATAGAACAAAACAGGTAACAGTAACAGCGCTACGATCGCCGTTGCGCCATTAAAAATGACCTGTGCAGCCGCCACCCTTTTAGCATTCGATGTAGCGCCAATCGCAGCCAACAACGCAGTAGATGTAGTGCCAATATTAGCGCCAATAACCATTGCTCCGGCGGCATAAATCCCTACCATTCCGCTTGATGCTGCGGTGATAGTCAGTGCAATTGATGCACTTGAGCTCTGGGTCAAAACGGTCATCACTATGCCGACCAACAAAAAGAGCAAAATACCGCTAATACCCTCAGCTGAAATTTTACTAATGTCTAAAGTCAGAACAATACCTTCAAACGCACCTTTTAGCGTATCGATACCAATAAAAAACAATCCAAAGCCAACTAATGCAATACCAAATGAGGCGGCCTTTCCTTGCTGTTTAATCAGCTTCAATAACATTCCAAAACCAATCATAGGTAATGCAAATGCATTAATATTAAGATTAAAACCAATTAGCGCGACTAACCAGCCAGTCATCGTTGTACCGATATTAGCGCCGTATATAATCCCTAACGCCTGTCGCATGGTAATAAGACCGGCATTAACGAATCCTAAAGATGCTACTGTTACAGCACTAGAGGATTGCACTACTGCAGTCATAAAACAGCCAGAGTAGATCCCCCGTAAGGGTGTACTGCTCCAATGTGAAAGCAGCTTTCTTAATGACGTTCCCGCCGCAAGTTTTAACCCATCAGTCATCATGCCAATGGCTAACAAAAACAGACCTAAGCCGCCAAAAATTGTCCCTGCCAACACTACTGATTCCACTAAACACCTATCCTTTCGCTAAGCTTTTCAAGCAATTAAAGACTATTTAAAGCATAGTCACTGATTTAAAAAATTCTGCAAATAATCAGTTTATTTATGCTTTCATTGACGTTATTTGGCTTCATTAACTAACGCTTTTTCAGCGCCGGTAAAATATTGAACAGTTGTGCAAGCCACGACATCACCAAGTACATTTACTGAGGTTCTACACATATCTAAGATACGGTCGACCCCAAGTATCAATGCTATTCCTGCTGCGGGTATGCCAACACCTTCAAGTACCATACTTAAGATGATGATTCCGGCACCTGGGGTTGCTGGTGATCCAATTGATGCTGCAACTGACATTGTTACTATGTAAAGGTAACTGGAAAGGCTCAAGTCGACTTGGAAAACCTGCGCCAAAAACACGGTCGCGACGCCTTGATACATAGCGGTCCCAGTCATATTGATTGTTGCGCCTAATGGAATGAGGAAACGAGCTATTTCTGGATTAACATGCAGCTTATCTTCAGTAACTTGTAAACTAATTGGCATCACGGCAGCCGAACTACTGGTTGAAAAAGCCAGCAATAATAATTCTTTGACGTTACTAAAAAACTCACGAAACGACTGTGTCATCGTTAACTTAGCTACCATGAAATACATTACAGCTACAATTATCAGGCCCAGTACCACAGTAGCTACATACACCGCCATGCCGGCCAACACATCAATTCCTAAATTAGCCACTAATCGAGTAATTAAACCAAAGACCGCAATAGGCGCTAATAACATCGCCCAAGATACAATCCGTAAGCTCACTTCTTGCAATGCCCCCATTAAATCAAACAGAGGTTTTGATTGTTGTGCAGGGATCGACAGCATGGCAGCCCCTAACAAAGCGGCAAATAAAATTACCTGCAACATTTCCCCAGAGGCCATAGATGCTAGCGGATTTTTAGGAATCAACGCAGACACTTTTTCGGGTAACTCAGACATAGCAGGAAAACCTTGCACGTTAGAGTTAGCGGCTGTTGAACCAACGTCCACTAACATTCTTGCGTCAACAAACTGTCCGGGTTGAATATTTAGTGCCAAAGTGATGCCAACTGTCGCCGCCACGGCGGTGGAAATCACTATAAAGATAAGGGCAATAAGACCATTCTTTTTAATCGCCGCGGGATTATTACTAGCCGCTAACCCACGCACAATCGATGCAACCACGAGAGGCACAACGATCATTTGAATAACGGCCAAAAACACTTGGCCCGGTAACGCTAGCCAAGCAGTAATGGTTTTCACTGTATTGGGTGCGATTAAATCTAAATCTGGTCCTAGGAGCACGCCAAAAATCACTCCCAAGAACAGAGCAATCAGAACTTTTAGCCATAATCTGCCATTGATCAAGCGGTCAAAGTGATCTGCCAAATTTTTAAGTGAACCGCTAAATATCTGAGTCATATTTACTGTCGAACGATGAGCACATCAACAGTCAATCGAGTTAGAATTTTCTCTGCTGTATTACCGATTAATAAACCTTTAATCCCCTTACGTCCTACGTTGCCTAACACCACCAGATTTGCTTTCATTTTGCTGGCAACTGAGGGTATCAACACATGTGGCGAACCGGCCTCAATTTTCACTGAATATTCCGTGAAAACATCCATTTCCTCGGCAATTTTTTCTAGTTTGGCTTTTGATAATTTACCTTTCTTGAGCATAACTTCACCCGGTTCAGTAATATCAAATTCCTGTTTAATCCGTGGGATTGGAATCACACCTAAAAGCGACACATCTGCAGATAACTGGTTTGCAAGCTGAGCAGAAGTAGTAAGCACTTTATCATTCAATTCTTTTTGCGCGGGGGTTCTGGTGAAAATATCAACGGTTCCTAACAATTTAAGTTGTCCGCGCCAGCGATTATCACCACATAGTAGGACGCTAGATTTAATTGGACCTTTAAGCGCGGCTTTAATCAGTGAAAAGTCCAATAATTCACGACCTAATTGGGGTCTGTGCAGGAATGTAGTATCGAATTTATTGCTGCTTAGGGTTTTGAAAAGTACTTCTTCTCGCTCAGATGCCGACTTAACTATTTCAAGGAGGATCGTCGATTTGCAAGCATCTTTCACTTCGTTGTTTATTAGGGTAGTTAACGCTTCTGCATTAGAATCTAGCACATTGCTTACGATATAAAGCACAGTGATACTTTCAGGTGCAAATTTTAATGCTTTATCCAACATTGGCTTGACGCTTTCTTCCCTTTCAACAACAACTAAAATGTGTTTCATAAACATTCCTCGATTTAAAATTTATTGATTAGCCTTCATAGAGTTATAGTACAAATACTATCTAATCTAAACCTAAGCATAGTTTAAATCTGCGCCAATTAACTGATCCACATCAAGGACCATTGAATTAAAGGAAGGAAATTTGGACTCTCTGTGATCAGAAGATCAGGTTTACGGATGAATGGTCAAAAAAGGGGAATCTTTGCTTGAGGGTAACTGGGCTGTTGTGGTAATTATTTACTTTGGTTTTTGGGGGATGAATAGTAATTGCTGATTGCGATGACTTTTAACTTTCTCAGCAAGGCTTTTGTAAAATTGCACCCTTGATACACAGTGAAATATTCTCAGAGTGTATCAAGGGTGAATCTTACAACTTTAAAATGTCCTCTAAACTTTAGGCAATTCTAGTACGAGGCTTAGAGCCAACAAACGCGATGATAGTCGCAATGCTAAACGGCACTACCCTTTCCAAGAAATCCCCTGGTGTACTGGGTAACATGTAAAAGGTAACCGCTAATACAAACCCCGTTATCATCGCCAATAATGTTGCTTTAGGATTAATATCTCGATTACATAAACGCACAATAATTATTGGTCCAAAAGACGCGCCTAGCGCTACCCATGCAAAAATGGCTCTGCTAAATATCGCCTCAGGCATATACAAAGTCACTAACACTGAAAAAACAACGACCAACAAAATACTTAATCGTGAAATGGTCAATGAAGAAAAGCGAGAACGTTTTTCTAACCCCAAATCATGGGCTACCACAGATGCACTAACTAATAACTGACTGTCAGCAGTAGACATGATGGCAGACAGCACTGCGGCAGTAATAACACCTGCAACTATAGGGTGGAACAATTCGGTTGTTAGTACAAAAAACAGGTTTTCTGGATTATCTAATTGCATTTGTAATGCAAGTCCTGCAAGTCCAACGATCACCACTCCCAAATCGACGATAAGAAACCAGGCTGCGGCAATACGTCGCCCTGTCTTAATTGATTTTTCATCGCGCAATGCCATAAAGCGCAATAACATATGGGGTTGCCCCATAGAGGATACCGAAACGCTGAGATTACCAATAATGACACCTGCGGCTAATAAGGCAACATTCCCTCCAGTTAAACTGAGTTGTTCTGGCGTAGCAACCTCAATTAAGGTGGTGACAAAATCGATAGGGCCACCTAGTGCGACTACCGCGGCAATTGGCAGCGCTAATGTGGCGATTGCCATAATCGAGCCTTGCAGTGCATCGGTCATACTCACCGCCCAAAAACCGCCCAGCACAGTGTAAATAAAGATAATCAATGCACCAATTAATACGCTTTCGGTCATTGGCATATCAAAAGTCGCAGAAAACATATTCCCCGCACCTTGGAATTGGGCTGCAACATACAAAGTAAAAGAAACGAGTATGATTATCGATGCGGTCACCACGATTAGCTTTTTAATCTGGCCGTTACTGCCAAAACTTAAGAAGTCGGTTACAGTTAAATCTTTTTGTTCAAGACTAGTGCGATAAAGCCTAGGAGCGAACCAATACCAGGATATGAACATCCCTAAAATACTTCCCAAGGCTAGCCAAATACCAGATATGCCTAGCACCATTACTACGCCACTAAAGCCAAGCAGTTTCCAAGCTGAAGAAGAACTAGCTGAGTAACTCACTGCGGCAACAAAAGGGCCTAATCCCCGTCCACCTAAGAAAAAATCATCACTGTTCTTAACACGTCGCTGTGCCCAAAAACCGATACCCAACAAGACTAATTTATATACAACTAGTACGACTAAAATATAACTTTGATTAGACACTGTTTACTGCTCCAGTATGCTTCGTATAATTGTATTGGGAATATAACTGTTATCCCATTCTTTACCCGGTGCCCGACTAAACCCACCAGTACGCAAAATAACCAAGTCCATGGATGGAATGATATACATCACTTGATTGCCGCTGCCGTCAAACATAAAGAGGTCGTCAGCCAAATAAGGTTCGCTGTGGATAACCCCAAAGCCTGTGGCTGCACCTACTTGTGCCCATGAACGTTTAGGAAAGTAGGGTTTTCCCAACCAAATATGTAATCCCATGGTAGGATTAGCAGGTGACGGCTCTAAATAGTCTTCCATCCAGTTTTCTGAAAACAACGATTGGCCATCTATTTCCCCACCGTTTAAAAGTAGTATCCCCATTCGCAACCAAGACTCTGAAGGCAATAACAAACAACAGCCACTGTGAGCGACACCTTGAGGGCGGTTGAGCATCACCTCTCCACCTTGCGCATGAATAGGTTTAATCAGTGACTCAGACAAGTATTGGCCATAGGGTTGCCCCGTTGCCCGCTTGATTATTATCGCAATTAAATCAGACACCGCTTGGCTATAGTCATACTTGGTACCGGGTTCAGCAACCACTTCATAATCATTGATTATCACATCATCTGAATATCCTGAAATATAGGAACGCGTAAAATTGCTAAATGGGCTCATATCCAAGGTGTAGTACTTTTCAAATCCAGCTGCCATATGCAGTAAATTACGGATGCTGATGGTGGCTTTTTCCGTGCCTTGCCACTCAGTTATATAGGTTGATGCAGGTTCATCTAAACCAGCAATAAAACCATCTTTAATCGCTCTTGAAACCACTAAAGAGGCGACCATTTTTGCCATACTTTTGCCAACGATTAATGAGTTTTCATCCAGTCCCTGATAGTGCTCACGAAAACGTAATTTACCTTTATGCCAAATTAGCAAAGAAGTGCTGCGGCGCTCAGCAGCATATTCGCTCACTTGAGCAAGGGCTTCAGCGGGAATACTGCCCTCTCCTTCATTGACCACATCAAATAACTGCTGTGCATCACCAGCAACCATATATTCAGAGCCAGCCCAACCGGATTGAGGTAAAACCCCGTTACCAGTAGCAATCAGGTAATAACGCTTCCAAAAAAGAGGGTCTTTTAAATATAAAACACCGCCTACCAACATCACCAATGCTAAAAAGCCAATGAAAATCTTACCTATTGTCTTGCCCATATACTTTCTCCTGTCATCTATTTAGACGATATATATTCAAGATAATCAATTACTTGGTTTCGTTTTACTGGGTCCGATAAATCCGTTTGCTGATTCATTAAATTATCGGGGACAAAGTCTTTACCGTGAGATAAGAATTCAGATAAGTTGGCTCTGGACCAAAATAATCCGCCTTCCCCAGCACTGACCATGGCTTTTGAATAACGACCATATCCCTGCACTGTACCGGCTTGACGGTTAAACACGCCAACCAGATTTGGCCCTAATAAATGCTCTTTACTTTCAACGGCGTTATGACATTGAGTACACCATGACGCTGAACTCTTAGCTGCGGTTAAACTTTCTGTTGTAGGGAAAATCTCGGTACGAGGACGAGCAGGTATTAGCACTTCTTTTGATTCGACTAACACTGTCTCAGTTGCTTTAGCAACATGCCAAGGTGGCAGCACTTTAAACGCAAAGTAAGGTAGGTACATAAAGAACAAAATGAAGATGCTCAATACCGGGATATAAACCAAGCGTTTATGCTTAGCCCAACAAAACAATGCCAACGCAATAAGGTAATACATGGGTACAAGCACATAGGTACCAAAAGCGGCACTAGGATGGATAGAAGGTGGCTTAGGTAAATTAACCAATAAGTGCACTATGATAAGGATGGCAACTGCCACACCAGGTTTGACATGTTTACGTAAATGAGTGAACAAATACACAAATACAATGCCAGAAAATAACGCGGATGCCACATTACTAAATGCAGAATGCATGTAACCTGAGGTACTCCATGACCAATCTAAAAAATGCGGTAAGGGAAACACGCCTAACACTTTAGTCACTTCATCTTTAGCCCACGCTTGGCCTAAGCCATACAACATGGCAAAAAACATAAAAATGAAGAACAGCGAAATGGCCGTTGTTGAAACCGAAGAAAAGGCATTTTTCAAACGCGTTGTGATCGATGCGCCAGGTCGTAAAAGCCAAATTAAAAACAGCACTAGGACCAATACGAACAAAGTAGCACCAATGCTAAGGTGAGCATGATGAATCGCATCCCGTTCAGCACTGCCACGAATGAGTCGCGGAGATACGCCTGACCACCACTGATGCCAAGCAAATAATACGTAAAACAACACTGAACAACACAAGCCTAGTTGTTCTAAAAAACCACCGAGTTTACTTTTATTATTCATAACTCACCCTACCGCTAAATTTATTTTTATTATTCATATTGATTACATTCACTATTAATTTATGTATTTGAAAATGCACTAGTTTATTGCATTCCAAAGTATTTTATAGTGCTCCGCTGCTCACGCAGCGAGGCGTTTACAATTCTATCGCGGGCAAAAACCTGTATTGCTATTCACTTAGCTCAATGGCTTTAATGACAGCGTTCGGAAGCATGGCATCATCAAAATCAAAACGTACGTCACCTACTCGAACAATGACCAACTGCTTCGAGGGAACAATGTATACCCGTTGTCCTCCAAAGCCATCAAAAAAGATCACATCATCAGCCAGGTAAGGTGCAGAATGAATCACGCCAAACTTCGCTCCCGGACGATAAGTTCGCATGGGTTTAAAAGGGTTGCCCAACCAGGTTAGATAGCCATAATTAGGATTCGTTTTTGAAGGATGAGTTGTTTGCTTAATCCACTCACTCGAAACAACCTGTTGGTTATCGACCTTGCCGTCATTCATAATCATTAATCCAACCCCAAGAAGATCTTCAGGTTTGGCAATTAAATAGCTGAATCCGTGGGCAGTACCACCTTCATCATCAAGCCAGACGTAAGCTGGATTAGCGGCCAGTTTTGACCATAAGTATTCTTGTAAAAAATCGGCGAGCTTTTCACCTGTTGCAGCTTCCAACACATCGACTAATAATTGTGGATTAGAGTTATTATATTCAAAAACAGTACCTGGTGCTTTGACTTGTTTTAACGAACGCGCGACTTTCGAAATATCATCACTGTAGCTGAGTTTGGTGCTGTGAGCTGAAAAGCTATTATTAATATCAACAGGCGGTAAATATAATCCGGACGACATAGTTAATAGATGTTCTATAGTGATCTCACCATACGGCATCTCTATCCATTGACCAATATATTTGGAAACCGGATCTTGCACAGACTGAATGTCTCCACGGTCAATCGCAATTCCAATCAATAATGCAACTATGGATTTTTGGATTGAGAAAGTTTGCATATAACTGTCAGGAGTTTCACCTTTCCAGTACTTTTGAGCAACTAGTTTGCCGTTGTGCCAAACCAAAAATGCACTGCTTCCAATTTGTTCAGCATATTGTAAAGATTCTGCAAATTGTTGATTTTGCTCTACGACTGCCTCTTTAGAGATAGTAAAGCGTTTTTTATTATCCACAGGTTTCAGCGTGACGACGGGATCAAACCATTCAGTATCGTGCACAAAGTCAACCCCTTCTAAACTAGAAAGGCGAGAGATATAAGTATAATTAACGGTAACAAAACCAATGGTTAGCAACAGCAGGACTAAACATCCGTAGGCTAAAATTTTAAGCAATTTAGACATAAAACAACGTCTCTCATCAAATCATAAAGTTACAAGCAACTTAAATATAAACCGGTCATAATGACCGGTTCAATTTAACTCAAGTAGTGTTGATTAAAAACGGTATTCTGCAGATACACCGATTCGACGTTGGTTTCCCCACGTTGGGACGATAGACACGAAAAATGCACTAGGAATGTAGAATGCGTTTGATACATATACTTCATCTGTTGCATTTTTAACCCACAACTCTGCAGACCAATTCTCACCGGTCACACCACCACGTAGGTTAAGTAATGTTCTAGCAGGCAAAGTGGTAATATTCGCTTCTGACATGTATTGCTCAGATTGACCAGTAAGGTCAGCACGTACAAAATATTCTAGATTATCGTTAAACTCACCATCATACTGGGCACCGATATTCCATTGTGTATCAGAACTTCTTGGTAATGAATTTCCTCCGATATCACCATTGGCCGCACACACGATGTCATCACAAATTGCAGCTCGGGCTAAACGCTGAGAGATAGTTCCATCATCGTATTTAGCATTATTAAGTGCTAATCCGGCATTAACCGTAATGGCATCAGTTAGTGCATATGTAACATCCATTTCTAAACCTTTGGATGTTGCAGAGCCTAAATTACCAACAATAGAGGTCGTGAAAAAGCCGCCATTAATTGCCGCCTGACTCACTTGTAGTTCAGTCCAATCAATATAATAAACGGCAGCGTTGATTCGAAGATCGCCATCTAAAATAGTATTTTTTGAACCAATTTCGTAAGTGGTGTTTTCATCTGCTTGATACACTTTTTCGGAGTCTTCTAGGCCACCGCTAATTTCAGGGTTCAAACCACCAGATTTAACACCTTGTGCAGCTGAAAAGTAAACGAGTTGGTTCTTGTTAATACTATAATCTGCTGTGAAACGAGGTGTAAAATAACTGTCTTCATAATCATCAGCTGTAGACTCATCGATATATGTGATGTTCTGCTTTTTAGTTTCGTCGGTATAACGACCTTCCACTGCTAACACTAATTTATCATCCATCAATGGTACGGCAACTCGTCCAAATAATGCGGTTGCTTCCGTAATGGTGATATTATTGTTGCGGCTGTCCGGATCCAAAGAATCTTCGGTAATTGGGTCTAAATTATCAGTATAAAGAGGAGCATAATAACCTGTTTGTCCTGTGTCTCTATCTTCACCATCAGAAGAATACACACCGAACATAGCATACACACCATTGTCAGCAGTGTATTCAGCTCTCAACTCATGAGAATCGTAGTCAAAGCCACCTACAGGTAATACGGTAAATGCATTCAGGAATGCTGGAATACCAAAAGGTGTCAAATCGGTGCCGGTAAGAGGCGATCTGTCAGTAATACCCGCACTAAAGGTTTCACCTTGAATATTGGCAAATTGATATGAAATGCTAAAGTTATTGGTCAGCTCGGCTGAAATCGAAGCTCTAAAAATTTCAGTTTCGGAGTCTAAAGCATAGGTTCTAGGGTCAATCAAAAAACCGGTTTCGGTATCAGTACCAAATTCAAGGGGGGTATCAGGCAACTCACCACAATAACCTCGAACTGGACCACCAAATAAACTCCCACCACAATTTAAATCACCAATTTCTAAACGAGATTGGGCTTTACCCTCAGTAAAAGAGTCAAAAGAATGATAGGCCATTTCAATATCAACAGTTTCGGTAGGTTTTGCCACTAAAGAAATGCTGTAGGTCTTTTTGTCCCAACCACCCAACCACCCAAGCTATCATCAGTACCGGGACTGACACCGGCTTGAGCTGCTGGATGTGAATTTGTCCAATCCCCATCATAGTCACTGTTGGTAAAGTTAAATTTAAAGGCTAGCTTGTCTTCAATGATTGGCACGCTGATGTTACCGGTAATATCACGACGACCGCCATCACCTACCACCAAACCGACTTCACCAGTCAGGCCGCCTAAATCAGCTTTAGAAGTAATGTAATTAATAGCCCCCATGAATGAGTTTGCACCATATAATGCGCCTTGAGGTCCTTTTACGACTTCGATACGTTCCATGTCCATTGCACCTAAATCAAGTGCATAATTTCTAGGGATATACACGCCGTCAACGAAAGTGGAAACGTTTTGTTCAAGTTGGTCTACGGAAAATTGGCTTGCACCACGGATAATGGGAGTACCGTAACCGCCATTGGAATAATCTTCAAAAGACAAACCAGGTGTAGACATGGCGACATCTTCTAGTTCTTCGATGCTTCGTTTAGCAATGTCTTCGGCACTAAACGCACTGATTGCCAAAGGCACATCTTGAATAGATTCGACAGCTTTTCGTGAAGTAACCATGATGACTTCAAGACCGCTCTCATCGTTTGTAACTTCTTGTGCGTTTGCTTGTGAAACAACTGATGAGCTCATCACAGAAGCAATGGCTAAAGATAAGGCTGTAACTTTAAATGTTATACTCATATTAGATCCCCGGTGCAGATATTTATTATTATAATTAGTAATTTAATTTAATTTGCGCCTCTTAAATGAAGCACTAAGTTATTACACAGCTTAGCCAAAATGCTCAATAATGACCCAACCACAGAATGACATTAACATATAACATTATAACCTACAAACATTTGTTTTAGCCTAATAATACCCCCTGCAATTTGATATTTATCAATCAGTTACGAGTTCAAAATGAAATATTTTGTGGAAACTGAAAACCTCATAAAACGAGTAAAAAACACTTTTAATAATAATCTTAGAATAATTTAAAAAGTAAGCAATTGATAAGACAGGAAAATAAAAGGTGATATTATCAACAAATAAGTTTAATCAATCCCTCCCCTTAAATTGTTTCCCCAACAACATCTAATAACAAGAAGTTTGATTCAGTGGATTGGTAATTGATTTTAGTAATATAGAGGTGCCGAACAGCAAACAACAAAAATTTATAAAAACACTTTTTATAGCATTTAAAAGACAATAAAAACCGCGGGGCTAAAGCCTCCACCTACAAGAATGACCGAGTAAAATGCA
>NZ_BAABWR010000010.1:0-179951 GCF_040370605.1 Aliiglaciecola sp. NS0011-25
AGCTTTTCATCATTTCTGGGGGCAACCTCAAATTTCAGGCACAAAAAAAAACCACCTGTAGCATGGTCTTTAGGCCATGGCATCAAACGACAACCGCGAGGCTAAAGCACCCACCTACAAAAGTGGGCTCTTCATCATTACTGGGGGCAACCTCAAATGTCAGGCACAAAAAAACAACCTGTAGCATGGTCTTTAGGCCATGGCATCAAACGGCAACCGCGAGGCTAAAGCACCCGCCTACAAAAGTGAGCTCTTCATCATTACTGGGGGCAACCTCAAATTTCAGGCACAAAAAAACCAACTAAAAAGTTGGTTTAATGTTTAGTACCAGAGGGTAAGGCTGGTTTCTTTAGCAACGCAGTTGCGCCCAGCCGCACGACACGCCAAGGATGGCGTGGCTGGGTGAGCCACCATGGATGGGTTCAAATTGGGTTTTGTCTAGCGTTAATTCGAAGACCTCACCTCACGAATAGTCCGGCGAGTTGAGATTAACTCAAATTTCAGACACAAAAAAACCAACTAAAAAGTTGGTTTAATGTTTGGTACCAGAGGCCGGACTTGAACCGGCACACCATTACTGGCGGCGGATTTTGAATCCGCTGCGTCTACCAATTCCGCCACTCTGGCAACGTACGCTTAATCTATTTGATTAAGTGTTTGGTATACTCGCTGTGCTAACGAGTGGCAGGCATTATATCTTCGCAATTTCTGCTTGCAAGTATTTTATGCAATGAACATCATCAAATGTCGATAAATTAGGCATAATCGGACAAATGATGTGCTCATGAACTGAATTTTTACTGCTAAGCGTAAGTATCAACAGTTAACAAACTATCAGAACTGGATTTTTGTCCGCTAATTTGAGAAAGCGCGTTAAGAAATTGACTGCCTTTTTCCTCATCACTTAGCTTATCTGCCTGAGACTTATTGCTATCCAGAAATGATTTCAATTCCGCTTGCTGATCTTTAGATAAAGAACTCAACATGAATGTCACTTGCTCTTGCTGCTCAGATGATAAAGACGCCACTGATGACTCAAGACCTGGCGGCACTGCTCCTTGTGGCGGTGGTGGCGGACGTCTTTGTTGAGTATCATCCATGTTGATATCTGACATATTGATTGAACTGCTTTGACTATTAATTTGCATTGTTCGCTCCGGTATTAGTTATTGTCTTCGGATCTGCGCTGTCCATGCCCTTCCGGCACAGCTACAAGTTCGTCTTGCATGGTTTGGCAAGTAGCGGTAATAGTATCACCACGGGGCGTACTGAAGCTCACTTCATCGCCTTCACTTTTTCCTTCACAAGCTTCGATTGCTTCTTGCGGAGGCTTACCACCTCGCCCTTCTCTATCTGGCTTTGCTAGCGTTAATGGGCTGACTAAAACGGAACTCAAAATCAAAAGTGTCATCACTGATTTTTGCATATACAATTCTCCAAAATTAAAAGATGTAAACGATTAAATTGACTATTTTCACTGGTTAAAGGTTAACAAATGAATGTGCAGAAAGTGTGCATTTACCGTGGAATAAAGCGCTACTTCAGCTTTTGTGACTAGTGCAAGCCAAATTCACCCGATATACTTGCGCCATGAAAATGACAACTAAACTATTTTTGATTTTATTGGGCCTTATCACCACTATGCTGGTGATTTCTTTAAGCCTTGCCCAGTGGAGCTTTAAACAAGGATTTCTGGAATTTGTTTCTGGTATCGAACAAAGCCGTCTTGAGAAAATAAGTAACGATGTACTGGCGCAATATGTATTGTCCAAGAACAGCTGGGAAGACGTTCAACGGATTGGTCTGGAAGACTTTATCAACAACAATAAACGTTTTAATTCTCCGCCAAAACATCCGCCCATGAATAATAGAGGTGGTGGAGAGCGGCCAAGACATGCTCCGCCTCCCCACCAGCAACTGCTTGCCAATAGACCTAACGAGAAGCCCAATCCAGGCGCGCCCTGGCGGGATAACACGTCCGGCCCTCCAACGGGGTTATTCGACGTAAATGGCGCGCTACTTTCAGGTGATGACCACTCAGATAATAGTCAGAACTCGTTTAGCTATCCATTGTATATAGATAATATAAAAGTGGGCGAACTTAGAAGCTGGCCAAGCATTGAAGGCTCCTCTGAGTCAGCAAACCTATTTGCGCAAAAACAATTTTCTGCTTTTTTAATTATTGGACTCGTCTGTTTAATTTTGGCCGGCTTGCTGTCACTGTTGGTATCTCGTAAATTGTTGCAGCCCATCAAACTAATTATGCAAGGTGTTTCCCAACTTAGTAGCGGCAATTACGCTGTTAATCTCACCACAAATCGCAAAGATGAACTTGGCGAACTAATGGATAACGTTTCCTACTTAAGCCAAACCTTAAATAAAAACCGCTCTGCCAAAAATCGGCTTTTTGCGGATATTTCTCACGAATTGAGAACTCCGTTAACAGTGCTAACCGGTGAAATTGATTTATTAAAAGAAGGGGTTAGACCCTTTAACTTGAAAAATTTACTATCTCTGGAACAGGAAACTGAGCGTCTAAATCATCTGGTTGAAGATTTGTACCAACTATCTCTATCGGATGTGGGAGCATTGAAGTACTCCATGGTTCAGACAAACTTATCCGAAACTGTTGAACGCTGCATTCAAAGTGTTAGCCAGCACGCAGGAGCAAAGTCGATAAAAATAACCGCCGACATTCAACACAATATTATGATGACCATGGATAATAGGCGAATTGAACAACTGTGCTTGAACTTGCTAATGAATTCCATTGCATATACAGATACGCCTGGGCAGATAGATATAGCTTTATCGGTACAACAAGAGCACATTAGCTTACGCATCAACGACTCCAAACCATCAGTTAAACATAGCGATTGCGAGAAGCTATTTGAACCCATGTTTAGGGTAGATTCATCGCGCACCAGCAGAGAATCCGGTGCAGGATTGGGTCTTACAATTAGTAAAAATATTGCAGAAGCCCATCAGGGGCAAATTAAGGCATCACCATCTTCGCTAGGTGGCTTATGTATCGAAGTAATGTTTCCATTACCAAGGGGTGAGAAGTGAACCAACAAAAACATGTTCTGATTGTTGAAGATGAGCCCAAGATTGCTCAAATCTTAGTTGAGTTTTTACAACTAGAAGATTTTCAGGCTACCGTTTTACACGATGGCAAAAACGTAATCGAGTTTGTCAAAAAACACTCCCCTGACTTCGTTATTCTGGATGTCATGTTGCCGTTTAAAGATGGTTACACTCTATGTAAAGAAATTCGTCAATTTTCCACGGTTCCGATTCTGATGTTAACCGCCAGAGTAGATGAAATAGATAGAATAATGGGCTTAGGAATTGGAGCCGATGATTATGTTTGCAAACCTTTTTCCGCCCGAGAAGTGGTAGCAAGAGTACAAGCCATATTGCGTCGATTTGAACAACAATCGATTTCCTTAGACAATGTAGTTACCTATAAAAATATTCAACTGGATTTAGCTCGTCACCAGACCACAGTAGCGGATGTTCACGTTGAATTAACCCCGGTGGAATTTAGGTTATTACTGGCCTTAGTTAAGCGTCCTGGCGTGGTATTTTCACGCGACCAACTAATGAATACCTGTTATGAGGATGAGCGAATTGTTAGCTCACGTACTATTGATAGTCACATGAAAAATCTAAGAGCTAAATTACAAATAGGTCAATCCGCAAATCCCCTGCTACATTCAATTTATGGCGTAGGTTATAAAATCGAATAAATACGGGCCGCGAATCTTCCAAGGGCTTTAAAATTCAATCAAAAACACACTTTATTTGCACAGTCTCTGCACATTTCGTCGCTATGCTTTCGCTCATTCAAATATTGAGTACAAAGTAGAGGCTCTAGAATGCAAAAAAAATCATGTTTTGCTCTATCACTGTTAATTAGCAGCGTATTGTTGTACGGATGTAATGGTAGCCAAACAGATGATGTCACTGTTGATGATGGAAGTAGCAGTGACGACAGTTCGCTGACAACCCAATCTACTTTCGACCCAGATGTGTTTCACGATGGTGCGCTACTTGAAACCCCTACCATTGAAAACTGCACTTTATCAGGTGGAACCTCAACGACTTGCTACCGGATCACTATCGCTGGCGAGCCTGTCACAACGGACATCGGTCCCTTTTGTCCTCCTACTATTTATTCCGATGCCAGTGAAGGAGGAATCTGGTTTGACGGTTCAGGGGAAGTGTATGATATTGATGGCGAATTTATTCTCAATCTTGCCAATCTCTACGGCGCTGATTGGCAACTTTATGATCCTGAAACAGGCAACGTCAATGTAACCAATACGCAAGCTTCTTGCGAAGGTGCGGCCCGTCCGAATGTTGCAGAAGAATACCAAAATCACTGTGTCGAATGCTCACTCACTTACTTTGGTGGTGCAGTGTCTCAAACCTTTTTAATCCCCGTAGAACCCGTTGCAATGAGCAATCCCGACAGTATCAACAATAACGATTTGGGCATAACGGTTAACGGCGTGGTGTTAGCTCCTCCTGCTCCTGTTGACGCTATTCTTGCAGCCAATACCATCGCTGCGTTTGATGACTGTGGTGGACACATCAATCCGTTTGAAGGCTACCACTATCATGCTTCAACTGGTTGCACAGAATCGGTATTTCAAGACGACAATCACGCCAGTTTATTAGGTTATGCCATCGACGGATACGGTATTTATGGAATGCTAAATATGTCTGGCGAAGAAGATTACGACTTGGACGAATGTCGTGGTCATAGTGATGACACTAGAGGCTATCACTACCATTCGGCGAGCGCTGGAGAAAATATGTTTATCGGTTGTTTCAAAGGTGAACAAGGGTACTTGGTTAGCGAGTAATTATTTAAGGATAAAATGATGAAAAAATATGTATTGATAGTTGGATTAGTTGCTTTTAACAGTGTTGCTCATCAAGGGCACATTGACGATACAGCATTACAAGCATGCGCTGAGAAGGCTATAGCAACCCCTTGTGGATACGTGTCAGCCAACCTACAACTACACAAAGGCAGCTGCCAACAATTTAATCAAAATCTTATTTGTGTGCGGAATAAACCCCTTGAGACAGTGACGGACGAGAAACTGGCTAAGCTCAGAGCCGAGGGTGAAGTTGCCATATCGACTTGGTTGTCGAAACGACATGCCTCCCATAAAGGACACTAGTAGGTTAATTTAAGTCGGTTCAATTAAGCTGCAAGCAGTCTCTAATTAAAAATCGCAAACGAAGATCTTTATTGCTCACTGAAGTCATACACTTTAGGTAAATAAAAATCTTCGCCTGCTTTGTGTTTTTTCTGCATTACGTCAAAAAATGCTCTGATTGAAATCCCGTGGACTTTGACAACATTCAGCTTGTGTTGCAAATCATCAATGAAATCTTCACTAATATTATGCGCGTATTTAATTAACTCCAAATCAGCCTCGTCCCCCACATCAAAGTAGCTTTGTATAAAAGTATGCAACTGAGCAATGCGAAACAACACTTTCATTGAACTTGGGATCCAGCGCTTAAATTCCATATCTGGATGATTAATTAAATCTCTATCAACTTCTTGGTTTTTCATCCAAGGAATGCAATGAATTTCAAACCCTCGATGGGTAAACACCTTGTAAATAGACAACCTAGGAGCTCGCGTAAATTCGACTGAGCCAAGCTGGCCGGCCTTACCATCAAGGGTTTTGGGATTCCAATTAGCCTGATTTAATAATCCATCAAGAGAGTTCTCAAAGCCATAACGAAACATTCCTTCGGCTAGGCCTAAGGAAGTCGAAACTGCATGGTAAAACGGTGGAACATTATTAAAAGTGATTTTTTGTTTAAGACGATTAATGTCTCGCAAGACTAAATCATGACGTTTATTGATAGTAGGATCAGGGGGCATTTTTGCTAGGGCATTTAACCAAATTCATAATAACTAATAGTGTACTTGGATAAGGCTAAATGCAACCTATAAACCTAGGTCTAGCAAAGACTTTTACGCTGCTTTGTAACCTTTCCAGAAGTTCTTAAATTTTTCTTGGGGCATAATCGCGCCGCGATGATTAGTGACCTCTTTGGCAACTGCAGCCGCTTTTTCGATGGCACTTTTCATATCTAAGCCTAGGATTCTTGCTCCAAGGTAAACACCAGCAAAAGCATCGCCAGCTGAAGTGGTATCGATAACGGCGGGATTAGGGGCAACTAGCACTTCACAACATGCATCTGAGGAATAGCCGAAAACACTCTTCGAGCCATCTTTAATAATCAGTTCATCAAAGCCACAACTATTTAAAAATTTGACAATTTGTTGCCGTTGTCGCAACCCAAATAGTTCGAAGTCTTCCATTCCCGGCAATAAAATATTGGCTACCTGAAAACCCTGACCTATGGCATTTTGGGCGACTTTTTCGTTTTCCCATAAAGCGGGGCGATAATTTGGATCGAATGCAATATTGACACCTTTATTACGCAAACGACAAAGCATATGCAGTAACTGAGCACGATCATTGTCATTTAAGATAGCTAAGGTGATACCGGAAAAAAAGATTAATTGGCAATCTTGAAGGGCTTGTTCGGCATTAACAATTTAGCCGCAGAGTCGTTGCGCCAATATAAAAAAGAACGCTCACCTTGATTATCTGTTTGCACCATGTAAGCACCCATAATACGCTTTTCATCTACTTCGATAAAACGATTATCTAAGCCTTCTAATTGCAACATATCGAGCAGTTGTGTGCTTACAGTATCGCTGCCAATGCAACTCATAAAATTAACATTTAATTGCTCAAAAGCACGTTTCATATAAACACTGCTATTGAAAGTATCCCCAGCGAAGCCCTTATGAAACTTGTCATCTCCGTATTGACTTAGCTCCATCATACATTCCCCAATCATGACAATAGGTTTTGAAGAATATATCTGCGAATTATCACTTTGTTGCACCATTATTTAGCTCACTTGTTTGTAAAACCACACCTAGATCATGAAGATCTGCTAATTATGTCCAGTTTCTGTCGATTCGTATTGAATAAAAACCGCCAACAACAAACTAACCAAAACAGAATGATAGCATTACCAATTACAAATATTGGTCATACCACAAATATTATGATTACAAATTAATGTCGATGGGTTTGAAATATAAAGATTTAAAATGAGAGAGAGGGAAATTAGGCCACCGAGGTGGCCTCCGCAGGGTACGCGGGCATGAGTAAGTTACCTGAACAAACCGCATTGTCAACCAAAACATAAAAAAGGTATAACCAAAAATACCAAATCCAAATAAAACAACTAAATCAAATGGTCAGGTATTTGTTTATGAAATCTAGGCTTGTTGAAATCATTATTGCTGAGAATTATTATTGCTAAATAAAATTGAACACTTAACAAGATTCGTAAACAGAATAAGGTGTAGACTAGTACAAAATAAAAAGTATTTAGCCACTTAAAATTGTATTAAATCAATTGCTCTGCACGGTAAGATCCTTAACTTAATCTTGCTTACCAATGTATTTCTCAGTTGTTTGCTCAACTTAGTACAGTTAGCACGTTGGGCTATACAAATTGGCATTGCAGTTAAGTACGCGTACAATTTGCATTATTATAGATGCAGACTCTGGCTAATTGTTCTTTGCTGTATAAATTTTGTTTCAGGAAAAATTTAGAAAATGAAAAATCGTCGTATGTTTTGGCAGATTGTAAGTAAAATTGAATCACAGATTGACGCTGGCCGTTACCCTGTGGGCAGTCGCCTTCCACCAGAAAGAGAATTAGCAGAAAACTTTGAAGTCAGTCGCCCTACTATTCGAGAAGCGATAATTGCGCTAGAAGTAAGAGGCAGAGTTGAAGTAAAAGTGAGTTCAGGTGTATACGTCATTGATACTGCATCTAAAGGCGAATCTACGCCCAACATCAGCGCATTTGAATTAACACAAGCGCGCGCTTTAGTTGAGGGAGAAGCAGCCGCCCTTGCTGCATTATCAATTACCGATAAAGAACTCGAAGCACTAGAGAAAACGTTAAAAGCAATGGAAAATGGCGATGAGCCAGAAGCCGCTGATCGCGAATTTCATTCGATTATTGCTACTGCAACTCGCAATACAGCTTTGCTTTATTCGATACAACATTATTGGACGTTACGTGAGTCTCAGCCACAAATTGTTGCTGCATATAAAGGTGTATGTAGTAGTAGTGTTCAAGATCGTCTTGAAGAACATAGACGCATCTATTTGGCACTGAAAAAGCATGACTCTCAAGAAGCAAGAGCGGCTATGCACGGCCATTTTCATCGTTTAATTAATTCATTATTTGAAATATCTGAAGCCGAAGCATTGGAAGAAGTCAGAAAAAAATCCAATGAAACCCGTGATCGTTATTCTTTGACTCACTTGGTCGGTTAAAATCAGCATGGCTTATGTTGTTGTGAATACAATATAAGCTTGATTTGTTTAAATTTTGCCAACTAATTTTGTGCGCCCATAGCATCATTATCATTTAGGTTAACATGACCCAAACTACCCAACATTTTCCTCGTGCTGGCTTTTTTAAACGATTAGCAGCTATGGTATATGACATCCTAGTTGCCGTGGCAATTGGCATGTGTGCAGGACTTATTTATTCAGTTATTGGCTTGATGTTATTTGAAAATGGCATAATTGATAAGCAAGGTTTTACCCATTTCATGGATTTTACTGACCAATCCCTGTGGTTTAGAATCAGCGAGCAAATCTGGATTGGATTCTGGATTTTGGTTTTCTTTTTGTGGTTTTGGCGAAATGGTGGACAAACCATCGGCATGCGTGCTTGGCGATTACGTTTATTTAGTACAACCGATGAGCCGTTGGGCTACGGTCGAGCTTTAATGCGAATTATTTTCTCATTAGGGGGATTGGGAACACTTTTAGTATTATTTGATGTGAAAAATAAACAATCTTTGCAAGATAGACTGGCAGGAACAGAAATGCTGGTGTTAAGCAAAGATGCAAATCATCACCGTGCCTGGAAATCACTTTAAGCACTTAATCATCGCTAATAAACTCAATCAGAATTGTTTCTTGCTGCTATTTAGGATTATTCAACGACATCGGTAAATAAAAGGATCTAAGGCTCACAAGCGCTATTTTTCACAGAGTGTTCAGTATGGTGCAATGCTCATTTTTTAGGCCTTTTGTGGTGCACTTAGACGTTAAGCAGCCTGCGAAAAAAATAACCCTTCCATCAAAAAACCAATAAATACCGTTATATTTCAACATCTTATAAAACAATAAAAAAGCTGACCATTCGGTCAACTCTCTGGCATCTTTTGTGCTAACTCTCTTGACTAATTGATTCAGAAATCAAAATCAATTTATTCAAATAAGAATTACACACAAGCCAGGAAACACACTATGAAAAACAACAACAAACAAAAGTTTCATCCGGTAGCATTGGGAATTGCTATTGGTCTTGCGACTTTGCAGCCTTTGAGTTTATATGCACAAGAAGCTGAAGAAGATGCAACTGAAAGCGTGGAGCGCATCTCTATTACAGGCTCCTTAGGTAGCTTGCCTGGTCAAGATGTAGAGTCAGTATTCGGTTTTGGAAAATCTATACTGGAGACTCCCCGTTCAGCCTCCACGATTAGTGATGAACAACTCGAGCGTTTTGCGGTATCCGACATAGATGATTTAGTCGCTTTCGCTCCAGGTACTTATACCCAATCATTCTTTGGTGTTGCGGGCTCTTTGGATGTACGTGGTACTCCGGGTGAAGCATATTTTCGAGGGGTTAAACGATTAGATAACCCTGGAAACTATCCAACTCCAATTGGTGCCTCAAGCAGTATCGATATTGTAAGAGGCCCAGCTTCCCCTATTTACGGACCAGCTAAAATTGGGGGATACCTTAACTTTAACCCTAAATCTGCCCGTGCTAGCGGTGGCCAATATTTGGATGAAAATAAAGGTGCATTCTCATACACATTAGGAAGTTGGGACAAAAGTGTCCTAACTGCCGAATTAGGTGGCCCAGCGTCAATCGGCGATAAAAAAATGGGCTTCTATCTCTATGGTGAAGTTGAGAATTCTGGCAGCTACTATGATAACTCAGCAACCGATCAAACCGTGTTACAAGCATCGTTTAATATTGATATCACTGATAATTTACGCCTTGAATTTGGTGGAATGCATCATGATTATGATGGAAATCAAGTAGCCGGTTGGAACCGCTTAACCCAAGATTTAATTGACACAGGAACCTACATAACGGGTACCGCCAAAAATATTGATACCGATGGTTCAGGAGCTATTTCCCATGAAGAGTATGGTGCTGTAAATCTAGCTGGAGAAAACTTTTTCTATGCATTTGCACCATCGTTCACCGATGCCGACGCCACTGAATTGATGCAGCTTGATAATCCTGGCACCACAACATTAAGCGGTAATCAGGTATTAGTTGCCGCCGACGATGTCCTAACTAACACTGTTGATACCCTATATTTCGATATTATTTATTACACAGAAAATGATTGGGAAATTAAAAACCAAATGTTTTATGAGGCATATGAAAACCTCAATGAAAATGCCTATGGTTTCTCTCAATTCCATGAAAGTTCTGTTTTCGAAAACAAATTGATTATTTCAACTGAATACGAAAACGACTCTCTACTTGCACAATTTCAGGTGTCACCATCTATTCGACGCACTCAGTTCTTACATGGTGATGATTTTACCTATGAGTACTTTAACCGTCGCGATTTAACCATGGAGTCAACCGCGTTAGATAGACGTGAATTAGCCACACGTATCGACGACAATTACGATAACTATGACGAAGGTAATTACATCGATTATGGTATTGCTGCGATGACCGATTTAACCTGGGATTTCGGCCTGAATATCGTGTTAGGTCTTCGCTATGACGTTATCGATGTAGAAACCACTAGCCACGGCGATAAGCTATTGGTGAAAGGGCCTGTTGTTAGTGCTGAGGATAGTTTCAATGGCACCTCATGGAACACCAGTATTTCATATAAAACGCCAATTGGTTTGATTCCCTACATCACGATAGCGGAACAAGCAACCGTGATTGCAGGTCAAGGTGCTGAGATTGGTTATGGTCAATTGATTGATGATGATGGCAATTCATATAACGGTGCATTTGATACTTCTGAATTGAAAGAAATTGGTATCAAGGGCTCGTTTTTAGATGATACCTTGTATTTTGCTTTATCTTCCTATAAACAAGAACGCTCCGATTTTAATGCACAAGCGATTGTTACCAATGCAACTACTGAGAACAAAGGTACTGAGTTTGAATTACGTTGGGTTGTGAATGAGCAATTAGTTGTTACCGCTGGTTATACCAACATGAAAGTATACAACCTAACTGCATACAACAATGGTGAAGGTGGTTCATTATTTGGTTTCTTGGGTGCTGAAGATCTGACTAGCCTATCTGACCCATCACTTGTATTTGGTGGTAATCCCATCGGCTTAACCTTAATCGATGTTGGTGCAAGTAAAGAAGATGCCCGTAAACAAGGGATTCCAGAAAACATCTACACCGCAACCGCGACCTATGATTTCCAGAATGGTTTTGCAATAAACGGGAGTGTAATTCGTGCTGACGAAACTTACTCTAGCTTCTCTAAATCGGTTGAATTACCTGCCTATACTTTGGTCAATGCAGGGGTTGTTTACGATGCAGATACCTGGACTGCGAGTTTATCCATTAAGAACCTTACGGATGAAAAATACTATCGCGCAAATTTCCCAGATCTATTTGGGGCGCAAATTGTGCTACCTGAGTTACCAAGACATTACCAAGCGAAATTTAGCTATAAATTTTAATCTTAAAAATAACGTTAAAATGAGTTAATTGTTTTATTGGTATTAGGGTAAATATGTTGTTTCGACATATTTACCCTTTTTACAGGAATCGACAAATGTTCGGCATTACACTCCAAAAATTATTTAACAGCGCATTATTCAGTGTCGCTATATTAGGGTTGACAGCTTGTACTGTCGATAACAGTGAATCTAATTCAACAACGCTTCCACCAGCGATTGAAGTAAAAGTGGTTGTGGTAACCATGTTTGAAATTGGTGAAGATGAAGGGGATAAACCCGGTGAATTCCAACTTTGGAAGGCCGGCCAAAAACTCTCAACCAAATTCGATTTCCCCCACTCACATCACGATATATATATGAATACTGACACTGGCGTGATGGGAATTGTCACCGGCATGGGCACCGCTAAGGCCACTGCAGCAATAATGGCGCTAGGTTTAGATCCTCGCTTTGATTTAAGTAAGGCCTATTGGTTGGTAGCCGGCATAGCGGGTTTTGATCCCGCTGATGCATCTATTGGTTCTGCCGCTTGGGCAACATGGATTGTAGATGGCGACTTAGCCCACCAAATTGACGCACGAGAAATTCCAGAACAGTGGTCTTCTGGTTATTTTCCGCTTTTTGCCAATGCTCCATATTCTGATTCAGAACACGCATCAGACACCCAGCACAGCGCTAACGGTGAAGTTTATAAACTGAATCCATCGTTAACGGAATGGGCTTTTCAGCTCACTAAAAATATTCAATTAACAGATTACCCAGCAATGGCAGAATTGCGGGCCAAATACAGCGACTTTGCAAATGCGCAGAAAAAACCTTTTGTGCTCAAAGGTGATCAGCTTGCCTCGTCTACGTTCTGGCACGGAAAACGACTTAATCAATGGGCAAATGACTGGACAACCTTTTGGACCAACGGTCAGGGTAACTTTGTCAGCTCCGGTATGGAAGACACCGGCACTATGCAAGCCATAGAGTATTTAGACCGAATAGATAAAGTAGATAGAGACAGAGTGATGGTGCTGCGTACAGGTAGCAATTACTCTATGCAACCAACAGGTTTAAGTGCCGCCGAAAATCTGGCGATGGAAAGCGGTGAGGCGGGCTTTGCTGGCATGCAATCGGCCTTGGAATCAGCCTATACGGTAGGTAGCACAGTCGTAAAAGCCCTACTTGACGATTGGAAAAATTATCGCCAAAATCCACCAAGCGCTTGATTTTAATAATATAAAAAATGCTGATAGACATCAGGTCAATTATAATAACTAGAGACATCATCCAATGAACACATTTTTAGAGCGCTTTTTTAGTCTGTCGCAACACGGTACAAACTTTAAAACCGAATGCATTGCCGGTCTGACGACATTTGCCGCTATGTCATATGTATTAGTAGTCAATCCAAGCATCTTATCCGCCTCTGGTATGCCCGTCGCCGGCTTAATTACGGTAACCGCATTGGCTGCCTGTATTGGCACTTTGTTGATGGCATTCATGACTAATTATCCGATTGCTATGGCACCGGGCATGGGGCTCAACGCGTTTTTTGCGTTTACTATCTGTATTACTCGAGAGGTGCCTTGGGAAGCGGCCCTTGGTATTGTATTTTGGAATGGGATTTTATTTGTTCTGTTATCGTTATTGGGGATCCGCAAAAAAATTGCCGATTCTATACCGAATGCCTTAAAGATAGGTGTGCAGTGCGGTATCGGACTATTTATTGCTTTTATCGGACTGAAAAATGCCGGCTTGATTGTCGATAACCCAGCCACATTGGTGTCTTTAGGGGACTTATCTCAACCTGTGACCCTACTGGCATTAGCGGGCATAGTCGGTACCATCATATTAGTCGCGAAGAATATTACTGGGGCAATTTTAATATCGGTTATTGGTTTAGCCATTATTGGCGCCTTCATTCCCCATGGAGAAGGTACATTAACCCCTACTCCCGCCGGAATAGTTGGGTTACCAGAGAGCATATCATCAACGTTTTTTGCAATGGATATTATGTATCCCATAGAAAATTTTGCGCACACCTGGGATCTAATATTCGCCCTACTGTTTGTGAATATGTTCGATACTATAGGTACCCTAATAGGCGTATCTCGCAAAGCCAACTTACTTGATAGTAATGGTGAATTACCGAAGATGGGCAGCGCCATGACCGCTGATGCTGCAGCCAGTGTGGTAGGAGCAACCTTAGGTACATCACCGGTCACATCATATGTAGAATCAGCATCAGGGGTGTCAGCCGGCGGCAGAACGGGGCTCACTGCGGTAATTGTCGCCCTTTGCTTCGTGTTAGCCTTGTTCTTCACTCCATTGATGGTTGTAGTGCCCGTAATGGCAACCACGCCAGCATTAGTGATGGTAGGTATATTTATGATGGAGTCTATTCGTCAACTAGATTTTGATGACTTGCCCTCGTTAGCAACCGCCACTGTAGCCTTACTCACAATGCCACTCACGTTTAGCATAAGCGAAGGTATCGCATTGGGCTTTATCACTTATGTCGGGGTGAATCTGGGGATGGGCAAATACAAACAAATATCGGCCCTTACTTACATCATGGCTGGCATATTTATGCTGCGCTATATATTTAACTTGAAATAAATCAAAGGGATCTGACCCCTTGATTTATTTTTTGGGGTTAGCGTTTGAGCAAAAATCCGGCAATTGCAGCAAAAACTAAACTTGGCGTTATTGCACCGAGGAAAGGGGGCAGTTGAAAGACTAAGCTGAAGGTGCCAAAGGTTTCATTACTAATGAAAAACGCAAACCCCGCTAATACTCCCATAATGACCCGAGCTCCCATAGTCACACTGCGCAACGGGCCAAACACAAAGGATAAGGCTAGTAACAACATTACGCCAATAGACACGGGTTGCAAAATTTTACGCCACAATGCCAAATTATAACGCCCCGAATCTTGGCTGTTATTTTCTAAATATTGCACGTAACCATTCAAACCTTGAATTGATAATGCTTCGGGTTTGACACTTACCACGCTCAATTTGTCAGGAGTGAGAGTTGATTGCCAACTGCCTAACTTGACATTTTGTCCACGTATTTTTTTATCGCCAATAAACGTATAATCAACGTTTGTTAAGCGCCAAACGTCATCCACAAACTCCGCTTTTTCAGCGCTCGTAATCTGACGAAGGTTCAAATCTGAATCAAATTCGTAGACATTGATATCGATAAGATTATTGCGGTCAACAACCTCACCTATGCTCACAAAGTTATCACCATCCTTTGCCCACACCAGACTGTCAGATGAAAACAAACTGCCGCCAGATATAGCCTGGGTTCTTATTTCTTTGGCCTTTGCTTCAGTAACAGGTGCCACCCATTCACCAATTGCCATCACAAATAAAACCATCACAATGGCCGTTTTCATTGCCGATACTGTGATATTCCAACGTGATAACCCGGCCGATTGCATGATCACCAACTCAGAATTGCTTGCCAGAATACCCAATCCGATCAAACCGCCCAATAAGGTGGCCATTGGAAAGAACTGCTCTAACTCGCGGGGTAAACTGAGCAGCACATAAATACCAGCTGCGGTCATATCGTAACTGCCACGGCCGACGCTTTTCATTTGCTCTACGAATTTAATCAGAGCGCTTAAACCTACAAGTACAGACAAACTAATCGCCGTGGTGCCAAGCAAGGTGCGAGCAATATAAATATCTAGAATACGAAACATGCCTACCCTCTGCCAAACGCGGCTCTAAACCGCACTCCAATCGGACGACCTTTGACCACTAATGTCACTCCAATTAGCAACACCACAGCATGCACCCACCATAATCCAAAAGCAGGGGGGATTTTACCATCCTCTAATACTTTTCTGCCTGCCATCAATAACATAAAGTATCCAAGATAAAGTAATAATGCAGGGAACATTTTGCCAAATCGGCCTTGCCGTGGGTCTACTGAACTCAATGGAACAGCAATTAAAATAAGGAAAGGCAAAGACAACGGGATTGCAATCCGCCATTGTAATTCAGCAATCGCTTCAATACTGTCATCCTCCAATAGATCCATAGTCGGGATGGCGGTCATTTTACGGCGCTTTTGTTCGGCTTCCCGTTCTGAAATTTCAATTTGGTACTGATCGAATTCAACAACTCGGTAATCCCTTTTGCCCCGTTTACCTTCATATTGAACCCCTTGTTGCAAAATTAATTGCTGTGAGCCTTCGTCATCCAAACTGACTTTACCCTTTTGAGAATAGACAATATGCACCTCTTGTTCGTCGCGTTTGTCGTGCTGTGCAAGAAACACTTTGTTCAATGAAGCATTATCTGAATCTATTTCATGGACAAATATCACCGCCTTACGATTGGCCGTTTCTTGAAAGCGACCAGCGATTAACGCAGTCAAACCACTTTCGGCACCGGCTTTTTCTTGCAATTGATATTCACTTTCAACGGACAAGGGAGCCAACCACAAGGTTAAAGTGGCGGTCACTACCATCATCAATACCGACAGCACCAACATCACTCTGGTGATATACCATTCGCTGATGCCACAGGCTCGCATCACCGACATTTCACTGTCTACGTACATGCGTCCATGGGCTAACATCACTCCGAGGAATAAGCTCAAGGGTAAGATTAAAGATGCCAAATAAGGGGTGCTCAAGGCCAAAAAGCCTAGCACTAAACTGGCAGGAATTTCGCCGTCGGAGGCGTCTGCCAATACCCGCACGAAATTACGTGTGAGGAAAATGGCCATAATGACAAGAAACACAGCCAATTGTGACTTTACGGTTTCTTTAAGTAAATAGCGGAATATCAGCACTTTTTGTCCAAGGGAAAAGTCGCTTTTTTAGTGGCATGATGCGAATTTTTAAGTAAACTTAGTGTTTTGACAAGTTTAATGTATGAATGACTTTAAATAAAGCCACTCTTGGACTTGAATTTCTTCGAATCTGTCAGGCAATAGCAAAAAGACAGACAATCCTGAAAATATATTGCTGACTGATTGCTGGTCATTATTTGAATAACATAGCATCAGTTACTTCGATTACAATGAGGAATTAGCATGGAATTTAGCGTAAAAAGCGGTAGCCCTGAAAAGCAACGCAGCGCTTGTATAGTCGTTGGTGTATTTGAACCCCGACGTTTAACCTCAGTAGCAGAACAACTAGACGAAATCAGCGAAGGTTATATCAGTAACCTGTTACGACGAGGCGACTTGGAAGGCAAAGCCGGCCAAATGCTGTTGCTTCACCATGTCCCTAATATTCTAAGTGAAAGAGTATTATTGGTTGGTTGCGGAAAAGAACGTGAATTAGACGAACGTCAGTACAAGCAAATTATAGATAAAACCATCAAGACACTTAACGAAACTGGCTCGATGGAAGCGGTGTGTTTCTTAAGTGAACTGCATGTTAAAGGTCGAGATGTTTATTGGAAAGTCCGCCAAGCAGTAGAAACAACCCAAGACTCACTATACACCTTCTTACAACTCAAAACTAAAAAAGGCGAGCCCCGTCGTCCGTTGCGTAAAATTGTTTTCAATGTGCCGACTCGTCGCGAATTGCCTGCTGGCGAACGTGCTGTTGAGCACGGATTGGCTATTTCAGCTGGAATGAAAACCACAAGAGATGTAGCTAACATGCCACCTAATATTTGTAATCCAGCATATTTGTTGGAACAAGCAAAAATATTAGAAAAAGATTACGCCAGCATCAAAATTGAGTCGGTAAATGAAGCGCAAATGGCCGAATTACAAATGAACTCTTATCTGGCTGTCGGGCGTGGTTCAGTTAACGAATCGATTATGACGATTATTCATCACAATGGCGGCCCGAAAGATCAAGCGCCAGTAGTCTTGGTCGGCAAAGGACTGACTTTTGATTCAGGTGGTATTTCTATTAAGCCAGGCGAAGGCATGGACGAAATGAAATATGACATGGGTGGTGCAGCGGGCGTGTTAGGTACTATGCATGCCATTGCCGCCCTGAACATTCCACTCAATGTGATTGGCGTTTTAGCTGGCTGTGAAAACATGCCCGATGCCAACGCATATCGTCCAGGTGATATTCTAACAACCATGTCAGGGCAAACTGTCGAAGTTCTGAATACCGACGCCGAAGGTCGTTTGGTGTTATGTGATGCATTGACCTACGTAGAAAGATTTGACCCTGAGTTAGTTGTTGATATGGCTACCTTAACCGGTGCTTGTATCGTTGCCTTAGGAGCCCATGCATCTGCCGTATTGAGTAATCACAATCCTTTAGCTCACGAACTGCTAAATGCTTCAGAGCAAAGTGGTGATAAAGCTTGGCGCTTACCTTTGTGGGATGAATATCAATCACAACTGGATAGCCCATTTGCAGACATGACCAACTTAGGTGGACGTGCAGCAGGTACCATAACAGCGGCCTGCTTCTTGTCTCGTTTCACTAAAAAATATAACTGGGCGCATATGGATATTGCTGGCACGGCATGGCGCAGTGGCAAAGACAAAGGTGCGACCGGAAGACCCGTGCCTATGATGACCCAGTTTTTGATGAATCGTGCAGGACTGGAAACTGAAGAGTAATGACTGATGTTACTTTTTACATGCTAGAAAAAGCAGATGAAGAGCATCCTGCGCACTGGCTAACAGCATGTGAATTAGCCGCCAATAGCTATCGTAATAAGCGCCGTTGTTTAGTTATCTGTGACGATAAAAAAACAGCTGAAGCCTTCGATGAGCTTCTTTGGCAGCAACCACTGGAGGCTTTTGTCCCCCACAATTTAAGTGGCGAAGGCCCAAGTGGAGGCGCTCCAGTGGAAATATGCTGGCAGGTGAATAACCCCGGCAATAGGCCAGTGGTAATCAACCTTGCCAACCAAGTGCCCAGCGACGCTCAGCGCTTCAAACAAATATTCGATTTTGTGCCCGCAGAAGAAACCGCTAAGCAACAGGCTCGAGAAAGATATAAACAATACCGCGCAGCAGGATTAAACATGCATAACCTGCCCGCGAGTAGCATTAATGAGAATCAACATGGATAAGACTTTTAGTCCACAGAATATCGAACAAGCCCGTTACCAACTCTGGGAACAAAAAGGCTATTTTAAAGCCAGCGGAAAAGGTGACCCTTACTGTATTTTGTTACCACCACCGAATGTTACTGGTAACCTACATATGGGACATGCTTTCCAGCATACCATCATGGATTCACTGATTCGTTATCACCGAATGAAAGGCGATAATACTCTCTGGCAATGTGGAACTGACCATGCAGGTATTGCCACCCAAATGGTTGTAGAACGCCAATTAAATGCACAAGGTAAAACCCGCCATGATTTAGGCCGAGAAGCCTTTGTCGACAAAATCTGGGATTGGAAAGAGGAATCAGGCGGTAATATTACTCAACAAATGCGCCGCTTAGGTACTTCTCCAGACTGGGAAAGAGAAGCATTTACGATGAATCCTGACCTGTCTGAAGCAGTTCAAGAAGTATTTGTTAAATTGCACGAAGAAGGTCTAATTTATCGTGGTAAACGCCTAGTAAACTGGGACCCAGTGTTACACACCGCAGTGTCTGATTTAGAAGTGTTAAACGAAGAAGAAGATGGCTTCATGTGGCACATGCGCTACCCGCTAACGGATGGCAGTGGCGAGCTAGTGGTAGCGACAACAAGACCAGAAACAATGCTTGGCGATACCGCCGTGGCAGTGCACCCAGATGATGAACGTTATCAAAGTTTAATTGGTAAAAGCATCACATTACCGCTAACTGGACGAGAAATTCCGATAATCGCTGATGATTATGTGGATCCGGAATTTGGTACTGGATGCGTGAAAATTACCCCAGCCCATGATTTTAACGATTATGAGATGGGTAAACGCCATAGCCTAGAAATGATTAATATTTTCACGGCAGACGCAAAAATAAATGATACCGCTCCGGAGCAATATCGAGGGCTAGACCGCTTTGATGGGCGTAAACAAATTGTCGCAGATTTAGAAGCGGCGGATATTTTAGTTAAAGTCGAAAATCACAAACTAAAAGTGCCTAGAGGCGATCGCACAGGTGCGGTAATCGAACCTTACTTAACAGACCAATGGTATGTTGCCGTTGAATCTTTAGCCAAACCTGCGATTGAAGCGGTAGAAAGCGGTGAGATAAAATTTGTCCCAGAAAACTGGAATAAAACCTATTACCAATGGATGTACAACATTCAAGATTGGTGTATTTCACGTCAATTATGGTGGGGCCATAGAATTCCAGCATGGTATGACGATAAAGGGGGAATATACGTAGGCCGCAATGAGGCCGAAGTGCGTGAAAAACACAATCTAGGCGCAGATGTTAATTTACGCCAAGATGAAGACGTATTGGATACCTGGTTTTCATCCGCCCTTTGGCCATTCGCCACTATGGGCTGGCCGAAAGAGACACCGGAATTAGAAACTTTTGTGCCTAGTTCAGTGCTGGTAACTGGCTTCGACATTATCTTCTTCTGGGTAGCCAGAATGATCATGATGACCAAAAAATTCACCGGCAAGATTCCCTTTAAAGAAATATACATCACTGGACTTATTCGTGATGAGCAAGGGGATAAAATGTCTAAATCGAAAGGCAACGTGCTTGATCCTATCGATTTAATTGACGGTATTACCTTAGAAGCGTTATTGGAAAAGCGTACCGCGGGCATGATGCAGCCGCAAAAAGCTAAAGCCATAACCAAACGCACGACCAAACAATTCCCAGATGGTATCAATGCCTATGGCACTGACGCGTTGCGTTTCACCTTTGCAGCAATGGCATCCACCAGCAGAGATATCAACTTTGATATGGGCAGAGTGGAAGGTTACCGTAACTTCTGCAATAAATTGTGGAATGCTTCACGTTTTGTATTAATGAATACCGAAGAACAAGATACCGGCATTCAGGGTGGTGAGTTGGAATTAAGTCTCGCTGATAAATGGATTTGGGCACGTTTTCAACAGACCCTAAGTGAATTTGAATCGGCGCTCAAAGATTATCGTTTTGATATTGCCGCCCAAGCTGTATATGAGTTCACTTGGAATCAATTCTGTGATTGGTACTTAGAGTTGTCTAAACCAGTTCTGAATGCTGAAACCAGCACTGATGCGCAAAAACGAGGCACTCGACATACACTTATCAATGTTCTGGAAAGTCTGTTGCGTCTTATGCACCCTATTATGCCATTTATTACGGACGAAATTTGGTTAAGAGTGGCACCTTTATGTGGGCTTGAAGGCGATAGCATCATGGAAAGACCATTTCCTGAATTAGATGCTTCCCGTCAAAACGAAAGTGTATTAGCCGATATTGAATGGGTGAAAAGCTTCATTGTAGGAATACGTAACATTCGTGGTGAAATGGATATATCACCCAATAAACCCCTCAATGTACTTTTGAAAAATGTCAGTGACAAAGATCAGTCTCGCTTAGACTTGAGTGAGAGTTTCTTAGCAAAAATGGCGAAGCTTGAGAGCATTACAGAGCTGAAAGCCGGCGATAAAGCGCCAGCCTCAGCGACAGCACTTGTGGGCGAAATGGAAATTCTTATCCCAATGGCAGGTCTGATAGATAAAGACGCGGAACTATCGCGAATTGCTAAAGCCTTGGACAAAATCGAAAAAGATTTTGCCCGTACACAAGGTAAACTGAGCAATGAGAAATTTGTCAGCAATGCTCCTGAAGCTGTTATTAACAAAGAAAAAGCTAAATTGGATGACTTCCAAATGCAGATAAATAAACTCAACGAACAGCGAGATACGATTCAAGCACTCTGAGTTTAATCTTTTTCTAAACACAAACCCCGGTTGTACCGGGGTTTTTAGTTTCTGCGCCAGTTAGCACTGAGCTAACTGGCGAGAACAATGAAAAAGGCTTAAATCAGCTTATACCTAGTCGCCATCAAATTAGCCATCCCCCGGTCTAAACAAAGATTGCCGCTATTAAACCAATTAAACCGCCGAATACACCTCCCCATACCACTAACCAAGCCAAATGCTGTTTAATCATTTGTTGTACGAGTACTTTTACCATGGTTGGCGTGAGCTCATTTAAACGCTGCTCAACAATTTTATTAATATTTGCTATGAGATCGTCATTGGAATTGGATCCAGCGAGTTGTTCTTGCAGAGCAGCCATAAATGCTGGGTCTTGAACTATACCTTCAAGTGATGTTTCCATTTTAGTAACAAAGGGCTGTTTGAGGGGCTCTAAGGCTGCTTCACCTCCAAACATACCAAGCATTTGCCCAAATGAAGACTCTTTAATCACCGCTACCAACGAATCAAACGTGGGGTTTAAATCCACTTTTTTGAGCAGCGCGCCCACATGTATAGCTAAAGAAGGTTTATTATCCGTCAAGAAACGTTGAATATTTTCGCTATTAAAAAACTGCTCCATAATCAAATTTCGAATACCTAATTTGAAGTCTTCAAAATGCTCAGGAATCACGCCAGAACCGTATAATCCAGGGACTTTCTCAAATAACATATGAACGGCTAACCAGTTGGTAAGTGCCCCTGACAAAGCAAATAACCCCACGGTTTTCACTATGCTATTATCTAAACCGAAACCAACCAACACTAACAATGCGGCCAAACCATTAGTGGCAATACTTTTATTCAAACTTAATCTCCGCTAAATACAAAAGGGTGAGTTAATACAACATTCAAAACTGTGGCGAGCATGCTAGCCTAAGTCAGCCCAAATTGGCATATCAAGGTAGATATTGTTTGATACAAAAACTTCAAGATCTTAAATAAAATTTCTTTGTACAAATTAGACTCATAAAAAAAGGGAGCCTAAGCTCCCAGAAAATCTTACCTAACCAAACCTAACTTCTTGTGAAAAATACTCTTCCCATTAGTATTGGTATTAACAACAAGGTAAGAAATCCAAAACTTCCACCGTGTTCAGTGACGATAATTACTTGTGGCTGTTCGTAACTTTGACTCTCAAGTGTGAGTAAACTTAAGTCTGCATCACTATATCCATCAGAGATCGCGACTAAACGATTGTCATAGGTGTCATAGAGTTCAATTAACAACTCATAATCACCGGGAGGAAAACCAGTTTGCAGGTCACTCTCAATAACATAGCTATCTGAACTAGAATCACCGTTGATAAAAAATAGCGAGGTAGTGTGATATTCTTCAAATACGTCACCTCTTGCCAAATATAAACGGGCATAAACCTCCGCTTCGGTATAAATAGTGTCGGCATCAAATTCCAGAGTGAATCCAGAGTAATATCCGTCAGCATCGCGATCTATATCTAAAAATACGGTTGCATCGTAAATCCAAAAATCAGGATCGTCTTCGACCATACGTAAGTCACGATCAAGTGGCCTAGTTAAAGGCGCTGCCGCTTGCCGCATTTTGTGGGCTTCAGCTTTATCTAATGAAACTGACTCCATTGATTGTTTTTGAACACTTCCCGGTACGCCTTTTTTGTTCACTTGAGCTAACACTGAACCGTATTGAGATTCTGTAGAAGTAACACTGATGGATTCCGTTGTATCACTTTGCGCACTCAAGGCTGAAAACGAAGCGATTGAGAACATTAGTGAAAAAGTACTAATTAATGTAAATCGGGTCATGCTTACTCCAAAAACTTTCCTGTTAATCTGAGAATCATTGTGGACCAATTAAGATGAATAAAAGCTGAAGGGATGCTTAACTGTGTTCTTATAGCCCACATTTTATTCCGCGAACTGTGAGCAAATAACTACAAACAACGAAAGAACTGAACGCTACTTGCTTCTGGTGCATCAAATAAGCTTCGAAAAACTGACTAGCAACAACCACTTTGAGCTTAGTTACCGCGCAAGGTATTCCTAAATTCTCGCGTTTTGATGTAAAAAACAGTTAATTCTTTTAACAACTCCTTGTTAAACATAGGCTGCAAGGCGTTTTGTAATTAAATTACAATACAACTTTCATATAAAAATAAGAAAAGATATATTTTTATGATATATGAAAAAACCTAACAAACCAACCAAATCAACCACTTAGAATCAAATGTAACGTTTTTCGGAAGCGTGTAACACAATTTTAATCAAACCTATACAGTATAAAAACAACATTAAACTGAAATTTAATTACAATAAATCTCACTGGTTAGGTAATCAGTGATTCAAAATTTATTTTATATTTATTAAATAGGTGTCCATTATGAAAAAATTAGTATTAGCAAGTTTGCTTGCCCTATCTGTTCCATTTACAGCTTCAGCTTCAGAGTCTTCTGCTGAAAGCGTAAAATTCATTGGTGATTTAGAGTATGCATCATTTTGTAAAGCAGTAGTCAACAACGACGTAGAGCTTTTCAAATTGTCATTAAACCGTTTTGTTGGCGAGCTAGGTTCTTCTAGAAAGCGTGTTCTTAAGCGTGTTTTAGCTGATAACAATGTTACTTGTTCTGGTCAATCTTTGGTTGAATTTTCTGCAAAGCGCAACGCTACGCAAATAGGTTCATTCATTACTGCACAGGCTGAATAGTGACTGTAGGTAGGCAAGCTGGAAATCAATAATCCAGCTTGCTAAATCCTTCTATAACAAAATTATCCTTTGGTAAGTAAAACTGCCATTCCTCGGTTGAAATGTCCAAGCCAAGTTTTACAATATTGACCTTCCGCCGCTCTATTTATCTCAACCACTGCTCTTTTCTTAGGCTGTTGATTATGTCCAGTGTAAGCACGACTGTGAGTAATCGCATCAAAACTATCTAAAATGGCTAACAATCTTGCACCTTCACAGATATCTTTGTCCTTAATACCTAGTGGGTAGCCACTTCCATCGATGCGTTCGTGATGTTGCATCACAATTTTTCGTGCACTATTCCATTGATCAAGATGTTCTAATAATCTTGAGCTCTTATACACGTGTGAACGCACCAAATTAAACTCATTGGCAGTCAATTTACCTTCTTTGTGTAAAATACTAAGAGGCATAAAGGCCATTCCAAAATCGTGCACATAACAGGCTACGGCAAGCTGATCTTCCTCAATTGGATTACCCGCAATGCTATTGATATAAAAAGCCAACTTTGCAATGCGATCTCCGCGCCCTTCCCAATACATAGAGCGTCGCTCTATCGGTTTCATTACTTAACCCTTTAGGAATACCGGTATTAGCCAATGTGACTGACCGCGATGGTGTGGTTTCACCTGCAGCTTCTTCGATAACATCTGCTGCCGTGTGGTCTAAATCAGGATTGAGTAACAGTACCGCATCAGATAGCAGTTGCTCATGAGAAGCAGAATTTTCCGGGGTGATTTTCGCTACATGATTAACTAACAGACGATACAGCTCTGGATCGTACTGAGCAAAACCCTTTTCGAAGCAACTTTCCACGAAGATTTTAACTCTGTCCATGGTTAGCAAAACCAGATCACTCATTGTACTGGTATATCTAACTTGGTTTTTGCGTAAAAAATCGAGCAGGTCTTCAACGTGTTGGAGCAACGGCAACAGAGGTTTAAAGTTAACTAAGCCTAAATCCCCTTTGATAGTGTGCACTGAGCGAAAGAGCGAACGTTGCAGCTCGTTGTCTTCTGGCCGCAGCTCCAATTCAATTAGAGTTTGCTCACTGGCCTCATAAAGTTCATTAATTTCATCGAGGAGATCATTCAAGATATCATCATCAAGATCTTCTGGAGTAAAGGTTTGCATCAATTTGATTTACCTCAAGCAATATCACAAAGTTCAATAATAACTAATAGTTATCGACCATCTGAACACGATCTACACAGCATATCTCTACTTTATTGATTAAACACTGCCGTGAACAGAGTTAATTTCTGAAAAAGTCGCTTATAACTAGATTAGGTTAAGATTTGGTATTAATCAGAAACATTGTATACTCACCGCCCATTTTTTATTTGAGAGTACACGTGTTAGCTATTGGACGAGTGATATTCATTTTGTGCTATTTTACACTTGCAAGTTTAGCAATGATTGTGATGTGCCTAGTGCGTCCATTTCATCGTAACAACGTGCATGTTATTGGCAAGGTATATGGTGCTATTGCACCCATGATAGGCTTGAAAGTAAAGGTCAATGTGCCAACCAGCGTTAAAAATGGTGGCCCTTTCGTCTTTGTTGCAAACCATCAGAATAGTTATGATCTCATCACAGTGTGTCTTTCCGCTCAAAAGGGCGTTGTTTCTGTGGGCAAAAAAAGCCTAGTACTGATTCCCATTTTTGGTTGGTTGTATTGGTTATCTGGCAATATCTTGATTGACCGTAAAGATTCTGGACGAGCTAAAGATACTTTGAAGCAAACAATAGACAAAATTAATCAACGCAAACTTTCAGTATTCTTTTTCCCCGAGGGGACACGAAGTAGAGGTCGTGGTCTATTAAGTTTTAAAACCGGAGCATTCAGAATTGCGCAAGCTGTCAACGAACCTATCGTGATGGTAAGCACGAGTAATTTACATCAAAAAATACAGTTGAACCGATGGGATAATGGCACTTTGCTTATTGACTTGAGCGAGCCCGTAATCTTGGATAAACAACATGACGCCAAAACTTGGGCCAAAGAAATCCATAACCGGATGAAAATCAAGATTGCGGAACTTGACAATCAAGTTGCACAAATCGACGAAGTTAAATAGATTATCTCAAAAGTATAAACAACGAAGGATAGCCAATGAGCAATGCAGAACAAAAAGAAGAGTGGTACGAATTTAATCAAGAAACCGTTGAAGCTTTAATTGAAGACGGAAGCAATGCAGAATTGCCACACACTATCGAATATCATTTTGCTCATTCTGATTTTGATGTCCTCGAAAAAGCAGCTGTAGATGCTTTCAAAGCGGGTTTTGAAGTGGGTGATGCCGAAGAGTTGATGTTAGACGATGGTGGCACCGTATTCTGCTTTGATGCTGTTGTAGAAAGAATGCTAGATATTGATTTGATCAATAAAGATACGGATACACTGCTAAAAATCGCTGACAAACATAATATACACTACGATGGTTGGGGTACTTACTTTATCGAGTAGTTAAGGGTTTTATGTGATACAAAAGTAAAAGCGCAAAATCAATGATAAATAACTTTTCGAGATTCAGTTGAGGCATTCGTAACCTCTAGTTGGCTTAATTGCCGAAGTTTCTAGTGTTGCCAAAGCCTAAGGCGATATGGTTTAGAGTTCTGTTAACAATGCCGTTGCAGAACTATTAATAATAAGGAAATGCATTATGTCAGAAGTTAAATTAGTTGTTTTATACCCTCAACCAACTGATGTGGCTCAATTCGAGAGCGATTATCCAGCACATATATCGTTGCTTCATGAGAAAATGAACATCCCCACGGATCATAAACCTTATACTGTAACCAAATTTGATTCCCAACCGCAAAACCCATCCCCATTCTATCAAATGTTTTCCATGCCCTTTCCTTCAGCAGAGGTGTTGCAGCAAACATTGGAAAGTGCCGAGATGCAAGAGGTAGCGGGTGACGCAACACGCATTTCAACTGGTGGCGCGCCGGTAATTTTGACTGGAAGCGACGCCAAATAAATCAGGTGTTGCATGGTCTTTAGGCCATAGAATTGACCTAAACCATAGCATTGGCTAGTTGCATAAATGGATAATAATGGTCGAGAGGCTTTGGGTAATGACTTAAATCTGTAACTGGGACGGGCGTCCCAGCTACAGTTTACTGTTTTACAATCTATACTCTTAGTGACTTTTCACCGCGAGCCAAACCACAAACTCCAGTTCTGGAAGACTCAATAACTTCAGTCTGAGCCCACATGGCTTGCGCAAACGCATCCAATTTATCACTCGTTCCAGTTACTTGAATCGTGTAATTTTTTGCATCTGTGTCCACTATTTGAGCGCGAAAAATATCAACAGTGCGGTTCACTTCAGAGCGCACTAAATCCGTTTTAGCGGCAACTTTAATTAGCATCAACTCACGTTCAACATGGGTTCCATCGGTTAAATCAGTAACTTTTAGTACATCTATTAACTTGTTTACCTGTTTAGTAATTTGCTCAATCACTTTGTCATCACCGTGGGTCACTATGGTCAAACGCGAAAGGCTTGAGTCTGTAGTAGGTGCTACGCACAGTGAATCAACGTTATATCCACGTTGAGAAAACACGCCCACAATGCGTGATAATGAACCTGGTTCGTTTTCCATCAATACAGAGATAATTCTTCTCATCAGGTACGCTCCGTTTTACTTAATCTCATTTCATCCATAGCACCGTATTTGATTTGCATGGGATATACATGTTCATTCTGATCTATTGCTATATCCATAAAGACCAAGCGATCTTTTAAGGCAAAACACTTCTCCATTGCTTCATCAAGCTCAGATGGATGATTAACTTTAATGCCAACATGGCCATAAGCTTCAGCCAATTTAACGAAATCAGGCATAGAATCCATATACGAATGAGAATGGCGACCTTTATAAATCATATCTTGCCATTGTCTTACCATGCCTAACGCGCGGTTATTCAATGAAATAATTTTGACTGGCAAGTTATATTGCAAGCAAGTAGATAACTCTTGGATATTCATTTGAATACTACCGTCACCCGTTACCACTACGGAAACGGCTTCAGGATTAGCCATTTGAACACCCATGGCGGCAGGCAAACCAAAGCCCATGGTGCCAAGACCACCTGAATTGATCCATCTTCTCGGTTTTGCAAAAGGATAATAAAGCGCAGCAAACATCTGGTGTTGACCAACATCAGAACTCACATATGCATCACCGTTTGTATGTTTATACAATGCTTCGATAACTTGCTGTGGCTTAATGACGTCATCATTTTTCTGATAATCTAAGCACTTAAGATCACGCCACGAATTAATTTGATTCCACCAATCCGCAAGCTTTTGTTTCTGTCCTGATAAGTCTTTTTTATTAAGTTGACTTAATACTTGCTCAACAACCTTATCAACGGAACCGACTACAGGTATGTGCACAGCAACGGTTTTAGAAATTGACGCGGGATCGATGTCAACGTGGATAATAGTTGCATGGGGACAGAATTTTTCCACATTGTTAGTTACACGATCATCGAAGCGTGCGCCTAACGCAAAAATACAATCGGCGTTGTGCATCGTTTTATTAGCTTCAAGAGTACCATGCATACCCAACATGCCAACGAACTGCTCATGTACGCTTGAGAACGCTCCCAAGCCCATTAACGTCGAAGTTACAGGGGCATTAAGTTTCTCAGCCAACTCAGTAATTAATGCAGAGGCTTCAGAGGTAATTGCACCACCACCAACATAAAGCACAGGTCTTTTTGCACTAACTAAAGTATCAACAGTTTTTCTAATTTGTTTACTGTGTCCTTTCAACGTTGGGTTGTAAGAACGCATAGTCACATCAGAAGGATATTCATAAGGATGAGATTCAAGCACATTCACTAAATCTTTTGGTAAATCAACAACCACAGGACCTGGACGGCCGGTATTAGCGATGTAGTATGCTTTAGCGATGGCCATAGGAATATCGATTGCTCGTTTAACCAAAAAACTATGCTTTACGATTGGACGTGAACAACCCACCATATCAGTTTCTTGGAATGCATCTTCACCTATGTGCATTGAAGGCACCTGACCAGACAACACAACCATAGGAATTGAGTCCATATAAGCAGTGGCAATACCGGTAATTGTATTGGTTGCTCCGGGTCCCGATGTCACTAAAACAGTACCAGTTTTTCCTGTAGAGCGAGCATAACCATCAGCCATATGGGCTGCGGCTTGTTCGTGGCGGACGAGTACATGCTTGACGTCATCTTGTGCATACAAAGCATCATAAATGTCGAGAACGGCACCACCTGGGTATCCGAACACATGCGTAACTCCAGAATCTTTAAGGGCGCGAACTACCATAGCTGCACCTGACATCATTTCCACCAGACATCCTCCTGTGTAATTAATTAGTGACTGTTAGATTTATAGAGGGACTATACGTGACAGATTAGGAAGATAAAACAGCAAAACGGCATAAAGTGAGATATATATCCCAATATACCGTTTTTTTAGGATGAGCATCCTATTACCAAGCTTAAAATAGCCATAAATAGGATGAATTTACATTTTATTTACACGCTTTTAGGAATCCATATCCACTTCTAACTCTACATCGTCATTTATTGACGCGTCTTCGTCGTCGTCATTCAGATGAGAAGGCTTGTTGCCGTAGATACTGCCCAGTTTTGGTCGACTAATGCGTTTTTGGTATTTTAACCAAGCACGCTCCGAAACAGTTTCAGGTTCTACCTTTCCAAATGCCGATTCAATAAAGTGCTGATCTTCTTCGGTTTCAGGTGAAATAACACCATCTACTAAAGCAGCATATAAGGCACCGTATTGACTTAACGCCTTGCTCTCATTAATCGAAAAGTCTCCAGAACGTGAAAAGCCGTAAGGATAATTTTTCACATCGCTGAAAACGCGTTTTGTCAAAGAATCTCTTGTAATATTTGCCATGATGGACATCCCAAAAAACAAAAAATAATCAATCTTAAAAACTGGTTCCAAATTGGTTATTGCAATTCACAACAAAAACACAAATTGGTGCGTCTATTCAAGTGGATAAATAAAACCAAAACGACCTAGTGTCAATAAAAATTTGATGACAATTTAAAGTCGGGTAAAATTCGTCGCAGATCCGCTACAGGGTTGAGGTTAATGAACTATTAAGGTGCATAAATCATTAGCATAAAATAGGCCAAAAGAACTATTGAAACGAGGCTAAAAGGAAAAATTGAGGATAGAAAAAAACGCTTATTCAAATTCGTACTTGTTGGCTAAGAAAGTTGATAAATAATTTATATACCAAGCCCCAATTTGGTTCTGATTTTGAGCATTGTATTATCCCTTTTGAGCCGGGACGGCAGATTTGCCTATTGGAGGGTTATTTTTTCGGCACCCAGGCCCATATCATTTCAGCTTCAAGGGGAACAATATCTGCTCCATCAGTAATCACAACTTGCACTGCAATTTCACCTTTTGGCTGGTGTTGCATTAATTCAATTTGTTCCTCAGTCAGCCACGCCTTAGCAGTAATATCTCCGGTACAGCGTTTGACATAGTTCAGGTTCATCGTTTTGATTAACGGAATTTTATCTGCTGGTAAATTGATACCAACCACAAATCCGGTGGCGGATTCAGCCAACAACGCCATACCAGCCGCATGAACAGTGCCAATATGATTACGAACCTTGCGCCTATTTTTCAATTTTAAGGTTGCAGAGACCCCGTCCGTTTCAACAATGTCGATTTTAGCAGTGCCCACCAACTTTACTTTGTAGCGGAACAAAGTTGTCATCAGAAATTGACTCAGCCATTGAGGGTATTGATTGGCTTTATCGACAAATTGTTTTAACGGGCTTTTAACTGACATGGTGTATTCTCCACTTACTGGTTGGACCACGAGAGTGTGAGCTATTTTATAATGAGTATCAAGCTAAAATAATCGCTGAACTTCGACGCTCAAGAAGAACGGTTAACAGTGAAGTTATGGTTATCAGGAACGAGTAAAGTAATAACAGATTCCCTGTTTGGGAAAGTTGTCTTTAGATGTATAGATAGATTTCATTTAGAAAATTGGAGCGGGAAACGAGACTCGAACTCGCGACCCCGACCTTGGCAAGGTCGTGCTCTACCAACTGAGCTATTCCCGCATTTTGGTGGTGGTTGGCAATTCCTGATTTGCCGTTTTGCTTTCGGTTCATCCTAAACCGGGTGCGCATTGTACAAAAATAATTTAACGAATCAAGTGTTATTTTCAATTAATTTAGTTAAGTTGCTTTAATTGCTAAAAATATAATCATTACGCTTATATATTGAACACATGCTGACGGTAATAAACTAATTCCTCGATAGACTCTCGAATATCATCTAAGGCTTGATGAGTACCTTTTTTATGGAATCCGTCCAAAACTTCAGGCTTCCAACGTTTAATTAGCTCTTTTAATGTACTGACATCAATACTGCGATAATGAAAATAGTTTTCTAGGTCTGGCATATATTTCACAAGAAATCGACGATCTTGCCCGATAGTGTTACCGCATAATGGGGAAGCTCCACTGGGAACATATTGCTGTAAAAATGCAATTGTTTGTTTTACTGCCTCTTTCTCATCTATTGAGCTGGCTTTGCAACGATCTGTTAAGCCCGACTTACCGTGCACATCAACACACCAAGCATCCATGTTGTCGAGTATCTCATTGCTTTGATGAATCGCTAAAACCGGCCCCTCTGCTAGAACATTGAGGTTTTTGTCGGTGACAATAGTAGCAATTTCTAAAATGACATCGGTTTCAGGTTCAAGTCCGGTCATTTCAAGATCTATCCAAACTAAATTTTCGTTATTTAATGGCATAAAACAAACCTTATTAATGGGCCAACTGGTTTTTTCTTCAACTATTCGACAGTTTTAAACTATCTATCTCACCAAGCGTATCTTTCAGGATTTAGCTTGCCGATAAGCCAAGCCAAATAAAATATTATCAAAATTCACGCGCTGACGTTAACATGTATGAGTCTTACGAGCCAAATTAAGTAAAGTAAACGTGGCAAAAAAACCAAAGTTAACAAAAAAACAAAAACGACAGGTCTCTACCAACCGTCAAAAAAGGCTTTCCACCAAAGAGTCTTTTCAAAACGATGAACAATTAGCTGATAGCCGAAATGGAACCGTTATTGGACGTTTTGGTAAACATGCTGACGTACAAGATGAATCCGGGGAAATCACCAAGTGCTACATGCGACGCACTATTGGCAGTGTGGTTTGCGGTGATAAAGTTGAATTTCGTCCCGGCAAAGATGTCAATGAAGGGGTGAGCGGCATCATTGAATTAGTCCATGACCGAACTTCAGTTCTCACTCGACCTGATTTTTATGATGGTGTTAAGCCAATTGCCGCCAACATCGACCAAATCATAATTGTGAGTTCAGTTTTACCGGCGCTTTCATTGAATATTATTGATCGTTACTTAGTTGCATCTGAAGATGTTCAGATTCAACCTGTTTTGCTGTTAAACAAAATTGAAATGCTAGATGAAGATGCACGTTTAGCCGTTGATAAAGAACTACAAATATACAGAGATATAGGCTACCAAGTGTTACTTACCAGTTGTAAAACCGGTGAAGGTATAGAACAACTTAAACACATTTTATCAGACAAAATTAGCGTATTTGTAGGTCAATCAGGAGTGGGTAAATCGAGTATCGTCAATCAATTGCTCCCTGATGCAGATGAGGCTATTGGCGACATCTCAGACAATTCAGGTTTAGGCCAACATACGACCACTGCGGCTAAAATGTTACACTTTCCAGGAGGCGGAGATCTTATTGATTCGCCGGGCGTCAGGGAATTCGCTCTTTGGCATCTGCCTGTAGAAAAAGTGACCTCAGGATTCATTGAATTTAGAGATTATATTGGTGGCTGTAAATTTCGAGACTGTAAGCATTTAGATGATCCGGGTTGTATCATTAAGCAGGCAGCGTTAAATGGCGAAATATCTCAGCAACGATATGACAGTTACCATAAGATATTATCTTCAATGGAAGACAACAGACCAAACCGCGCAATTCCAACTTAAATGTAATCTTTTGTTTCCACAATAGGCTTCTACGCCCCTAAAAATGGGGCGTTTTTCTACTCCCCATCAAAATGGCATGAGTTAGACCGACTCATTCTCAGACTAAAATTACAATATACGATACAATAACTTGGTCGAAATTACGGAGGCTCCGGTCTTGATCAGTTGGTTCAAAATTAAGTTACAATACATATTGCCTAAACACTTGCTATCCAGACTAGTGGGTAAGCTGGCAGCTAGTGAAGTAGGTGGATTAACCACCGCATTGATTAAGTTGTTTATTAAACAATATAACGTTGACATGTCAGAGGCTAAATTTTCAGAGCCTGACCACTACCGCACATTTAATGAATTTTTTACCCGAGAATTAAAAGAAGGTGTGCGCCCAATTTGTGATGATCCTAAGCAATTAGCGATGTCAGTAGACGGCACAGTAAGTCAATTGGGCGACATTGATTTTGATACCATTTTCCAAGCCAAAGGTCATAATTACAGTCTGACTACTCTTTTAGGTGGTAATCCAGATATTGCTGCACCTTTTCAAGGTGGAAAATTCGCGACCATTTATCTATCACCGAAAGATTACCATCGTATCCATATGCCTATGGACGGTGTACTGACGGATATGATTTATGTACCCGGAGAGCTGTTTTCAGTAAACCCTCTCACCACCGAAAACGTACCAGGACTATTTGCCCGCAATGAGCGTGTTGTATGCGTATTTGAGTCTGAGCACGGTAAGTTCGCCATTGTATTGGTAGGTGCAACTATAGTTGCCAGTATCGAAACAATTTGGGCTGGTACGGTAACTCCCCCTGCAGGGAAAAATGTTCAACATTGGCGTTATCCCAAAGATAGCGAAAATACCATTACTTTGGCCAAAGGCGAGGAAATGGGACTGTTCAAACTGGGCTCTACTATTGTTGCCTGTTTTGAACCGGAAATGATCGAGTTCAACGGTCAGTCCAACGGTGACACAACACGACTAGGTGAAGTTTTCGCCACGCTAAAAGACTAAGATTCATGCATCCAGTAAAACGAAGCCTATGGTCTTTGCACCTAACCGTAATATTGTTAGGTGCCACGGCATTAATGTCTAAAATTATTCCTCTGTCCGCTACCGATATTACATTTGGGCGTTCATTGGTTGCTTGTATCGTGTTGGCATTGTTAGTCAAGCTCTCAGGGGCTAGCTTGCGCCTTAATAATATTAAGGATTATTGGGTTGCCATAGCCCTTGGTTTGTTGATGTCAGCGCATTGGGTAACGTATTTTGCAGCCATGCAGTACTCGTCAGTGTCAGTTGGTATGATTGCACTTTTCACCTTCCCCGTTATCGCGGTTTTGTTAGAGCCGTTCTTTGAAGGAATTCGTTTAGTTTGGCAGGACGTTGTCAGCGCAATCGTGGTATTTATTGGTATTTTCCTGATCGTTCCTGAAATTTCTTTAAAAAATGACGTAACCTTAGGAATTCTTATAGGCATGCTTTCTGCGGTACTTTACGCACTTAGAAACTTATGCCATCGAAAGTATTTTTCTCACTACTCTGGCTCCCACGCAATGGCTTACCAGACGTTAGTGATATTAATTAGCCTGTTATTTTTTGTTTCCGACGACTTTTTCACGGCCAGTAGTGAAACCTATATGTGGTTAGTGGTGCTAGGTATATTTTTAACCGCCCTACCCCATGCCTTGATTGCGACTAGCTTAAAACATCTACGGGTTAAAACCTTTGCGTTGGTAGCCTGTATGCAGCCTTTTTATGGCGTGATTCTGGCCATTATCGTGCTTGATGAAAAACCTAACTGGCAAACTTTTCTCGGTGGAACACTGGTAATTTCTGCAGCAATCTACGAGACTGTAAACGCCCAAAAACTGCATCGCAAATAGTTCCTTTTATTAGGCTAGCGATTAATGGATTTTACGTGTTTATATACGCTCACCGTGGTGCCAGTGCGCTGGCACCAGAAAACACCTTACTTGCTCTTAAAACGGCAATTTCCCAGCAAGCCGATGGCATTGAATTTGATGTATTCCAACATCAAAACGAATTTATTTTAATTCATGATCGCTGGCTTCATCGCACTACCAATGGCATTGGTAATATAGATTCATTATTACTTGAGCAAATCAGAAAATTAGATGCAGGAGAAGGAGAAACAGTACCGACCCTATTTGAAGCGCTAGAATGTATCGGTCAATCCTGTCAAATCAACATTGAATTGAAGGGCGTTAGGGATGTTCCTTTGCTCCTAAAATACGTTCAGCAAGCCTGTATAACCTTATCTATTCCATGCTCAAATATTTTGTATTCGTCATTTGATCATCATTTACTAAAAGCCATTAAAACGATTTCACCTACTTCAAGAATAGGCGCATTAACTGCAAATAAGCCAGTTGACTACGCTGCATTTGCTGAAAACTTAGGCGCTGAGTTTGTTAATGCTGATGTGACATTTGTAGACAAAAATTTTGTTTACGATGCGAAACGAAGAGGACTTAAAATGGGTGTTTATACCGTTGATCAGCCTGAAGACTTATTACAATTGCAAAAATGGGGAGTGGACGCAGTATTTTGCAATAATCCACTCAATGCCAGATTAGCTCTTACTGATTCGGCTGTTGACTAGACTCACAATCGTGACAAGTATCGCAGCTTTTGCACAAACGAATATTGGCAACATGTGCTGCAACGATCAGTAGCGCTCCCAAACCAATAGTAAATGGTTCATAAGCCTCACCAAACATATCTTTGTTCCAATAAATTAAGCCACCTAAGAGCAAGCTGTATATTGGATATAATTGTCTGTGGTATCGATAGAACCCGAAAAGAAGGGCCCAGAAACCTACTATCATCGATAAGGTCAGAATCGTTTTTTCAAACCAATCTTGAGCAAAAAAGCTCGCGCTGACAAAGGGCACAAGCGGAATGAGAATAGGCAACAGCAAACAATGCAAAGCACAGATACTGGACGTCCAGATCCCTACTCTATCCATTACTGATTTATTTTCAGATGTTGCCATGGCGCTAACTAAACCTCTCACGTTATGCTTATTTAATTCAGTTTTACATTAAATGCAGGATATAAGATCAAGTTTAAATCTTACCCTATTAAAACCGGGACGTTATAGTATAACATTTCCATTCAAATGCAACCGTTATTAGTTTTTTTTATAGGCCAATTGTTGGGTTAAACAACAGAAATCCGTAGCATGGTCTTTAGGCCATGGAATATCACAAAGCCATCGCGGGGCTAAAGCACCCACCTACAACAGAAATCCGTAGCATGGTCTTTAGGCCATGGAATATCACAAAGCCATCGCGGGGCTAAAGCACCCACCTACAACAGAAACCCGTAGCATGGTCTTTAGGCCATGGAATATCACAAAGCCATCGCGGAGCTGAAGCACCCACCTACAACAGAAATCCGTAGCATGCTCTTTAGGCCATGGAATATCTCAATCCCATCGCGGGGCTAAAGCCCCCGCCTACAACAGAAATCCGTAGCATGGTCTTTAGGCCATGGAATATCACAAAGCCATCGCGGGGCTAAAGCACCCACCTACAACAGAAACCCGTAGCATGGTCTTTAGGCCATGGAATATCACAAAGCCATCGCGGAGCTGAAGCACCCACCTACAAAAGAAATCCGTAGCATGGTCTTTAGGCCATGGAATATCTCAATCCCATCGCGGGGCTAAAGCCCCCGCCTACAACAGAAATCCGTAGCATGGCCTTTAGGCCATGGAATCGGAGCCAAAAATGTCAAATATAGGACGTAATTTATTCCGCTGAATTCATTAATCCCCTAGCAAGTCCCGTAACTTTTGTTCGGCTATTTGCGCGGGCGTTAATTGTTTATCTTCAGATTCTGCCACATCCTTCACTTCGGGCTCTTCACCAAATAGGGCGGCCAATTGTGCTTTGGCGTGCTGTGCTTTGTGATCCTGAGTTTGAGCAAAGGTTTTACCAGAGGGTGAGAAATAGTCACAGAAGTTGGCCTTTTCAGGATCACTTACTTGCTCAGCCCTTGGTTCATTGCAGCCACCTCGTCCGTCGTAATCTTTACACATTTTACAAACATGCTGATCTGCACCACAGTTGGCACATTCTTCTCGGCGAGACATAGGAAATATAACATCGGTTAGACGGTTGCCACATTTCCAGCAGGTTAATTCTGAACAACTCATTGGTGTTGATCAAACATAATTACATTGCCGTCAGGGTCTTTTAAAATACAGTGGGCAGGCCCTGACTCTCCTTGAGTTTCAGAATCGATTGGATAACCATTTTTACGAATATGAGCTTCTATTGATCTGACATCCAAGGGATTAAACGTAAGAATATTATCTTCAAACATACCTTCAAATAATCCGATAACAGTAGTGTCTTTTTGTAATATCAGCCATTTATCTTCAACGCTGCCACAGCCTTCATGGGTTTTAAACCCAAGCATTTCATAAAATGCTTTGGATTTAACAATGTCTTTCACTGCCAAGCTAACCGAAAATTGTCCTAATTCCATAGTGGAAAACCTCACTTTATATCACTGTATAATCAATATAGCCTCAAACGACGCAAATGATAATAAAGTTAACAATCGGTTTTGTGCTTTGTTGAGCGACCTATTACTTCATTTTAGGAAGATTTTTTCAGTTTAGTGGCGAAGGTCACAACAAGCATCACTACAGCACCAGCCATTACCCCGGTTAAACCTTCGAGTAAAATTGGGGCAACGCTTTGACTAACACTGCCAAATAGGGTTTCAAGCCAAGCGACTATTTCATGAACCACATGATGGACAGTTGGAATACTATGCACCAGTATGCCACCTCCAACTAGAAACATGGCAGCAGTCCCAACAATAGCTAAGGTTTTCATCAGCATAGGGGCAAACATTAATAGTCCTCTACCTAAGGTGCGTTGCAGTGTATCAAACTTGCCGGTTATCGATTTACGCAGTAGATAGAGTCCCAAGTCATCCAATTTCACAATACCAGCGACTAGACCATAGACCCCCACGGTTATAAGTAACGCCAGCCCAGATACCACCGCCAACTGGGTCATGAAAACTTCGTCTTTTACAGTGCCCAGTACTATTACAATTATTTCAGCAGAAAGAATAAAATCAGTGCGAATTGCGCCCTTAATTTTATCTTTTTCTAAAGCAACGAGATCAACGTTAGGATCTGCCAAAGCTTTTATCTTTTCTGCATGCTCGGCCTGTAACTCTTCTTTGGAGTGGAAGAACTTATGGAATACCTTTTCAAAACCTTCAAAACTTAAATATAAGCCACCAATAACCATCAAAACGGTGATTAACACAGGTAAAAATGCGCTAATTGCTAAAGCTGCGGGCACTAAAATGAGTTTATTTAAAAATGAGCCTTTAGCGACAGCCCACACCACTGGTAATTCCCGATCAGCTTTTACACCAGAAACTTGCTCGGCGTTCAAAGCAAGATCATCCCCCAAGACACCGGCGGTTTTTTTCGCTGCAACTTTGGAAAGCACAGCGACATCATCAAGAATAGTGGCAATATCATCAATTAAAGCGAGTAGATTAGAAGCAGCCATAATTATTCCTTTTATCTGCTTTGAGTTTATTCAAGTTCAGATGATACTCGACGCGATTTTATATTTACGTCTTGGACCACTGCGAGGTGTTGAGTATGCAATAGCTCGCTGATAGTAACTAATTGTACATTCAGTTTGTCGACTGACAGCAAAGCTTTTTGCAAATAGGCCACAGTTTGCGGGTAAGGATGCGCAATCCCTACTGCGTGACCGTGTTGTTTGGCCAGTTGAAGTAATCGTTGAAATTGAACATCAATTTCTTCAACTCGACTATCATTATCTAAAAATACGTTGCGTGGTGCACTTAACACACCATTTTGTTGCGCGATTTTTAGCGCTTTACTATATCGCGTTGTTCTACTATCCACGAAAAATAGGTGGTGCTGAGCTAAGAATTCCATTGTGACATTCATCGGTAAACTAAGTTGCGTTAGTTTACTGCCCATATGATTGTTCACTCCGATAGCATCAGGCACAGTTGCCAGCGCCTGCATGAGTGTTTGTCGGATAGATTCAGCAGACATATCTGCGGTTAAGGCTCCTGGACCTAATCGTTTTCCGGCCAGCGACTCCATGGGAATATGCAGCATGACGTCGCGTTTTTGGAATGCCGCTTTACGGGAAAATTTTTCGGATAAATGGGTAAGGGGCAAGATTGAAAATGCCACCTCTTTAGGCAAGTTGAAAGCCGCCTCGTCACGCTTAGTGTTTCCCATATCATCGATAATCAACGCAATTTCCGCAGCCAACAAGGGGAACATTGGGAAATATAATAGAGCCATGCAGGCTAATTTGCGTAACTGTTTTTTAATATAATGCACGATAGTGATTAATTCTTAGTATATGTCATGTGAGTTATTATTTTTTAAGCCATTGGCTTGGATTAATTGGCGTCCCTTTGTGACGAATTTCGAAATATAAGTTAGGGCTACTTTGTCCACCACTTTGTCCAACCAGCGCAATGGTTTCGCCACTTTGCACAGTGTCTCCAACCTTTTTCAACAACGCCTGATTATGCCCGTACAAGCTCATATAGCCATCACCATGACTCAATACAGTAACCAAACCAAATCCCCGAAGCCAATCAGCATACAAAACTCTACCTGCATGCACTGCTCGCACGGGAGCCCCAGTATTGCCGTTAAACAACACTCCTTTCCAACGAATTTGTCCCTGTCGAATTCGACCGAACATATTACGCATTTTACCTTGCGTCGGTAATAGTAATTTCCCTTTAAGGCCTGCTAATCCAGTTAAGTTCAAAGGCCCTTGCTTAGCGTTACGCTCAGCCTCTTCAATCGCTTTAAGTAGCGCCTGTTCATTGATTTGTAGTTGTTCTATTTTTGCCGCTTCAGAATCAATTTGTTTTTCAATTTTGGTTAACGTAATTTGTCGCAAATCTTGCTGCTGCTGAAGTTGCACTTGTTGCTGAGTTAGTTCTTTTTCTAATATTTCCAACTCATGCTGTTTGGCTAAGAGTTGTTCTGAAACCTCTCGAAGTTCAGTCACTAAATTGCGAAACGCATCAATTTGTTTTTTTCTCGCCTCGGTTAAGTAGCGATAATAACTAAAAGTCCGCTCCATTTTTGATGCATCTTCAAGATTAAACAACATCTTAGCGAAATCATTTTCACCCACCATGTACATACTTTTTAACTGGCTTGCTAGGGCTTGTTGCTGTTGTTTTACTTGTGATTGTAAGGATTTTTGCTGATTAACCAGCTCTGTGTGTTGACGCTGATTATTGCGTAACTCGTTGCGGGTATTTTCGATCTTCTCTACTGTTCGCGCGATATTCAGTTCAGCAGCTTTTAATTGCTGCTGTAACTGTTTTGCTTCGGCAAGTTGCTTTTTAATTTGCTGCTGTTTTTGTTTAATCTGAGCCTGAATATCTTTTAATTCTTCAGTTTGTTGGGCACTAACAGACAAACAAACTCCAACCACTGCAAAACACAGTAGCCGGAGTAAAACACGAATATGTATCATCTTAAACTGTGTACAAATTTACATGTAACATCAATTTTTAAGGGTCATAATGGGTTTGCCAGTCATTTCTTTTGGTTGCTCCATGCCCATGAGGTGCAACATAGTGGGTGCTACGTCACTCAAGGTTCCACCCGTGCGAACATCTGCATCTCGACCTACATAAATAAAAGGCACCAACTCACTGGTGTGAGCGGTATGCGCTTGTCCAGTCTTAGCATTGACCATTTGTTCAGCGTTTCCATGGTCAGCTGTAATCAGACACTCGCCGCCAACTTTCTTCAATGCTTCCGTTACCCGTCCAATGCAGCTATCGACAGCTTCAACAGCTTTTATAGCCGCTTCATATACGCCTGTGTGGCCTACCATGTCGCCATTTGGATAATTACAAATGATTGCATCGTACTTGCCCGATTCGATTGCCTCAACCAACTTATCGGTTAGCAACTTAGAGTTCATTTCCGGCTGCAAATCGTATGTTGCTACCTTTGGAGACGGAATCAAAATACGCTCTTCACCTTCATACTCAGATTCACGACCGCCACTGAAAAAGAAAGTAACGTGAGCATATTTTTCTGTTTCGGAGATACGTAATTGCGTTTTATGATGCTGCGCCAACCAATCGCCCATCACATTAACCAATGGTTCGGGAGGGTAAGCTGAAGGGGCATCGATAGAATCCGCATACTGAGTCAACATCACAAAGTTTAGATTTTTAGGGCAATATTCCCGTTCAAAACCGCTAAATTCTGGCTCAACAAAAGCACGAGTTATCTCTCTTGCACGGTCCGCTCTGAAATTCATAAAGATAAGTGAATCGCCGTCTTCAACCTTAACGGCATCACCAATAATGGTAGGTTTAACAAACTCATCTTTTTCATCACGCTCGTAAGAAGCCTCAAGTGCTTCTATTGCGGACGCATATTGGTATTCACTTTTGCCTTGAGAAATTAAATCATAAGCCGCTTGAACCCGTTCCCATCGCTCATCTCTATCCATCGCATAATAACGACCGATTAAAGTTGCAGTTTTACCTACACCCAGAGTTTTAAATAACTCGTCAGCTTTTTGCAAAGATTCCTTTGCACTTTTTGGTGCTGTGTCTCGACCATCAAGGAAGCAATGTAAAAAGACTTTTTTAGCACCTTTATGGACAGCCATTTTGACCATTGCAAATAAATGGTCTTCGTGACTGTGCACGCCACCTGGAGATAAAAGCCCCATAATGTGCACAGCTTTGTCTTTATTTACTGCATTTTCTACAGATGCAGCCAAAACCTTATTGCTTTCAAATTCGTTATCTTCAATCGCTTTACTAATACGTGTGAATTCCTGATACACCACACGCCCGGCTCCTAAGTTAACATGCCCTACCTCAGAGTTTCCCATCTGACCAGGTGGCAATCCAACATCAAGACCAGACCCGGAAATAAACGTATTGGGATATTCCTGCACCAACTTATCTAAAACTGGCGTATTGGCGTTAGCAATGGCGTTTTTATCGGTATCTTCACGATGTCCCCATCCATCCAATATAAGCAGTGCTAGCGTCTTTTTGGCGTTGGGCATAGGTTGCTCCTGTGTAATTTTTGATAAAGTTGTTAATAAGAGTGAAGTCATCTATCGACTTTTGAATCGGTTTTGAGAACATTCATATTGATAGATCCCCAACAGTTTATCCTGTGAACTACATCACTTAAAGAGTATTTATCAGTTAAGTTATAGCTGAATTGCAGATTCCACTATGCAAGGACTGGTTTCTGTATAGATTTTCTATATACTTTGCACTCTTTTTTCTACGCCAAGGGGCCGAAGTAGTAATGGATCAAATTATTGAGTTTGTTGGAAACCATCCTTTTTTGTCTGCTGGTTGGGTAGCACTAGTAGTGTTAATTATCTATAGCTATGTGGCTGGGATTTTTTCTCAAGTCAAAGAACTTAGCACCCACGAAGCAACGATTCTTATGAATCGACAAGATGCTGTGGTGTTGGATATTCGCCCGGCTGCAGAGTTCAATAAAGGCCATATTCTTGGCGCAAAACAAATTAAAACAGAACAACTAAATGGCGCTGACTTTAGCGCCCTTGAAAAATTCAAAGACAAACCCATTATTGTAGTGTGTGCCATGGGCATGACAGCTAAAAAGACAGCAACAGCTTTATTGAAAGCTGGTTTTAGTCATGCTTCCGTACTAAAAGGTGGAATGAATTCGTGGCAGAGTGCAAATTTGCCCGTTGCGAAATAAACAGATTTAAGGCTGACAATGAGCAAAGTTGAACTATATACCAAAGGTTATTGCCCGTATTGCCATCGTGCAAAGGCATTACTAGAAGAAAAAGGCGTTGCATTCGAAGAATATCGAATTGATCAAAACCCTGATCTTCGTGACACCATGATTACCCGAGCGAATGGCGGTTATACCGTTCCACAAATTTTTATTGATGACAAGCATATCGGTGGTTGCGACGACATGTATGCACTAGAGTCACAAAATAAACTAGACAACCTACTTAGCGTATAACGCAGTAAACCAAGGAAAAATTAACATGGCAGATGATATCCAAGCTAACCAAGCCGGTGAGCAAGCTCCACAACAAAACGCACAATTTGCAATTCAACGTGTTTACACAAAAGACATTTCGTTTGAAACACCAAACTCTCCTGCAATTTTCAAAAAAGAGTGGAAACCTGAAATTAAACTGGATTTAGATACTAAAACAGTTGAATTAGAAACGAATCTTTATGAAGTCGTTTTATCGGTTACAGTAACCGCAAATTTAGGCGAAGAAACGGCATTCCTTTGTGAAGTTCAGCAAGCGGGTATCTTTATGATTGGTGAAATGCCTGAAGCAAATAAAGCGCATACTTTAGGTTCATTCTGCCCAAATACCTTGTTCCCTTATGCAAGAGAAACTATCTCTAATTTGGTTAATCGAGGTACTTTCCCTCCATTAAACCTTGCACCGGTTAATTTTGATGCAATCTTTGCTGCTTACATGCAAAAGCGTGCCCAAGAACAGCAAGGTCAAGCGCAAAAACTTGATGCTTAATCATTGTAATGACAATGCTAAATAAGCAAAGCGTTACAGTACTAGGAGCAGGGTCTTATGGCACTGCTCTTGCGTTTTGTCTTGCACGAAATGAAGTGCAAACCTATCTGTGGGGTCGAGATACCGCGCAGATGAAAGAAATGCAAACCTCCCGATGCAACCAACGATACTTACCTGAAGCGATATTTCCTGACGCCTTGGAAATTATTCCAAACCTTGCTTCGGCAATTGCCAACAGCCAAGATATTCTAGTCGTTGTACCAAGCCATGCCTTTGCGCAAACTTTAACAGCAATTAAGCCATTTTTGACAGATCAGCATCGTTTGATTTGGGCGACAAAAGGGCTGGAACCAAAAACTGGTAGATTGCTCCAAGAAGTTGCAGAGGAAGTTTTGGGAAGTGATATTCCTTTGGCTGTTCTGTCAGGACCAACCTTTGCCAAAGAAATGGTGGCAGGGTTACCAACCGCTATTTCGTTGTCGTCAACGGATGAACTCTTAGCGGAAGAGTTTAGTGCAAAATTACACTGTTCAAAAAGCTTCAGGGTATACAAAAATCCCGATTTCATTGGCGTTCAATTAGGTGGTGCGGTTAAGAATGTGATCGCAATTGGTGCCGGGTTATCTGATGGTTTAGGGTTTGGTGCAAATGCGAGAACCGCATTAATCACCCGAGGACTTGCTGAGCTTACCCGTTTAGGATTAAAAATGGGAGCTAAACCTGAAACCTTCATGGGCATGGCAGGATTAGGCGACCTTGTACTCACCTGTACCGACAATCAATCTCGAAATCGACGTTTTGGATTAGCCTTAGGAACAGGAAAGTCGGTTGAAGATGCTATCGACAGTATTGGTCAAGTTGTAGAAGGCTATCGAAATGCAGAAGAAGTCAAAATTTTAGCCGACAAGTTAGCTGTTGAAATGCCGATTACTGAGCAGATTTACCAAGTGCTTTATCAAGGGAAACCAGCGAAAAGTGCCGCACTTACGTTGCTAGGCAGAGAGCCAACTGTAGAAGGTTAGTTAAGCTAACCTCTCCTTAAACAGCCCCTTCAAAACCCAATTGTCGCCAAGACTCATAAACAAAAACCGAAACCGCATTCGATAAGTTCATACTGCGACTCTTGGCCAACATTGGAATTCTTAAGCGTTGTTCCGCCGGTAAATTCTGAATGACCTCGTCAGGTAAGCCTCGCGTTTCAGGGCCAAACAGTAACGCATCACCCAATTTAAAATCAGCATCTGCGAAATTCTTAGTACCTTTAGTGGTGCAGGCAAACACTCTTTGCGGTTTTTCGGATTGAAGGTAAGCAGTTAGATCTGCGTGACGTTTAACCTCAGCAAATTCATGATAATCCAATCCCGCCCTGCGCACTTTTTTATCATCCCAGTCAAACCCTAGCGGTTCGATCAGATGCAAGTCGTAACCTGTATTTGCGCACAGACGAATAATGTTTCCGGTGTTGGGAGGGATTTCCGGTTGATATAAAACAATACTAAGCATATTTAATCGAGGTTCTAGAAAACTAATTGTTTAAGTGTAACAAATATTACGCCCGCAAGAACCAGCAACTTCACTATTTTAAGCTATGCCGCGGCAAATTCGCTTAAGCTAAGAATCTCAAAATTGCCCGTAACGATTGATCACGAATATCCTCAGTTTCGAAGAATATTTCATGACTCGCATTTTCAATTCGCATAAGCTCACAATTTAGCATTTTTGCTGCGACTTGAGTTTGTTTAGCGTTATTCACGACCCGATCATCTCCAGCCTGCAATAACAACACTGGAATAGTAATTGCGGCAGCATTTTTTTGGATAAATGACATCGTTTTATCAGCCTGTTTGAGCCAAGCTGTTGTGACCCCACCTAGCTTGCATTGCGGATTAGCCTCATAGGTATCTCGAAAAATTTTGTATCTTTGTTGGCAATGGGTTAATTCATTTATTGCAAAGGCTTTAGGATTATATTTGGACTGACCAATAAAATACCATGGGCTTTTACCAAAGACATGGTTTAGCAAGGTATAACTTTCAATTAGCAAACAACTTAACCATTTTGGTAATGCAGGCCTGATACCGAACATCGGAGCCGACATAATACATTTAGCGAAGTCTCCAGGGTGTGTGAGTAAATACAAACTAGAAATTGCAGCTCCCATGGAATGGCTAAGTAAAATCGGTTTATGAACGCTATTAGGGCTAATAACTTGGTCAAAAAACAATTTAAAATCAGCAACGTAGTCTGCAAAATCAGCCACATACCCTTTTTCTGGATCATCTAACATTCGTCCTGACAACCCTTGTCCTCGATGGTCGTGAATAAACACACTAAAACCTGCGTGGTACAAATTGAATACCAGCTCTTTATATTTTAATAAGGTTTCAATACGACCAGAGGAAATGGCTATGCTTCCAATAGGATTCGGATTGATCACATAAGCATAGGCAATTCGTACCTTTTGCTTCCCCAGAAAATAACCGTTAATCACGTTTCTTTGCCAAAACGGTTCTATAAATTGCTGATTCCGCTTTTCTACCAAAGTTTCATCTTCTGGGATGTGGCTCTGTTCAATCATGTTGTACGCTAACAATTAAATCACTCATCAAGATGCGTAATACTGCAATGTTGCATAGAATCAATCTACAAACACAATTCACTCGCGATCTCGCCTCAAAGGTTTCACTCATTATTGTTTAATCGGAATCGTGATGTTTACAATTAATCCACCTTCTGGCGAATTCATGGCTACGACTTCACCGCCGTGTAATTTTACCGCTTGTTTAACAATGGCTAAGCCTAAACCTACCCCACCCGTATCTCGATTTCGTGACGCAGACAACCGATAAAATGGTTTAAACATATCTTCCAAATCCGAAGAAGGTACACCTGTACCGTCATCTTTTACCGTCACTTGTAGTGTAGTAGTCAGATTAACCACTGACACTTCAACTTTAGTAGAACAATATTTAATTCCATTACTAATCAGATTTCCTACAGCACTTTTCAGTAGGTGTGGATAACAACTTAAAGTCAGTTCTGGAATGTCACCTAAAATTAATTCCTTACCACTATTTTGCGCCTCAAACTCGGCATCATTGAAAAGCTCTGTAAAACAACTTTTCAAACCAACAAGTTGTTTATCTTCAACTGCTACATCTGCCTCTAATCTAGATAGACGCAACACTTGACCAATCATTGAATCGATTTGCTGTGCTTCTTTTTCGATTCTCAATAGCTGTTTTTCAATCGACTCTGGCAGCTGTTCTTTTTGATTTTGAGCAATACCAATGGCAAGTTGCAATCTTGCCAGTGGCGACCTTAACTCATGTGATATATCAGCGACTAACCTTTTTTGACTTCCCATTAAGTCGGCAAGGCGTTTCGTCATAGAATTAAAATCTCGCCCCAAGGCGCCTATCTCGTCACCTCTTTTTGATGCAAATTTTACGTTCTGGGTTAAGTCACCATTGGCCACTTTCCTAGCACTTTTCTGCAATTGTCGAATAGGTCGAACAAGCGACCAGACAAACAAAGCGCACAGACTTCCGCTGACTAGCAATACGCTTAAGCCAAGCGCTATGGGATTTGTCTGCATCAACTGCCGTGCAAGATTTGGAGGGCGCGGTTTACCAGTGAACAGAAAATATGTCTGTCCTCTTACCGAGACTTTAGCTGGCCCAAAAAAGACCCCTGACGTAGTTCGAATAACAAAAGGTTGCGTCTCATTAATGAGTTCCAAAAACGGCTCTTTTAACGGCATCATTTCTCTTGGAAAACCATAAATAAATTCTTTGCTTTGAGCATCTATTAACATCAATGCATCTTTGCTTCTTTGCCCCGTGCGGCCTAATAAACGATTTAATTCGGCTTTGGGAAATCGCTCTGCAGTTAGCTCAATACGAGACGCTATTTGCTGTATACGATTAATGTCTACGTTATTTAGCGGTTTAATTGAGTAGTTAGAGTTGGTTTGCTTAGCTAACCAAGCGCCAACAAGACCCAACAGAATCGCTGCCAACCAAAACCATAAAAACGTTTTGCCAAAAAGACTGTTGGCAGGGTTAAGCTTTTTTAAAAACCTCATTGTTCAACCACGAACAAATAGCCAGTACCTCTAACCGTTTTAATTTTTTCTTGATCACTGTGTTGCATTAATTTACGCCTAATATTACTCACATGCATATCAATACTGCGATCAAATGCCATCAATTTTCTGCCCAATACTTTTTCGCTGATATCATTTTTACTAACAATTTGACCTGCGTTTATCATCAACAAATGCAAAATTAAAAACTCAGTAGCGGTAAACTCTAAAATATTTCCAGCACATTCAACACTCTGTGTATTGGGGTTCAATACAACATCATCAATTTGTAATCGTTGCTGAGAGCTTGTTGAAGGCAAATAATCCATGCGCCTGACGATAGCTTTGATTCGAGCCGATAACTCACGATGATTAAATGGTTTAGGCAAGTAATCGTCGGCGCCAAGCTCTAACCCAAAAATTTTATCAAAATCATCGCCTTTAGCTGTTAACATCAACACTGGCGTTAAATGACTAGTGCGTAATCGCTTAAGCACTTCAAATCCATCTATTTGCGGCAACATCACGTCCAACAAAATTAAATCGTAATGTTTCGGCCCGATGGCTTTTTGTAAGCCTGTCTCACCATCATTGGCTTGATCTATTTCATACCCTTGGGGCGACAAATACTCTATCAACAAGTTGCACAGTTCTTTATCATCATCGATAACAAGTAGTGATTTATTTTGCATGTAACCTCAATTATTCTATATGTCATTGGTACATTATGTGGTGAATTGTAAGCTTCCAGCTGATTAAGTGACAGACGAAAAGAACATTATTTACACAAGCTTTACAATGGCCAGACACTTCTTTGCATTGACGTAACTATAATGTTTATCAAATCAACGACAAGGTAAATGTCGTTATTTCGTTAAACATTAATCAAAAGGTGATACACATGAAAAGCAAATTGATTTTTTCTAAAGCAATCATTGCCATAGCTGCTACCGCAGCCGTCACTGCATTTGCAATTCAAGCGCATGAACGTCCAGAACCACCAATGCGTGCGGTATTCAAAAAGCTAGATTTAACAGATCAGCAAAAACTTGATGTACGCACTATCATGCAGCAATCTAAAGCAGATGGTGAAATTTACAAGCAAGATTTAAACAACATCAAAAATCAGCTTAAGAGCTTAATTAGATCTACTGATTGGGATCAAGATTCGGTAGTGAGTTTGTTACAACAAGAGCAAGATATTAAATCTCAACTTGCGTTAAGCTCGGCGACCAAACGCAACGCTGTCTGGAATACCCTTACCGAAGAGCAACAACAAAAGTTGAGTGCCATGAGCGAAAAAGGCAAAGAACGCAAAGGCAAGGGGCATAAAGGAGAAAAACGTTCTTCGCCGATGAAAATGTTCAAGAGACTCGACTTAACCGACGAGCAAAGTGCAAAAATTAAAGCTTTGTTTGAAAGCCAAAAAGCGGCTATGGAATCTCAGCGTGAAACGGTGAAAGGTTATCGCGATCAAGCTCAACAGCTGGTTAGAAGTGAAACTTTTGATCAATCAGCATGGTTGGCAGTGAGTGAGAAACTTCAAGCAGCTCATTTGCAAATGTCGACAGACATGTCAAAAGTGCGCCATCAAATCTGGAATATCCTTGATGAGGAACAACAGGCAAAAATGGCGAAAATGGATGAAAAAAGAGAACACCGCAAAGGTGGTGACAAACATGATAAGAAGAGACGTCATCAAGACGACGAACTCTAACTATCACATTGGTTACGTTAAAGATTATTGATAGTTATAAACTGACTATCAATAATCAGGCACAGTCCTCAAGTATTCGTCGCTGTCAAACAGCGGCGAAGTAATGATTAAATCCGCAGTGCAACGATTACAAGCTACAGGCAAATTCCACACCGAACATAATCGAAGTAAAGCTTTTACGTCAGGATCATGAGGTGCGGGGTTGAGTGGATCCCAAAAAAAGATTAAACAATCTAGTTTTCGCTCAGCGATTAATGCGCCAATTTGTTGGTCGCCACCTAAGGGTCCACTTTTAAAACGATGAACAGGTAAATCTAAACTGTCGGCGATTAGTCCGCCTGTTGTACCTGTCGCCACCAAATTATACTTTTTCAATTGTTCAATATGGGTGCGACTCCAGTCTACTAACTCCGCTTTCATGTGATCGTGAGCCACTAAAGCAATGGTCTTTTTTACTAATTCAGTCATGGATATTATTTCCTAGTATTTATCTAGCTGATTCGCTAAAGCACACGTGTTTTATCATATTCTTTAACAAAGTAACTGTGGGGTCCACATATTCTAACGATATAAACTCATCCGGCTGATGGGCTTGATTGATACTGCCCGGCCCCAAAACCAAAGTATCGCAGCCAAGCTGATTGATAAAAGGAGCCTCAGTAGCATAATTAGCATTTGTGACTTTAAAATCCGTCAACTTTTCAGCTAAGGCGATAATATTGTGCTCATTCTTACATGAGAACGCCGGAGCTGTCGGATACATAAGCTGCATGTCTACGCGGTCTGGATAAGCTTGTTTAACAGGTAACAGCGCTTCATCAATCAATGCAATTGCTTCTTCATCACGCAATCCAGGTACACAGCGAATATCAAAGTTAAGTTTGCAATGTCCACAAATTCGATTTTCGCCATCGCCGCCATGAATATGCCCTAAATTCATCGTTGCTTGGGGAACACTAAAACTTTCGTCGCGGTAATTTTTGGCAAGTTGGTCACGTAACGTGAGTAGCTGCTGTATTGCCATTTGCATAATTTCAATGGCGTTTACGCCTTTATCTGGATCGCTGGAATGGCCAGCTTTTCCAGTAATATTTAGGCTCTGCGCCATATGTCCTTTATGTTTACCGATTGGTTTCAGCTCTGTGGGTTCACCAATGATAGCCATATCAGGTTTAATTAACTGTTGTTGAGCAAAAAACCTAGCTCCGGCCATAGAGGTTTCTTCATCGGCTGTGGCTAAAATATACAGTGGTTTTTGCAGCTTTTTTAAAGGAATATCTTTTAAAGCTTCCAAAATAAAAGCAAAAAATCCTTTCATGTCGCAGGTCCCTAAACCATAAAAGGAATCATTTTTTTGCTGCAGTATAAATGGGTCGCTATTCCATCGACCTTCATCAAATGGCACTGTATCTGAGTGACCAGCTAACAGCAGACCGCCCTTGCCCGTGCCGAGTTTGGCTAATAAATTGAATTTATTCCGTGCTTCAGGCACTTTTTGAATAGAAATGCTAAAACCTAAGTCTGAAAAAAGATTCCCTAAATAGTCGATTAACTGACGATTACTCATATCTAGATCTTCGTCTACGGCACTTATTGTAGGGATGGAAATGATTTTTTCATAAACTTCTAAGAAAGTTAAATTTGGCATAAGAACCTTAAAATATAATTATTCACTTTTATTGCATATTTATAACATTGATGGCATGCTACGTCCATGCAACAAAGAACCAGTTTTAAACTGATTTTTAAACCTTAACGATCAATTACAGTGCATATTGCCTGAAAATTGATGAATAGAGAATAAATGAGAACTATGAGCACAAATAACTCCCTGCCTTGCTACGCTTGTACGTCTGTCCGACGAATCTAATTTTGGTTGCGTAGCACGCTCCTCTCCTTTGATATAGAAGAAGTTTTTAAAGGATTGGGGCGCTTTTTTTATTTTTCTAAGTTAACATTTTCAAAAATTATCGGTAGACATCATTATGTTGAAAGCATGTGTAATCGGAGCAAGTGGATATACAGGCGCAGAACTCGCCAGAATATTAACCTTGCATCCTAAATTTGAGCTAGCAGGATTGTTTGTTTCGCAAAACAGTCAAGATGCAAATAAAGCTTTAAGTCAGCTCCACCCCTCTTTAAGCGGTTTAGTCGACACTAAGGTTTTACCCATTAATGATGGTCTGTTAAGCGAGCTCGCAGATTCTTTAGATGCCATATTTTTAGCCACACCTCACGAAGCCAGCCACGACTGGATGCCTATATTAACGGCAGGAAAAGCAAAAATATTCGATTTATCAGGGGCGTTCAGAATTAAAGATGCAGACGTGTTTGCAGACTTTTATGGATTTGCACACCAGCATAAACCGTTACTTGAAAAAGCGGTCTACGGGTTAGCTGAATGGAATGCAGCGTCTATTGCTGAGGCATCGCTAGTAGCAGTGCCAGGTTGCTACCCTACAGCTTCGCTATCAGCGCTCAAGCCTTTGTTTAATTCAAATCTGTTAGACAGCCAGCATCGTCCAATTATTAATGCGGTATCTGGTGTTAGTGGTGCGGGAAGAAAAGCCGCTTTGGGAAATAGCTATTGCGAAGTGAGCCTGCAAGCATATGGTGTTCTTGGCCATCGCCACCAGCCAGAAATTAGCCAAGCCTTAGGTACCGACGTTATATTTACTCCCCATTTAGGTAATTTTAAGCGCGGAATATTGGCCACAATTACGGTGAAAACAGTTGCTGGCACCAGCAAAGAGCAAGTATCGGATGCTTACCAAAAAGCCTACAGTGATAAACCTATTATCCGTTTACTAAATCATTTTCCTAAGTTAGATGATGTAGTGAATACTGCGCACTGTGATCTGCATTGGAAGTTAGATGAAAAATCTGGATATTTAGTCATTGGCAGTGCCATCGACAACTTGTTAAAAGGTGCAGCATCTCAAGCAATTCAATGTGCTAACTTAAGTTTCGGTTTTGCATCTCCTACTGGATTAATTGCTGAGGTGAGTAAATGAAAGTAAAAGTTATCAAAGTTGGTGGTGCATTTTTAGATGACCCAAGTATTTCCGCAGACTTTTTTGCCGCGCTTTATGCCGCTCAAGAACAACAGCCAATAGTGTTAGTTCATGGTGGTGGCAGCAGTGTTGAGAAGCTTTTAAAAAATCTGTCACTTAGCAGTCATAAACTAAATGGTCTGAGAGTCACGCCGAAATCACAAATTGATTATGTCGTCGGTGCTTTAGCCGGCACAGCCAATAAAAACTTGTGTGCATTAGCGAAAAAAAGTGGACTTATCCCTGTGGGATTAAGTTTATTGGATGGTAACATTACCAATTGCCATCAAATCAGTGAAGAATTAGGCAATGTAGGTTCTGCAGAGCCTATTGATCAAACTTTACTGACGACTCTGTTGGCAGCTGGCTTTTTACCCATAGTGAGCTCCATTGGAGCAGATGACCAGGGTGAATTGCTTAATATCAACGCCGATCAAGCAGCAACAGCCATTGCCAAACTGCTTAATGCACAACTAGTTTTGTTATCAGATGTAGCAGGTGTGCTCGATCAGAATAAGTCACTTATTAATAAACTCACGTCTGACGATATTGAAACTTTGATATCAGATGGTGTTATTCGCGATGGTATGACAGTGAAAGTAGAAGCGGCATTAGATGCGGCGAATCAAATAGGACAGTCTGTGACTATAGCAAGTTGGAAAAACCTTGATATTTTAACCCAAGATACTCCAACTGAAGAAAACGCTTCTGCAGGAACAACCATTTTCCCATCGTCTAAGGAAAACAAATGAAACAGGACCTATTAACGTTTAAAGATTGGAGTTCGCAGGATTTAAATAATTTGTTGGCGCTAGCGGCAAAAATTAAAGCTGCGCCTGAAGAACACAATCAAGTTTTGGCTGGAAAATCAATTGCGGCTTTGTTCGAGAAACCCTCTTTGCGTACCCGTGTTAGTTTTGATATTGGTATCAATAAACTCGGTGGACACATGGTTTACCTTGACTCCCAGGCTGGTAAACTAGCTGGCCGAGAAGACGCCAAAGACACAGCAGCAAATTTAGCTTGTTGGGCAGATGCGATTGTTGCCAGAGTGTTTAGTCATGATACCTTAGTGCAGTTTAGTCAAGCTTCTAAAGTACCGGTAATCAACGCGTTATGCGACCTCTATCACCCGTGCCAAGCAATAGCTGATTTTCTCACCTTACAAGAAACCTATGGTTCATTAGAAAACTTAACCTTAGCTTATGTAGGTGATGGCAATAACGTTACCCATTCACTATTGCTGGTTGGCGCTATACTTGGGGTGAATATCGTTAGTGTTACCCCTGCAGGTTACGAAGTTGATCAAGGGATATTTGAATTAAGCCAAAAAATTGCAGAAAAATCTGGTGCAAAAATCATCCAAAGTAATAACGTCGAAGACGCTAAAGGTGCCAATGTACTTTATGCTGATACGTGGTTATCAATGGGAGATGAAACACCGTTATCAGATATTAAACGCATTTTTGACCCATACAAAGTCGACGAAGCTATGATGGCATTAACCGGTGCACAATACGTTATGCATTGCCAACCCGCTCATCGTGATTTAGAAATTAGCGGTACTTTAATTGATAGCGATAAATCATTATTAATGCAACAAGCTGAAAATAGAATGCATGGCCAAAATGCCATTCTAGTAACGTTGTTAGCTTAAAATTGAGTGACTCGAAGTTCATTTTAAAAAATCAATCTGTTGAAGCTGATTTGTTCAAACTACAAATCAACACAAGTTTATTTAGGAAATAGTTATGTCAAAACCCGACGTTAAAAAAGTTGTTTTAGCCTATTCAGGCGGCTTAGATACCTCTGCCATTATTCCATGGTTGAAAGAAAATTATGATTGTGAAGTAGTCGCCTTTGCGGCAGATGTTGGCCAAGGCGATGAAGAATTAGAAGGTCTTCGTGAAAAAGCCATTAAAACCGGTGCCAGCGAATGTTATATCGTTGATTTGAAAGAAGAGTTTGTTGCTGACTATATTTATCCAACAATCAAAACTGGCGCGGTATACGAAGGTGAATATTTACTAGGTACTTCAATGGCTCGTCCAGTAATTGCGAAAGCACAAGTTGAAATTGCCCGTAAAGTAGGCGCAGACGCGCTATGCCACGGTTGTACTGGTAAAGGTAACGACCAAGTACGTTTCGAAAGTACTTTTGCAGCACTAGCACCTGACTTACAAGTTATTGCACCTTGGCGTGAGTGGGATATGGTTTCACGTGAAGACTTATTAGATTACCTAGCAAAACGTGATATTAAAACCAGTGCTTCTGCCACTAAAATATACAGCCGTGATGCAAACGCTTGGCACATCTCTCATGAAGGTGGTGAATTAGAGGATCCTTGGTGTGAACCAACCAAAGGCATTTGGACCATGACCGTCGATCCAGAAGATGCGCCAGACAAGCCTGAAAGCGTTTCCCTAAGTTTTGATAAAGGACAACTTACTACAGTTAACGGTGTTGCTCTTTCGCCATATAACGCGCTAGTTGAACTGAACAAAATTGCAGCCAAACATGGTGTTGGCCGAATCGATATCGTTGAAAACCGCTTAGTCGGCATGAAGTCTCGTGGATGTTATGAAACTCCTGGCGGCACAGTCATTATGGCTGCGTATAAAGCGCTAGAGTGCATGGTTTTAGATAAAGCAGCATTAAAACACCGTGAATATTTAGGTTTAGAGTTTTCACACGTGATGTATGACGGACGTTGGTTTACTGCTCTTTCCGACTCATTGTTAGCAGGTGCCGAAGTATTTGCGCAACAAGTTACTGGTGACATCGTCATTAAGCTATATAAAGGTCGCGCTACTGTTACTCAACGTCGTTCACCAAATAGCTTGTATTCAGAAGATTTTGCCACCTTCGGACAAGACGATGTGTATGACCAAAAACATGCTGAAGGATTTATTCGTTTGTTCAGCTTATCAAGTCGTATTGCAACCTTAAATAAAAAAGCGCGCGACGCGAATAAAGGAAACTAGTCATGGGTTTATGGGGAGGCCGCTTTCAAGAGGGCAGCAGTAATATGTTCAAACAGGTCAACGACTCGTTGCCCTTTGATCGGATTTTGGCTAGCCAAGATATTCGCGGTTCAATTGTGTGGTCACGTGCCATTGCTAAAGCAGGTGTATTGACCACTCAAGAACAGCAACAAATAGAAGCTGCTTTAAATGAATTGCTAAGCAAAGCCGAAGCAGATGAATTGGATTTTGATGCCAGTAGTGAAGAAGATATTCACAGTTTCATTGAGTCGGCGTTAATTGAAAAACTTGGTGATCTGGGAAGAAAGCTTCATACCGGTCGCAGTCGTAACGATCAAGTCGCTACCGACTTTCGGTTGTGGTGTAAAGAGCACCTAGAAAGCTTGAAAGACGATTTACTGGCAATCAAAAGTGCGCTGGTACTGTCTGCTGATCGCAACAGAGACGTCATCTTACCTGGTTACACCCATTTGCAACGAGCTCAACCAGTACGATATCCGCATTGGTGTTTGGCTTATGTTGAGATGATCAAACGCGACATTAGTCGTTTAGAGGATTTGCTGGTAAGAATGAATCAATGCCCATTAGGCAGTGGCGCGCTAGCCGGCACGGTTTACGCCATTGATCGTCAGGAAATTGCTGAACAGCTGAGCTTTGGCTCTCCTTGCGCCAACAGTTTAGACGCCGTATCCGATCGAGACTATGTTTTAGAACTATTGTTTTGTGCCAGTACTTCAATGATGCACTTATCGCGCATGGCTGAAGATCTTATTTTCTTTAACTCTGGCGAAGCCGGCTTTATCACCCTTGGTGATGCAGTCACTTCAGGCTCGTCATTAATGCCGCAAAAGAAAAATCCAGATGCATTAGAATTGATGCGCGGAAAATGCGGCAGAGTATTTGGAAGCTTACAAGGTTTGTTGGTTACCATGAAGGGTCTTCCCTTGGCTTATAACAAAGACATGCAAGAAGACAAAGAAGGTGCCTTTGATGCAGTTAATCAATGGCATATCTGTTTGTGTATCGCTGCAGAAGTGGTAGACACTATTGAGTTAGATGCTCAACGGACTGCTCAGGCGGCCAAACAAGGTTATGCCAATGCTACCGAAATGGCAGATTACCTTGTTGCTAAAGGTATTCCATTTAGGACGGCACACGATATTTCTGGTCAAATTGTTCTAGCAGCCATTGAGCAAAACAAACCCATTGAAAATTTAAGCATAGCTGAATTGCAAACCTTCAGTTCAGTAATTGAAGATGATGTATATGCTGTATTAGAGCTTGAATACTTAGTGGACAAACGCAATATTTTAGGTGGCACAGGTGCTCATCCAGTGTTTGCAGCCCTTGATGCAGAACTGAAAAGTTTAAAGAGCTGAGGAACGAAAGATGGTGATGTCAGACATTGATGGCGTTAGGTTGTTTCGCAACTCAGCACCCTATATTAATTCTCATAGGGGCAAAACGTTTGTTTTAATGTTTGGTGGCGAGGCCGTTGAGGATGTTAATTTTCCTAACATTATCAATGATATAGCCTTGCTCAATAGTTTGGGTGTGAAGCTTGTTTTAGTGCACGGTGCAAGGCCACAAATCGATCAGCGCATTGCATTACGAGGGGTTGAAAAACGTTTCAACAATAATATTCGTCTCACCGACAAACAAACCTTGGAATCTGTAAAAGACGCCGCAGGCTCGGTGCGCTCGCAAATCGAGGCGCTATTAACCATGGGGCTAGCTAACTCGCCAATGCACGGAGCTCATATTCGTGTGTGTTCTGGTAATTTGGTTGTGGCTATGCCCATGGGCGTTAGAGAAGGCGTCGATTTTGAGCATACCGGTGTGGTAAGACGAATTGACGTGATGGGCATCAACGATCATCTTCAGGATGGTTCAATCGTATTGCTTTCACCCATGGGTTACTCGTCTACGGGCGAAGTCTTCAACTTATCTCATGAAGATGTCGCCACACAAGCTGCCATCAGCTTAAACGCCGATAAGTTGATTGTTTTTTCTGAACATCAGGGCATTTTAGATGAAACAGGGAAGCTGCGTCGTAATATCGATTCAGCCCAATTATCTGATTTGCTTGAAGAAGGTGCCAGAGAAGACCAGTTAGGAATATTGGATGCCATTAACCAGACAATAGCCGCTGATATTCCTCGCTGTCACTGTGTCAGTTACAAAAAGGACGGCGCCTTATTGCAGGAGTTGTTCACTCGTGACGGTTCAGGCTCGCTTGTTTCTAAACGCCATTACGAGCAACTTAGAAAAGCACGAATTGAAGATGTGGGCGGGATCCTACAACTGATCAATCCTCTCGAAGAAAAAGGTATTCTGGTTAAACGTTCTCGAGAACTCCTTGAAGCGGAAATTGAACAGTTCACGGTCATAGAGCGAGACGGTATGATTATCGCCTGTGCTGCCTTTTATCCTTACCCGCAGGATGGTACTGGTGAGCTTGCCTGTGTTGCTACCCATGGTGATTATCGCGGCAAAAGTCGTGCTGAACGTCTGCTCGAAGCAATTCGACAAGATGCCATTGAGCAGGGTTTAGAGAGTATTTTTGTGCTGACGACAGTGACTGCACATTGGTTTCAAGAACAAGGATTCGTTTTGGCCAGCATTGATGCGCTGCCTGAATCGAAAAAGTTGTTATATAACTTTCAAAGAAATTCGAAAGTATTTGTAATGGCCCTTGATAAATAAACAGCCTTCTTATCTTGATGTGGGCTGAGCTCAAATTGCGAAACTATTTGACTGCGACAACACTGCCAACTATTTAACATAAATAGTTGGCAGTAAATCGATTAAATACTAGTACGTTTGTATTGACGATATTTAGGGTTCCAGAAATTAGCTTCAATACTAGCTCGTAAAGCTTCGTCAGAGGTCTCTAAAGCCAAACCTTGTTGTTGCGCAACCTTGCCTACTGCAAATGCAATCTTTTTACTCAGACTAGCAATGTCGGTTAAAGGCGGTAACAAAGATCCCTCACCTTCACTTGCTAGTGGCGAAGCAAGTGCTAAGGCTTCACTGGTTGCCATTAACATTTCTTCACTGACCAATCGAGCTTTTGTGGCCACCACACCCAAACCAATTCCTGGAAAGATATAACTATTATTACATTGGGCAATGGGGAAAATACTGCCGTTATATGCAACAGGAGCAAAGGGACTTCCGGTAGCGATAATAACTTGGCCGTTGGTCCATTCAATAACTTGCTCGGGTCTTGCTTCAACCTGACGGGATGGATTACTTAATGGGAAAATAATCGGCAAATCACAATTCGCTTTCATTCCGCGAATAACTTCTTCAGTAAATAGACCTGGCTGTCCGGAAACCCCAATTAGAATGTCTGGTTTTGCATGCGTAACTACGTCTAACAAGCTCGCCCATTCATTTTCAGTATTCCACTGCTTAATCACTTCAGGATTTTGTACTAACTTTTGCTGGAAGTCGCGAAGGCCCTGCATACCATCAGTTAACAAGCCAAAGCGGTCAATCATGAACACTTGCTGTCTAGCTTGAGCGTCGCTAATTCCTTCCTGGCACATACGACTGATGATCATTTCTGCAATACCACATCCTGCAGAACCTGAACCCACAAATACCACTTTTTGCGCACTTAATTTAACACCTTTGCTCAAACAAGCTGCGAGGATTGAACCTAGAGTAACCGCTGCTGTACCTTGAATATCATCGTTAAAACAGCAGACCTGCTCACGGTAACGTTCCAATAATGGCATGGCATTAGGCTGTGCAAAGTCTTCAAACTGAATCAAAACGTCAGGCCAACGTTTGTGGGCTGCTTGAATAAACATATCGACAAATTCATTATATTCATCGCCAGTAATACGTTTATGACGTGCGCCCATGTACATAGGATCGTCGAGCAATTTTTGATTATTTGTCCCTACATCCAACATCACCGGTAAAGTATACGCAGGACTAATTCCGCCACATGCGGTATACAGTGACAATTTACCAATGGGTATACCCATTCCACCAATACCTTGGTCACCTAAGCCCAAGATCCGCTCACCATCAGTTACCACAATGACTTTTACTTTACGTTTAGTGGCATTACGCAGAATATCGTCTATTTGCGTTCGTTCAGAATATGAAATAAATAAACCACGAGAACTGCGATAAATATCCGAAAACTGTTCGCAAGCATCCCCAACCGTCGGGGTGTAAATAATCGGCATCATTTCATCGATATGAGACTGCACTAATCGATAAAACAAGGTTTCATTATTGTCTTGTATCGCGCGCAAATAAATATGCTTGTTAATGGGTGAGGAAAAACTGGAATATTGCATATAAGCCCGTTCGACCTGCTCTTCAATGCTTTCATAGCGTGGCGGCAACAAACCGGTCAAATTGAAGTTTTCACGTTCTTTGGCGGTAAACGCACTACCTTTATTTAACAGCGGCGTCTCAAGTAGTGAAGGGCCAGAATGGGGAATATACAAGTATTTAGAAGTATTGCTCATTAGAGGTATTTTTTTTCCAGTTTTCTCTTTGTTATCAAGAGGATTTAAAGTGATTAGGTGTCAAGTAATAGCAAGTTTAACGAATATTCAGCTAAACTCAGTATCAATTTGTCTGGTCAGATGTGCATCAGAATTATTTATCTAATAACTCATCCATTTTCGCTCAATTTAAATGCGCCTCCGGCTCCTAAGTTAGCTACCAATTTACATTAGCGAACTTAGGAGTAAGGAACATTTGTTCTTATATATACGTTTGAAAAGTGAAACTTCCCTATCGGATCTAAAAAATATCCTCAGGTTCCACACTTTCGGATTGATCGCTTTCAAAGGGATCAACAACAGAGTCAGACTGAACTGAAGAGGTTGGCTCGGTACCCTTTATGAAATATTCAAACATAGACGTATAATCTGTACGTGTTGTGAGTTTACCCGTTGCTCTATCAATTCGAACCGTGATGATATTTTCAGGCATAGGTTTAATTTCTTGAGGCACACCATCAAGCGCTTTTTCCATAAAGCGAATCCATGCAGGTTGAGCTGCTTTCGCGCCATCTTCCGCGCCGATCATGGCGTTGCCAATCCAGTTAAATTTTTCAGGATTTTCGTTTATCAAATTCTGGTTACGAGATGTACGGCCTAGCATGCGACTCATATCATCAAAACCAACCCAAGAAGTAGCCACTAACCCTGGCGCAAAACCACTAAACCAAGTATCCCGAGAGTCATTGGTTGTACCGGTTTTACCCGCCAGATCGGTGCGACCAAGAATGTTTCTCGCCCGCCAGCCAGTGCCAAGCCAATAGGTATTGCGCTGGGGATCATTGCTCCATCGACCATTTCCTCGAACAGCTGTACGCATCATTTCGCGCACTAAAAAGGTATTTTGCGCAGACACCACTCTTTGGGCTTGGATTATTTCAGGCTGAGAATCGGCTTCTTCTTCTGGGAAACCGTTTAATTCAGCCGCCAACAAAGCCTCGATTTGCTGCTCTGTGAGCTCCTCTGAATTAAGCTCTGATGCATTGGTTACAGATGTTTGCTCAGCATTGTGAGTTTCACATTCTTCACACACTTGCGGAGGATTAGCTTGCCACAATATTTTGCCGTGCTCATCTTCAATACGTTGAATAAAATGAGGGCGCACATAATAACCGCCATTGGCAATAACCGACATTGCAGTAGCAACCTCTAGGGGAGTTTGTGAACCTGAACCTAGTGATAAGGTTTCATCTTTCGGAATTTCAGCGCGGTCAAAACCAAATTTACTCAGATGGTCAGCCGCGGCATTAATACCAATTGCCCGTAATAAACGCACTGACACTACGTTTTTCGATTTGCCCAAGGCGACCCGCATTCGAATTGGTCCGTCATACACAGCTGGCGAGTTTTGTGGCCGCCATGCTGTGCCAGTACTTGCATCCCACTGATTGATAGGAGCGTCATTAATAATACTTGCTAAGGTGTAACCCTGTTCTATTGCTGCGGAATATATGAAAGGTTTAATATTCGAGCCTACTTGTCTTTTAGCTTGAGTCGCGCGATTGAATTGACTCTGATAAAAACTATATCCACCGACGATTGCCTGCACCGCACCGTTTTTAGGATCCAGTGCCACAAAAGCACCACTCACCGTTGGCAATTGCGACAATTTCCAGATCCCTTCCTCGTTTTGCCTAATCCAGATCAATTGACCTGCAGCCACAATGTCAGCAGCACTTTTAGGATCCGGTCCTTGGCGATTGTCGTCAATGTAGGCTCTTGCCCAATGCATACCCTGCCATTCGATAGTTTGATAATTTCCTTGGCCATTAAAAACCACAAAACTGGTTTCATCAACCTGAGTAACAACTGCTGGGTAGAGCACTCCAATTGGCGTGTAAGCGTCCAAAACCTCTAGCATTTGTGATTCGTCCCAAGGCTCAGAATCCAAGGCTACCAATTCAGTATTTTGATCTTCACTGTTGTTTAGGCTTTGATTGTCATCTGGCTCTCCCCATAACACGCGAATAGGACCACGATAACCATGTCTTTCATCATAATCATGTAAATTACGTATTACTGCTGTTTGTGCGGCAAACTGCAAATCCGAAGGTGCGGTAGCGAAAACTTGATATCCGCCAGTTTCAGCTTCTTCTTTGCCATACAATTCAACCATTTCATTATAAATAAGATCGGCCAAATAAGGCGCATCTAACTGAATCTCAGCACCGTGGCGTTTAGAAATGACAGTTTCATTGCTGGCCTGATCAAACTCTTCACGGGTAATATATTCCTCATCGAGCATTCTTAACAATACGACTCGACGACGCGCTTTCGCTCTTTCTGGGCTGGAAATTGGATTCAAAGTAGAAGGCGCTTTAGGCAGTCCAGCAATAGTCGCTACTTCAGCTAAACTGAGCTCATTAACGGATTTTCCGAAATATACTTGAGCAGCAGCACCAAACCCAAAGGCACGATGCCCCAATTCAATTTTGTTTAAATACAGCTCTAAGATTTCATCTTTACTGAGCAAACCTTCCATGTGCCAAGCAATAAAGATCTCTTTTATTTTACGTATATAGGTTTTATCACGGGTTAAGAAAAAGCCTCTGGCTAGCTGCATCGTGAGGGTACTACCACCTTGCCCACGTTCGCCGGTTAAGACTAAATTAACAAAAGCCCGCGCTATGCCGATAGGATCTATACCAGGGTGTTCGTAAAAGCGACTATCCTCTATAGAAAGTACGGCATTTATTAATGATTGCGGGACTTCATCTAACTCTAACGGAATACGACGCTTGACCCCAAACTGTGAAATTAGTTTGCCGTCTTGTGTATAAATCTTCATGGGGGTTTGTAAGCGCACATCTTTTAGCACTTCAACACTTGGAAGATCGGGTTTGATATAAAAGTACATACCTACAATCGCTATCGTACCTAGCAGAAATGCGGCTATACTCATTATTAATAACAGTTTGATGTACTTCACAAAAATAAAACTACCAGAGCAAAATTGACTAAATGACTTATATTTTATACCTATGTACCGTTATTAGAACCATTAAAAACAAAAAAATGAGTAATAATGGTAAAACTAAAGCAACTAAGATGATTCGGAACTAACTGTGTTGAAAGAACTTTTCAAGAAAAAAGCTTCACAAATGATAGGTCTCGATATCGGTACACGGTACGTTAAGGCTGTTTTGTTTGAACAAGATGGCAACCAGACTAAGGTGCAGAGTTTCGCATGTGAGCAGATAAACGGCAATGCCTTTGCTGACAGAGAAATAAAAGATTTTGACGCCATAAGCAATGTGCTCAAAAAAGTGAAGTTGTCACTGAAAAGCAAAAATAAAAATGTAGTAGTCGCGATATCTGGCAGTTCGGTATTGAGTAAAATAGTTTATATGGATCCAGATCAACAGGACTTCGAGTTAGAAACCCAAATAGAAATCGAATCTGATAGTCTAATTCCTTATCCGTTAGAGGAAGTATATCTGGATTTTGAAGAGTTAGGTGAGAGTAAAACTCACATCGGTAAAGTAGATGTGTTGCTCAGCGCAGCCCATAAAGATGTGGTCGATAGTCGCATCACATTATTAAGAGAAGTGGAATTTGTTCCTAAAATCGTCGATATTGAAAATTATGCTTTGGGTAATGCAATTATCGAGTTCGCTGAATATCCCGCAGATAAACCAATATTGTGTTTTAATATTGGTGCCTCTCAATTACAACTCTGTGTCGTAGAAAATGACAGAGTTATTTATAGTAAAGAACACAGTTTTGGTATGAACAGCCTTATTCAAGATCTCAGCATAATCCATACCTTAGATAAATCAGAAACTGAACAGCAATTAGTAAACGGTGAGTTACCTGCAACATGGCGCGAAGATACCTTCCCAATATTTTTAGCGAACTTAAATCAACACATCAGCAAAGCAGTACAAATGTATATCAGTTCAACTGGCGCTGAGAGGCCAGAATCTTTGATGGTTTGTGGTGGCGGGGCAAATATAGAAGAAATTGCCGCGGCACTTGAAGGTGAATTGGCAGTGGAAGTCACCCTTTTCAACCCATTTGAACAAATGCAAATCTCTGAAAAAGCTGAACAGCAAGGTTTTCAAAAAGTTGCACCACAACTAGTGATTGCAGCTGGTTTAGCATCTAGGAGTTTCAAACCATGTCACATGTAAATCTATTACCATGGCGAGAAGAGCTTAGACAGAGACAGAAAAAAGATTTTTTAACACTATTATTTGCAGTCGCACTGTTTGTGATGATTATTGTGTATCTGGTGGGCATGTTAATCGATAGCAAGATTGCCAGCCAAAACCAACGTAACGCTTTTCTACAAGGTCAAATCGCGGTTTTAGATGCAGAAATAGCCAAAATAAAAGATATTAAAGACAGCAAGAAAGCCATTGAACAACGCATGGCCTTGATTGAACAATTACAAACCAGTCGCAACGTTGCGCCTATCGTATTTGATGAACTGGCTCGCTTGGTTCCCCCAGGTGTTTCGTTTCGCTCCTTCTCCCGTCAAGGCAATACCGTGGAGTTATCCGGGGTAAGCGAATCGAATAACCGCCTATCTTCATTTATGCGCAGGATTGAAGATTCGAAGATATTTGGTCAGGGTGAATTATCATCCATTGTGGCTGATACCTCAGCGCCCGATGCAGTCAGCGAGTTTAAATTAACATTTACCATAAACTCCTCAGTGGCACCGGACTTCTCTGAAACACCAGCAGAGGGTCAAAAATGAAATTTGATGTAAATAAACTCAAAGAGATGAACGAACTGGATTTCGAACAGGTCGCGAATTGGCCATTCGAAGTGAAAACCGTAGTTGCGCTTTTTGTAGCGATTTTAGTCGCGGTCGGTGGTTATTACGGATTAATCTCCTCTAAATTACCTGTGTTAGATAGAACCCAAGCCGAAGAAGTAGAGTTAAAACAGACATTTGCCGCTAAATACAGAATTGCGGTTAATCTAAAAGCCTATGAAGAACAGCTAGCCAGAATAGAAGCTGACTTTTCGTCAATGTTAAAATCACTGCCTACCAGTAACGAGACACCTGGCCTCATTGATGACATTACCTTTGTGGGCACGACTGCAGGATTGAATTTCAAACTGATTAACTGGCAACAAGAAATTCCTAAAGAGTTTTATACTGAATTACCGATTCAAATGGAAGTCACCGGTAATTACCATGAATTTGGCCAATTTGTATCTAACATTGCAGCATTACCGCGGATTGTGACTTTACATAACTTTGATATCACTCAACAGGGTTCTGAATTACGTTTACAACTTCAAGCCAAGACATATCGCACAGCGGTTTCGGAGCAAGGCCAATGAAAATAATCGTTTTGATAATGGCTGTTGTCATGCTGGCAGGTTGTGAGGCACAAACGGATGACTTGGTAACCTATGTGGTCGAAGTTAAGCAAAGCACCTCTATTAGCATAGAACCCTACCCCGAATTTAAAACCCAACCTGCTTTTGAATACAAAGCGGGAGGACTCCGCAGTCCATTTAAGCGACCTCGAAATGTAGCGGTACAAACGGTTGAAGCGAAACGCGAAAACTGTTTGCAGCCTGACTTCAACAGAACCAAGGGTCCATTGGAGGCATTTGGATTAGATGCACTAACGATCTCTGGTACTTTTACCAGTCAAGGACGACAGTGGGCCTTAGTAACAGCCAATGATGGTTCGTTACATAAAGTCACGACAGGAGACTACATAGGTTTGTTCTTCGGAAAAATTACATCGATCAACAATGGTAATATTTCAATCGAAGAAATGCTGCCTGATGGCGCCGGATGCTGGCAAAAAAATAAAGCAACACTGAGTATGTCTTCACAGGCAGGAGAAAATAATAATGTCTGAACGTTTTATCTTTAATCATAAACTAAATAAAGCTAAGCATAATTGGATTTGGCTGAGTTTAGTACTTGCCGGAATATCTTGCGTTTCGTTTAATTCAGCGGCCCAACAAGTTCAGCCAGTATTAGTTGACCCAGAAAAGAAGGTGGCGAGTGTTTTTCGTTCCGAGTTGACCGATCTCAATTTCAAACGCAATTCAACCGGCGGTGCACGTGTCACTTTAGATTTTAATAATGCTGATTTCCAAATGCAGTTATCGCAAGGAAATCAAAAGCTGATTTTAACCCTGCCTGCGGTCAAACTTGCTGATGACCAGTTATTCACCCTTGATGTAATAGACTTCGCCACACAAGTATCCGATATAGAAACCTTTCAGGAAACGAAAGGCAGTAAAATTGAATTTAAATTACTCAGCAAAGCTAACTTTACCCATAAAAAGAATGGCAATCAGTTAGTAATTGAAATTGAAAAAGACGATCAACCAGAAGCTAGTAAAGCCGAATCAGCCTTTACCGGTGAGCCGATTTCATTAGACTTCCAAGACGTCCCTGTTCGACAAGTATTGCAAATTATTGCACAGGTGAACGGGTTCAATTTAGTTACCACAGACACGGTAAATGGCAATGTAACCATTAGTTTATCTGGGGTGCCATGGGATCAAGCTCTTGAGATGATTCTAAAAATTAAAGGCCTAGACAAACGTCTTGAAGGTAATATTCTTCTTATCGCCCCTTCTGAAGAACTCACAGCCCGAGAAACACAGCAATTACAATCTAAACAACAAGTGGCTGATTTAGCACCTCTGAGCGCGGTAAATATTCAAATAAACTATGCCAAGGCAGCTGAAATGGCAGCGATTCTAAAATCTGCTGATGCCAGTATTCTCAGTGCAAGAGGCTCAGTAACCATTGATGAGCGCACCAATACAGTATTGCTACGTGATACCGCGGCCTCTGTTGAGGAAGCTCGTGCATTGATAAAAGCGCTGGATATTCCCATCAAACAGGTGTTAATCGAGTCAAGAATGGTTACCGTACGAGATAATGTCGATGAGCAACTTGGCGTTAGATGGGGCATCAGTGACAGCACTTCCGATGGCGGTATTTCTGGCTCGTTAGAAGGCGCGAACGACATCGCCGCTGGCATATTCCCTGATTTGGCTGATAGGTTAAACGTTAATCTCCCAGTCTCTAATCCTGCGGGCAGCATTGGAATTCAAATCGCTAGACTGGTCGATGGTACCATCATTGATTTAGAACTAAGCGCGCTGGAGACCGAAAATAAAGGTGAAATTATTGCTAGCCCACGAATTACAGTGGCCAATCAGCAGGAAGCCTATATTGAACAAGGTACTGAAATTCCTTATGTACAAGCAACATCAAGTGGCGCGACTTCTGTAGAATTCAAAAAAGCGGTATTAAGTTTAAAAGTTACACCGCATATCACTCCTGACAATCGTGTCATTTTGGATTTGGTCGTAACTCAAGATACTCGCGGTGAAACTGTCTCCACTTCGACTGGACCGGCGGTAGCAATCGATACCCAAGAGATCAGCACTCAGGTATTGGTAGAAAATGGTGAGACCATTGTACTAGGGGGGATTTTCCAACAGACATCAACTGATGACGTGTCTAAGATACCGCTGTTGGGAGACTTGCCAGTTGTCGGTAGCCTGTTCCGTAATTCTCAAAAGGTAAATGAAAAACGTGAACTATTGATTTTCGTTACACCTAAAATTTTGGTTGATTCCCTATAACCAATTCACCGATTTTATTTTTGACGACTTAAGGGCAATGTTATTGCCCTTTTTTACAGCTAAGTCATGTATCAGCCAATTGAATATTTTGAGATTTTTTGATTGTGTCTGGCAAATTTAGGTTCAAGTTTAACGCAATCAACATTAGACTCTGTATGAATCGCTAGATTGTCCCTGCTTACTGTTTTATTTATCCATTTTTGACATATTTTAGGGTTTGTTAACCGCGACAATGGACGCAGATAAGGCATCTTTACAGCAATAGATTTAATCTTGGAACAAATTAAAAGCAACAAAACTTGCAAATTTCAGCATATAACTGAGATAATCGCGCTCTCGAAATTTCGACGAGGTCATGTTCAGACCAATTACTTAAACGAATCGAGTCAATTTTATTTAATTATCTAATTGATTAAATGGGACTTTTACGTAATTGGAATAATTCAAATTGGGCTGCAAAACCCCAGTTAACTAAAGTTGTGATAAAAGCAAAAATGGCAGAAAAGCGTAATATTTTTCTTGTTGGTCCTATGGGGGCTGGCAAAAGCACGATAGGAAGGCATCTTGCCGACGAACTTCATCTTGAGTTTTTTGATTCCGATCAGGAAATTGAACGCCGCACTGGCGCGGATATCGCGTGGATATTTGATTTAGAAGGCGAAGATGGTTTTAGGCTTAGAGAAGAGACCGTGATTAACGATTTGACTGACAAACAAGGTATTGTTTTAGCGACCGGTGGTGGCTCTATTGTCAGTAAAAATGTCCGTAATCGTTTGTCCGCCAGAGGCATTGTGGTTTATTTGCAAACAACCATAGACAAACAGGTTGCTCGTACTCAACGAGACAAGCGCCGTCCTTTATTGCAAAAAGATGATCCGGAAATGGTTTTACGCGAACTTGCAGAATCTCGCAATCCTCTTTATGAGGAAGTGGCAGATTATATTGTCGATACTGATGATCAAAGCGCAAGAGCAGTCGCTAGCCAAATCATAGATAAAATCGGACTTTAATAAGACCGTTTCACACAAGAGGTTGTGCGCTCATGTCAACAATTAGAGTAGAGTTGGGTGAGCGTAGTTACCCAATCAATATAGATTCAGGTTTACTGACTTCCAAAGATTCGTTTAAAGACCAAATTCAAAGTGGCAAGGCGATAGTCGTTACTAACGAGATCGTCGAACCTCTTTATTTGAATTCGTTATTAAGCGCGTTAGATGGTGTAGACGTGAAGGTTGTTTGTTTGCCAGATGGTGAACAACACAAAAACCTTACTCAATTCGAAGCCGTAACAACCCAACTTTTAGAACAGCATGCGGCAAGAGACACAACGCTGATTGCATTGGGCGGCGGCGTAATTGGCGACTTAACTGGATTTGTTGCGGCCTGTTTTCAACGGGGCATCCCCTTTATTCAAGTTCCTACTACGCTACTATCTCAAGTGGACTCATCGGTGGGCGGCAAAACAGCCGTTAATCACCCTTTGGGTAAAAACATGATCGGAGCTTTCTATCAGCCGAAATCTGTTGTCATTGATATCGATACCTTAAAAACCCTGCCAGCAAGAGAGTTTGCAGCAGGAATGGCCGAAGTGATCAAATATGGAATCATTTACGATGCCGAATTTTTCAGTTGGTTAGAAGAAAACGCCCAAGCCTTGAAAGACCTCTCATCTGAGCATTTGAAATACGTAGTACACCGTTGTTGCGAAATAAAAGCTGAGATCGTTTCTAAAGACGAAAAAGAGCACGGTATTCGCGCACTGTTGAACCTAGGTCATACTTTCGGTCATGCTATAGAAGCCGAGCAAGGTTATGGCAATTGGTTGCACGGTGAGGCCGTTGGTTGCGGCATGGTGCTAGCGGCTGAAGTCGCCTACAACAAGAATTGGATATCAAAATCAGATTTAGAGCGAATGATTAAGCTTATTGCGTTATTTGATCTGCCCATAAACGCCCCTGAGCACATGAATTACGATATTTTCATGCAACACATGCAACACGACAAAAAAGTGCTATCTGGCGCGATTAGGTTCATAATTCCTACAGCCATTGGCAAAGCCGTCGTTACTAAAGATATAGAACCCGACATATTACAAAATATATTGAATAGCTAAGAGAAGGGATTGTGGCCATAAACGAGTTGCATAGTCGACTGGAATATTTAGTTTCATACTCGTCTCAGCTCATATTTATTAGCTGTGAAAGTTTGTCGCAACAGCAATCCTCATTACAGCAATTTATAGCCAAACAGCACGAAAACACTGAAGTTGCTTTTATCAATGGTGAGAGCACACTTCGTGATTCAGATTATAGAAACGAAATATACCGTCAATTGGTCAGCCACCCTCTTTCGCCCAACGTACCACTTGATGAGCAACTAATTCAGCACATATCCAAAGACGCCGGTCCAATATTGCTTTGTATCTGTGCGGCACAACACATATCAACAAAGTTGTTAAACGAGCTTTGGAGTTTAGTTCTAAAAAATAAGGACCTGCAAAAAGGTCATCATCTAAATGTATTGTTATTCGGTAGTCCAGAGTGGACGGAATCGGCGAAGTCAAACTTGGCCAAAGATAATCAACATTTGCCGATATTACTGAGCTCTGAAATTGTCACGACGAATCAATTTACGCAAAGCTATAGTCAAAGTATCAGCCAAAAAAGAGCGGAGATTGATCAACGATTCAAGACGACAGTCGACGCAGAATCCGAGTCAATAATCACTAAACCACTGTTCAAAATTTTAGCGGGAATGGTCTTTTTAGGTATTTTTTCGATGTTGGTATTTTGGCAGTATCCAAACGAAATAAAACAGTTTGTCGACCCACATTACACGGTTGTCGATGAGCCTGTTGACGAGCTTGCAGAAGAGCAAGTAATCGACGTTACGCAGTCCCTGGAATCTATTCAATTAGACGACAACATGCCGTTAGAGAGTGACTTACCTAACGTAGAAGAAACAGAGCAAATAGAGCAAATAGAGCAACAACAGGATGAAGTTAGCCAATCGTTGCAGCTAGAAAACAGCGAACAACAGTTACCCGTTGACCATTCTCAAGAGCTTGTTACTAGCTGGCAACAAGAAGTTGAAAAGCAGCAATTACAGGTCAAACAAGAAAAACAATCTAAACAGGCAGAACAACAAGAGCGAGCAACAAAAGCGGAACAAGCTAAGTTAGTATTGCCACCAGCTAAACACCCTATTCTTGAATTGGATGATAACCTTTTCGTTTTACAATTGGCTTCAATGAGCGACCCAGCCGTGGCCGAGAGATTCATAACTCAGCATGGTTTACAAGAAACCAGCTGGATATACACCACTCAACGTTTTGGTGGTGATTGGCATGTGGTAATTTTCAAAAAAACCTTTGCCAATGTTCAACAAGCGCGGCAGTATACGGCCTCCTTACCCGATAGCATTGACAAAACAGTTCCTTTTGCTAAATCAGTTAAACAAATTAAGGTAGAATTGGCAGTACCTCAGCAATAACCTCGTTGTAGTTACACCAAAAAGCGGACATGAAGAAAAACAAAAATCGGGCATTTCTGAAATGGGCAGGCGGAAAATACGGACTGATTGACGAAATTTGCCAACGTTTACCCCAAGGTAACAAGTTGATCGAACCTTTTGTTGGTGCCGGTTCTGTTTTCTTAAACACCGAATACCCTCAATACGTTTTGAATGATATCAATCCTGATCTCATAAACCTTTACTCTATTATCAAAACGCAGGCAGAATATTTTATCAAAGAGTCTGAAAAGCTTTTTAGCCCCTCGAATAATCAGGAAAAAAGATTCTACGAATTGCGTAAAGAGTTTAATCACTCTGATGATCTATTTTTTAAATCGATTCTGTTTTTATATCTAAATCGACACGGCTATAACGGCCTTTGCAGATATAATTTGTCTGGCGGATTTAATGTGCCTTTTGGTCGATACAAAGCACCTTATTTCCCGAAAAAAGAACTATATTATTTTGCTGAAAAATCGCAAAAGGCCACCTTTACCTGTGAGCCATTTCAACATACTTTTGCGCGCGCTAGATCGGGAAATGTCATCTATAGCGATCCGCCGTACGCACCAATTAGTTTAACCGCTAACTTCACCCAATATTCCAAGAATGGGTTTTCGTTAGATGAGCAGTTATTGTTAGCCAAATTAGCAAAGCATAATGCAAAGAAAAAGTCGGTCAGTGTTTTAATAAGTAATCACGATACACCTTTTACCCGAGAAATTTATTCTCAAGCAGATATAACAAGTTTGATGGTAAAGCGAACTATCAGTCAAAAAGGCGATAAAAGAGTAAAAGTGGGTGAGCTACTGGCCCTTTATACCTAGTTCTGCTGATGACAAGTAGGTTTAGTGGTTAGGTTAATTGAGCGCGATATTGACCACGGCAACTAAGCCGAGAATTAACGCAATCACGAAGACCACACCAACCAAGAGAAATGGAACGAAGGACTTTTGCTGAAAGTCATGCTCATAATTTTGGTGTGATTGCACACCAAAAACACTGGCAGCGACGCTTTTAAAAACGCCCCAAAGGCTGTTGTTTTGCTTAGGCTCTGACAATTACTGTGCACCCGATGGAACAGTAGACTTGTTATCTGCGGCTCTAGAAAGTAGCTCTAGCAAGTCTAGATAATGGAATTTATAGCCAGATCGTCCAGAAAACCAACTCGTCCAACTCACGTTTTTCTGATTAGCTGAGGCGCATCGATTAATTGGATGTGAGATAGGTAGGTTTTGATTAAATTCAATTACATCAATGTTTTGGCAGAAATCATCGGTGTTTGAAAGCTGAGTTTTGAGCATAAAAACCATGCCAAACATAACCGTACCAATTGAAAAAACTGCTTTCAACTTCCTGTTCATGTAACCACCTTAGATTAAAGCCATTACGCCCTATTATACGTGTGTTGATAAAATGAACAACTATCTTTTATCCCAATTTTATGTCGCTTGTCCTAAGTATTTAGAATTTACGACAACCTACATTCATTTCAAAGCAGCTTTATTTAACCATAAACGCAAAAAAGCCAACTCGAAAGTTGGCTCTTAAGGCGTTTCAATTTAACTAATAAATTAGAACGATGTACCCCAGCTAACAACGAATTTAGTATCGTCATCACCTGATTCATCATCTGCTTTTGAAAGGCTCAATGTAAAATCACCTTTAGATAGATCAATTTGGAAGTGACCAAAATCAACATCGCCGTATACTTCGTCATCACTGTCAAAGTCATAATAACCGTATGTTAAACCAAGACCAAATTCATTCGGAAGATCAATACCATAGCCTACGCTGTAGTAAAGGTCACCTGTTCCATAAGGTGCATCGTCGTCATATTGACTGTTTACTGTGTAAGCTACGCCAAAAGAAAACGCTTTGTATGTACCGTTGAAATAAATTTCGCCGAAATCAGAATCTTCAAAACCCGTTGCAGGATACATGTAATAAATGTAACCAACATCATAACCGAAGTCACCAGACTCACCGCCGTAACCTAAGTAGAAGTCGTTTTCAGTGCCATCACCGTTACCCCAGTCAATTGAACCAACCCAAGTACCCGCATAAAAACCACTTTCATCTGAGTAGTCGATACCGCCAGAAACGGATACATCGTTAGAGCTTTGACTCATACCACGCCAAATGTAGTTACTTGTTGCACCAAAGTTAGCTGAAACCTCAGCCTGAACTAAGGAACTAAAACTGGTTGCAGAAAGTACAGCAACAGCCAATGCGGCCAATTTCAACGTTTTCATATGTGTTCTCCGAAATTTATATTGTTTTCAATGTTTTAATTTTTATTATTATTATTATTTTATTTTTGTCGCTGGCATCAATAAGGCAATTCTGATGCCGCTTATTTATACAATCTTTACAAGAACGTAACTTATTGTTTCTTATTAATAAAATTTAATTATCAATAAATAAAGTTTATATTGAAAAGCAACCTATGGTGATATTGAAGCACCAGATTAGTTCTTCAGCACCAATCTGGTGCACCACTTTGAGAGCGCTAGCGCTTTTTTCATAAACCATTTTTCTTTACACTATCGTCAAATTTTTTTGGAGAAGTTAATGAGTCCTTTTTTAATTGCTCCTTCTATCCTTTCCGCTAATTTTGCTTGTTTAGGAAACGAAGTGGATAGTGTGATAGAAGCTGGTGCAGATCTAGTCCACTTCGATGTGATGGATAACCATTACGTTCCAAACTTAACGGTAGGTCCGTTAGTGTGTGAGTCATTGGTGAAACACGGCGTAACAAAGCCGATTGATGTGCATTTAATGGTAGAGCCTGTTGATCAGATGATTGAAGACTTCGCCAAAGCTGGCGCAAATCGAATCAGTTTCCACCCTGAAGCAACAAAGCATTTAGATAGAAGTGTGCAATTAGTTATCGAAAGTGGCTGTGAGGTTGGATTAGTGCTGAACCCGGCGACGCCGTTAAATTGTCTTGACCATATAATAGATAAACTAGACTTCATTCTAATGATGTCAGTTAACCCTGGATTTGGCGGACAACAGTTCATACCGCAAACACTGGATAAAATCAGATCTGTTAAACAAAGGGTACAAGCATCGGGTAAACAAATTCGAATTCAAATTGACGGCGGCGTAAAAGTCGATAATATTCGCAGCATCGCTGAAGCAGGGGCCGATACTTTTGTTGCTGGCTCAGCCATATTTAATCAGCCAGATTACAAACACGTCATAGACCAAATGCGCGCAGAATTAAGCAAAGTGAATATGGCTTAAGCGTGTTTCTAACCTTTAAGAAGATAATTTTATAATATGAGTAAACCAATTGTATTAAGTGGTTGTCAGCCGTCTGGACAACTGACTATAGGAAACTATATGGGCGCATTGCGCCAATGGGTCGATATGCAACAAGATAATGATTGTTTGTATATGATTGTCGATATGCATGCAATTACAGTGCGTCAAGATCCTAAAGCCCTCTACAACGCTTGTTTAGACGGTTTATCTTTATACTTAGCTTGTGGAATAGATCCAAGTCAGAGTACCATTTTCATGCAGTCCCATGTGCCAGAGCACGCGCAATTGGCTTGGGTGCTTAATTGCTATACGCAAATGGGTGAATTGAACAGGATGACTCAATTCAAAGATAAATCAGCTAAAAATGTGGCTAACGTTAACGCTGGCTTATTGACCTACCCTGCTCTTATGGCTGCTGATATTTTATTGTACCAGCCAAATAAAGTACCTGTAGGTGATGATCAAAAGCAACATTTAGAACTTACCCGCGATGTGGCCACACGTTTCAACAACTTATATGGCGACGTGTTTACGATCCCAGACCCATTTATCCCTGAGTTTGGTGCCCGCATAATGAGTCTTCAGGATCCAAGCAGTAAGATGTCGAAATCTGATTCGAATCCTAATAACTTTGTTGGCTTATTAGAAGATACTAAAAAGATTAGTAAGAAAATTAAGCGTGCAGTAACGGATTCAGATGAGCAGGCGCGCATTTATTTCGACAAACAGGAAAAACCTGGGGTTTCCAATTTATTATCGTTATTGTCCTGTGCAACAGGTAAAAGCATTGATAGCTTAGTACCTGAATACGAGGACAAAATGTATGGTCATTTAAAAGGTGATGTGGCCGATGCGGTTGTTGCGTTGCTAGAACCTATTCAAGCTAAGTTCCACGAAATACGTTCAGACCAAGACTATTTGAATACGGTTATGCGAGATGGAGCTGAAAAAGCCAGTGCTCGTGCCTCTGTAATGATTCAAAAAGTTTACCAAGCAGTTGGATTTATACCAAAGCCTTAGCGCTGATTAGGAAAACATTTTTGGAAAGTTACGGTTCTGCGGGTAATCCTTTTTTGGAAAGTAAATTGTCATGCTATTGTTGATCGATAACTATGATTCTTTTACTCATAACCTTGCTCGTTACTTCCGAGAATTGAATGTCGAAGTGCAGGTAGTGAGAAATGACCAGATAACCTGTGAGCAAATTGCCCAACTTGCACCGCAATATTTGGTTTTCTCCCCTGGGCCTTGCACGCCCAATGAAGCGGGAGTCACACTAGAAGCTATTCGCACTTTTGCAGGCAAGATCCCTATTCTTGGGGTTTGTTTAGGACATCAAGCAATCGGACAAATATTCGGTGCAAAAGTGGAAGTGGCCGAACACATAATGCACGGTAAAACCTCCAGTATTCGCCATAACTCAACCCCCCTTTTCGAAAATATTGAAGACCCATTTATTGCCACTCGTTATCATTCTTTGATACTGAATTGCGATTCATTACCGAAAGAGTTTGATATTACCGCTTGGTGTGAAGAATTTAGCCAGTTCGAACCTATGGCGATAGAGCACAAAATTTGGCCATTAATGGGCATGCAGTTCCACCCTGAGTCACTTTTAACTAAAGTAGGGCATAAATTATTAAGTAATTTTGTTAAGATTGCCGATAGATGGTGGTTAGCTACAAACGAAACTATTTAAAGTGTTTTTTCAACTCTACAAGTCTGCTAATTTACAATAGTACATCCCAAACCTAATTCAACGGCAATAAGAAGAATCAATGAGCGAACTTTTGGCATTAAAAAACGAAATCAACCTACGCTTTGATTACCTGACTATTAGCCTAAAATTAGCCCAGCAGCATATGGGAGCAGGTACAGAAACAAAGGATGTTGAATTGCCCGCGAATAGTGAAGCTCAGCGCACACTGCTGCAAGTTGAGAAACAAGCTAGACATGATAAAGAGCTCAATCGACGTTCTCACACTAACTATGTGCAAGATATCCAAAACATGGTTCATAATGAGGTTATCAAGCGCTTAGAAGCTCAACTCGAAGATACTGATAAACTATTCAACGAAGTGTTAGGCTTTGACCACAACCTGCCCGCACTACTTGATTCGCTGGCGGCCAAATCAACTTCCATCAGCAAAATTGAACCTATAGCGGCTGGAATGCCTTGGCTTTATGATGAATTGATTAGGCTTATCAATACCCCTAAATATCGTAGAGTAGACTCAAATGGCAAAGTAGTTGTAGTTGAAAGTTTAAAAACCGCGTTAAGCTATCTAGGCGTTGAGAATATTAAGATGCTGATCCCTTCCATAGCATTTCGACGTTGTTTACCGCAAATTACCGATCCTTTTCCAAAAATCAAAGTGCAAATGATGGATGCGTCTATTGGTACAGCGATGTCATGTAAAAAGTTAGCGCAATTGAATAAACTAGATAGTTATAATGCCTTTCTACTGGGGTTATTCCATGACTTCGGTAAAATAGTAATAGTGCGCCTATTTTTTAAATTATTTGAGCAGGTGCACAGAGAAGCGGTACTCGAAGCGCAAAATGAGCGCAAGAGAGATGAACATTTTGCGTTGGGGGAAGTTGTACCTTCAGAAACGTTTTTACTCAATGCGTTAACTACCTATGGTTATTCACTAAGCACAGAGCTCATTTCGCGGATGCCATTCAAACGACTGGTTTTTGTTGAAGCCATGAACGAATTTGCTAACTACAAAGAAATAGGCGAAATGTCTCCATTTGGTAAAGTACTAGCCCAAGGTGAAGCCTACAATCGATATCGAACTCTTAAATCGAATAAGTTGATTTCCTTAGACGAAGCAAAAATATATCTACGTCAATTTTGCTTTCCTAAAGGTGCTTTGGGCGAATTGAAGAAAACTAATTTGCGAGATTTTGATATAATTTTGGATGAAAAATAATCAAAACGTCTCAGTAAATTCGTTTATCCCCATAATTTTTAAAATTTTTTTTACATATTCATGCAACTATCATGATTGCTTTATGATCTTGTGAATTAGATAAACTCTCAATTCTAGTTAGAATCTAATTTCGCTGTAAGTAAATTTAATCAAAACAGTTCAGCCTCAAAAGCGGCTATCCATAGACAATTTTAGAGATGCATAAAATTGTATGGCGTAGCACAATTTTATGCATAAACAGCAGATTGCTTAGTTTAAATAGTTATTCACTATTCCTGCAAAATTAGCCGCATCCCTTTAAATTTAAGGGTTTTCGGCGTTTACCCTAGAGACAGATTGAATAAAATCTGACACAATGCGCAGTCCAAATTGGTCGTTCGGCAAGTATTTTTTGGTGACCAACCCAGTATTAATCACAAGTGAAAATAGACGTCCAGAATTTTAAGTGAGGTAAATAATGCAAGTAACACGCGCAACGTTTGACGAAGTTATGGTTCCCAATTACAACCCAGCGGCAATTGTTCCTGTAAAAGGTCAAGGATCTCGAGTTTGGGATCAGGAAGGAAAAGAATACATAGACTTTGCCGGTGGTATCGCTGTGAACGTATTAGGCCATTGCCATCCTGATTTAGTCGCCACCTTGAAAGAACAAGGCGAAAAATTGTGGCATGTCAGTAACGTATTCACCAATGAGCCGGCTCTTCGCTTAGGTAAAAAATTAACTCACGCTACCTTCGCTGATAAAGTTTACTTTGCAAATTCAGGTGCAGAAGCAAACGAGGCTGCACTGAAACTAGCTAGACGCTACGCACTAGAGCATTTTGGTGAAGACAAAAATCAAATCATCGCTTTTAATCAGGGTTTTCACGGACGTACATTTTTCACCGTAACTGTTGGCGGTCAATCAGCTTATTCTGATGGTTTTGGTCCTAAACCAGGTGCTGTTGAGCATGTGGATTTCAACAACCTTGATGCACTTAAAGACATTATCTCGGATAAAACCTGCGCCGTGATTATGGAACCTTTGCAAGGTGAAGGTGGAGTAATCAGTTCTAGCCAAGAATTTGTAGAAGGCGTGCGGGCTTTATGTTCTGAACACAACGCATTACTTATTTTTGATGAAGTGCAATCGGGCGTTGGCCGTACAGGACATTTATACGCATATATGGGCTTAAACGTCGTCCCTGACATCCTCACGACGGCAAAATCATTAGGCGGCGGTTTCCCAATCGGTGCAATGCTAACCACCTCTGAAATAGCGGCTAGCTTGAAAGTCGGCACACACGGAAGTACTTACGGTGGTAACCCATTAGCTTGCGCAGTTGCAGAAAAAGTTTTAGACATTGTTAACACGCCAGCGGTTCTGCAAGACGTTAAGCGTAAAGAAAAACTATTCCGCGATGGTTTAGAAAAAATTAATCAAAAGTTCAATGTATTCAGTGAAATTCGCGGCCAAGGTTTATTAATTGGTTGTGCCCTGAATGAACAATATCACGGTAAAGCAAGAGACTTTTTAGTGGCTTCTGCTGCTAACAATATGATGTGCCTAGTTGCTGGCGCAAATGTTGTGCGATTTGCACCTTCATTAGTAATCCCTGATGAAGATATCGCCGAAGGTTTAGCGCGTTTTGAACGTGCCATTGAGCATGTTGTAAATAGCTAAGCTAAAACGCAACCAGTAAAGTGAGCACGCTATTATGAAAGTGATCCGTCCTATTGCGTTAAATGATTATGATGCCTTGTATGATATTGCTGTTGAGTCAGGTATTGGTTTTACATCACTGCCTGTAAACGAGGCTTTGTTACGACGCAAAATAGAACAATCTGAAATTGCTTTTCGAGAGAAAGTCGATAAACCCGCTAATCAAAGCTATTTATTCGTCATGGAAGATACCGATACAAATGAAGTAGTCGGTACCAGTGGCATTGCTGCGACAGTCGGCCTAGAAGACTCTTTTTACCACTATCATTGTGGCAAAGTAGTGCATGCTTCTCGTGAGCTTAAAATCCACAACACTGTGGATATTTTGACGCTTTGTAACGACTACACAGGTGTGTCTGAAATATGCACTTTGTTTCTCAAAGAAAATGCTCGTAAAGGCAGTAATGGTCGATTGCTGTCAAAATTTCGATTTTTATTTATGTTAGAGCATCAAACTCGGTTTTCAGAAACAGTAATTGCTGAAATGCGTGGAGTAAGTGATGAAAACGGCACCTCTCCATTTTGGCAATGGCTGGAAGAACATTTCTTTTCAATGGACTTCCCCACTGCGGATTATTTAACCGGCATTGGAGACAAAGTCTTCATTGCCGAATTAATGCCCAAATACCCAATTTATGTCAGTTTGTTGAGCAAAGCGGCGCAAGCGGTTATCGGTCAAGTTCATGAAAAAACTCGTCCTGCTTTACAGCTTTTGCAACAAGAAGGGTTTATTAGCCGTGGCTATGTGGACATTTTTGATGGTGGCCCAACAGTAGAAGCCAATATCCAACACATTAGAACCGCCCAAGCTAGTCGTAAGCTGCCGATTAAAATTGACCAGCAAAAAGCCGCTGACGGCGCTTTATGCTACGTAATTAATACTAAGGTAAAAGACTTTAGAGCAATTACCACGGAAGTCTATGTAGATAACGACAACAACTTTGCGTATATCTCTCCCGAAAGCGCTGCAGCGTTAATGGTCGCTGAAAATGACCCTATACGATATGCGCCAACCAAAATAATTTAATAACCCAGCCATAGGAATTATGTATGACGACACAAGCCCACTATATTGCAGGTGAGTGGCACCTAGGTGAAGGTCACGATATTGAATCAATTGATCCCGCTAAAAACACCATTATTTGGCAAGCAAAATCTGCTTCGCCGCAACAAATAGACGCGGCAGTAAAAGCTGCCCGAAACGCGTTTTTAAGCTGGAGTGATTTACCCCTTGAGGGCCGTCTGGAAATTGTTAAACGGTATGCAGAACTACTTACTGAAAACAAACAAGACTTAGCATTAACCATTGCTCAAGAAACGGGAAAACCGTTATGGGAAACGGCGACTGAGGTAGGTGCGATGGTTGGCAAAATTGCGATATCAGAACGAGCGTATCAAGATCGCACGGGTACAGTTGAAAATCCAATGCCTGTGGGCAAGGCGTTTATTCGCCACAAACCCCATGGTGTAGTAGCAGTTTTTGGTCCGTATAATTTCCCAGGCCACCTTCCTAATGGACATATAGTTCCTGCGCTCATTGCCGGTAATAGCATAGTATTCAAACCTAGTGATCTGACCCCTTTGGTGGCTCAGAAAATGGTGAAACTCTGGCAGCAAGCGGGTTTACCTGCAGGGGTTTTGAATTTAGTACAAGGCGAAGTAGAAACCGGTAAAGCATTAGCAAGCCATGCTGATATTGATGGCCTGTTTTTCACTGGAAGTTCGCGTACTGGCAAAATTTTACATGAACAATTTGCAGGTCACCCGGGTAAAATATTAGCCTTAGAGATGGGTGGTAATAACCCCCTTATCGTAAAAGATGCAAAAGACATTAACGCTGTAGTCCACGACATTGTTCAATCGGCATTTGTCACGTCTGGACAACGTTGTACCTGCGCCCGTCGGTTGTTTATTCAAAACGGTGAACAGGGCGACGCAATTCTAGCCAAGCTAATTGAGGTTACCAAAAACATCAAAGTTGACCATTATGATGCCGAAATACAGCCATTTATGGGCGCAATGATTTCTGCTAATGCGGCCGCTGGAATGGTTAAAGCACAGCAACAATTAGTTGATTTAGGTGCAACTGAATTAGTCAAACTAAAGCATATGGATACAGCAACAGGCTTCGTCACACCGGGGATTCTCGATGTTACTTCTATGTTTGATGAGATGCCTGATGAAGAACATTTCGGACCTCTTTTGAAAGTAATTCGATATGACGATTTTGACCAAGCAATTGCGTCAGCAAATAACACCAAATTCGGATTAAGTGCAGGTTTCATCGGCGACAGTGAAGCGGACTATCAGCACTTTTTCAAACGCATACGTGCAGGTATTGTAAATTGGAATAGACCGATTACCGGTGCAAGCAGTGCCGCGCCATTTGGCGGAATTGGGGAAAGCGGTAATCACCGTGCTAGCGCATATTATGCCGCTGACTATTGTGCCTTCCCTGTGGCTTCTGTGGAATTGGAGCAGGTAACTCTGCCTGGAACCTTAAGCCCTGGCTTAAGCATATAAGTTATTTAACCGCCTGTAATCATTATGCGTTGCAGGCCCTTTTACCAAATCGAGATAGGCTGCAACTATGCACACTGATATTGACACTTTGTTTGCAAATCTTTGGCAGGATTACATAAACATTACCCCTTCTGCACAAAAAGTTCATAAATTGCTAGGGCAATACAATGGACAATCTGAGCTAGTAAACGACCATGTCGCGTTTCGCACCTTTGATATAGACTCTGTCAATTTAGATAAACTTGCGGCGCATTTTTTGGCCTTAGGTTATGTGGAAAAAGGCCAATATGACTTTGTGCAAAAGAAACTCAAAGCAAAACATTTTGAACATCCACAAAGCACCAAACCCAAAGTATTTATTAGCGAATTATTGGTGAACGAGTTCGAAAATCCCATACAAGACATCATTCATAAGATGGTGAGCCAAGTAGCAGAAGAAGCGACTAGCCAAGAAAACTTTTTGTATTCAGGTCCCCATTGGCAAATATCCAGTGACGAATATGAAACCCTTTTGGAGGTTTCTGAATATGCAGCTTGGATGGCTGCGTGGGGATATCGCGCCAACCATTTCACCGTTTCAGTCAATCATCTTCAAGATTTAGACTTATTGACCGATGTAAATGACCTATTAAAACAAGCGGGTTTTATACTCAATACATCAGGTGGCGAAATCAAAGGTGGCCCAGAGGTTTACCTAGCGCAGTCTTCCACAATGGCTGATCATATTGAGGTGAATTTTTCAGACACCAGCAAGGTCATTCCAAGCTGTTTTTATGAATTTGCCCAACGATACGAATTGCCTAACGGTGAACTTTATCAAGGTTTTGTGGCAGCTTCGGCTGATAAGATCTTCGAAAGTACTAACGCCAAAAAATCTTAAACCAAATCTTTATTAGGATAGGTGGTAAGTAAGCGTTAACAAACCTTTTCAACCAAAGCAAACAACTGTTGATAACGCATAGATTGACAAAGGCCAAAACCGTTTAGGTTTCTGGCCTTTATTTTTGTCAAATATGGATTGCTAAGGCCCGCCAAAAATCGTGTAAATAAAACCCTTGAGACGGGTTCATCAAATTTCGCCGTATAACTAGCGGATAGTTCTGCGAATATCTTTTCGAGTCGCCCTTGATCAGGCGCAGCAGAATCAATAATTTCGGGTAAGTTAATTCCACCCGATAAACACACACTACAATGTCCACATGCTTGGGTTAAACTATTGTCGTCAAAATAACGGGCTAATGTCTGACTTAAACACTGCTTATTTTGGAAAAACCCCACCAAATCATCAATCCGTTGAATTTCCGCCGATTCTCTTTGTTTAAAATAGACAAATAATGACTCGGTTAAATCAGGGTCCGCTAGCTTAGTCTCATCGACTTTGAAAACATCGGTATGTCGCTGACTTTGTAATTCAATGAGTTCTTGCCCATGTAAATAATCCAACGCGCTAACCAAACGGTTACGGGGATGCGGATAGGCGCTTTTCAGTTCCGCTTGATCTAGCGTTGCCCATACTTTTTTCATCGGACTGGCAGCAAATACAGCCTCTAAAAATTGACGTCGTTCGCCATCAAAGCGGGCAAGTATTTTCGAAATATCTTCAATAAACCGAAAACGGATCTCCGAAAAATAGCCAAACAGAGGAGTAATCACTTTCCTCAACTCCAATTGCACTAACAAGGTCTTTAATGGTAGTTGGCGAACATTGGTGTCGTTGGATAAAGGAATTAATTGGGTTTCCCACCTAATATCGCCAGCGGAAGAAAGCGCACAGAGATCTTTTATATTTTGAATAACCTTAGCAATACTGTTGAGTTCAGGAGTATCTGCATAAACGAAGTTTTCAAGGCGAGTCAGGTTATTCAAATTAGCTAAGGTAATACATTCTGATGTTAGGCCGTCCCTACCAGCTCGCCCAATTTCTTGACTATATGCTTCTATCGATTTGGGTAACTCATAATGAATTACAAATCGTATATTAGATTTGTCGACTCCCATACCGAATGCAATAGTTGCGACCACTATATCAATTTGATCAGCCATAAATTGCTGCTGAGTAGATTGTCGTTGCTGGTCTTTTAAGCCAGCATGATATGGCACTGCATTGTGTCCGTGCTGACGTAAAACTAAAGCTAACTCTTCAGCCTCTTTTTGCAAAGTAACATAGACGATACCGGCTCCGCTGAGCTTAGCTAGTTGCTCCATTAACATGGCTGTTTTTTGCTCTTCAGGAGCGTGCAGAACCTTGAGGTTCAGGTTTGCACGATAGAATCCAGTTTGTACAATATGTTGCGCCTGAATAGCAAACTTGTTTGCCATGTCATGTTTAACATTTGCCGTGGCCGTGGCGGTAAGCAGTAAAACCTGAGGAATATTCAAGGCTTTTTGGTAATCCGGCAACTTTAAATAATCCGGACGAAAATTGTGTCCCCATTCGGAAATACAATGCGCTTCATCTACAACAAGTAATGACACATCCACCGACTCAATAAATTGTCTAAATCGTTCGTTTTTGAAACGCTCTACCGACACCATTAATATTTTCAAAGCACCACTGCGAGCATCTTGCATCACTTGTTGGTTTTGCGCATAACTTAAGGTTGAGTCGACTTTGGCGGCTGCAATATTTCGCGCCAATAAAAAGTCTAGCTGGTCTTGCATTAGGGCAAGTAAAGGAGACACCACCAAAGTTAAATTCGGTAGTTGTAATGCACTAAACTGATAGCACAAGGACTTACCTGATCCGGTGGGGAATATGGCCAAGCAAGAGTGGTTATTTAAAATGGTCTCGATTACCGGAAGTTGTCCGTTCCTAAAATCATCAAAACCAAAGTGTTGTTTAAGAGACGAGACTAATTCCTGTTTCAATTGAGACTTCCTAGTTGATTAAATATTCTTTTCATTGCCCGATGGTATAAACCTCTAGCGACTGAATATCGTCTAAATTGATAGTAGGATCTGGTATGAGAATATGCAATTTGCGGCCAAAAATCTGTACCTAAGCCAAATAGTTAACCACAGTCAAAGCTTGATTAAACGATCCAGCCTTTGACAATGGCTTTACCCGAAAACCAAATTAAAAAGACTGAAACTATTAGTATCATAATTGGCATAACTGCAGCGCCAGGCCCGTAAACGTCTAATGCATTCGAGATAAAAAACGAGTGTCCCATTTGTGCCAATACACCTACAAATGACATCCAGAAAATAACTCGCGCAAACGACTTTTTAAGTAATAAGGTTACGCAGCCTAACGTTCCACCAAACACCGCAAAGGCAAACGCTAACAATACCCAAAATGGCTGTTCCAAATGCAACCTTTGCTCTGCTGGCGGCATTAAATTTATTTGCTCAGGGCTTAATGTTACCTGTTGAATAAAGGCCATCACACCTAACAGATTCCAAGCTAACAAAACCCCTACAACAATCCAAAACCATTTTGGTGGTGGATTCATTTGTGGTGCTTGCACTGCTTTCTCCTTTCACGCTATGAGTTACCTTCTGTGTCTTGCTCGTCTGATGCAAGGTCAGCTGAAGTTCCTTCAAATTCTACCTCAACGCTATCGACCCTCTGTAAACCGCGAGGGAGTTTGTTGCCCCTTCGACCTCTTTCGCCTTGATAGTGAACGAGGTCAGCGGCGCTAAGCGTCATACCACGTTTACCTGCGATAATTTTCACACTAGCACCGTCTGGCACTACTGTCAGAACAGTGACATATTCCTCTCTGGTTTTTGCTTTTGCGGACGGAATATTGATTATTTTATTGCCCTTACCTTTACCAAGACTTGGTAAATCACGCAATGGAAACATTAACATTCGACCTTCATTCGATATCGCCATACACCAATCAGTTTCAATATTAGAAACCGTTTGCGGCTTAATCACTTTTGCTCCAACCGGTAACGAGATATAGGCTTTACCTGCTTTGTTCTTGCTAACCATGTCGGCGAACTTACCTACAAAACCATAACCGGCATCGGACGAAATTAGATATCGTTGATCATCTGAGGCCATAATTACATGCTGAAACGTCTCACCACCGACGACACTGAAGCGCCCAGTTAACGGCTCTCCCTGACTTCGCGCAGAAGGTAATGTATGTGCATCACAAGCAAAGGTTCGCCCGGAACTATCGAGGAAAACGGCCTGTTGATTACTTCGACCTTTGGCACTGGCAAGATATACGTCTCCGGCTTTATAACTTAATCCTTCGACGTCCACATCATGGCCTTTTGCACAACGTGCCCATCCTTTGTCGGATAACACTACGGTTACGGCTTCAGAAGGAACTAATTCTTTGTCGGTTAAGGCTTTAGCTTCTTCGCGCAAAACCAGTGGGGAACGTCTATCGTCACCATACTTTTCTGCATCCGATAGAATTTCTTTCTTGATTAACGTTTTTAGACGTCGATCTGAACCTAACAATAATTGTAGTTCATCTCGTTCTTTTGCAAGCTCTTCTTGCTCAGATTTAATTTTAAACTCTTCAAGTTTGGCCAAATGGCGCAACTTAAGTTCTAAAATTGCTTCAGCTTGTTTGTCAGATAGATTGAAGGTTTTGATAAGCTGCTGTTTTGGCTCTTCTTCATAACGAATAATGCGAATTACTTCATCAATATTCAAAAATGCTATCAGCAAACCTTCTAAAATATGTAGCCTAGCGAGCACTTTATCCAAACGATACTGTAATCGTCTGACCACAGTGTCTTTTCGGAAAACCAGCCATTCACTTAAAATGGTACGTAGGTCTTTAACTTTTGGGCGTCCATCCAAGCCAATCATATTGATATTGACTCGATAGTTCTTTTCAAGATCCGTAGTGGCAAACAAGTGTTGCATTAACTGTTCAACATCTACGCGATTAGAACGGGGTGTAATCACCAATCGAGTAGGATTTTCGTGATCTGACTCATCCCTTAAATCACTCACCATTGGCAACTTTTTCGCTTGCATTTGATGCGCTATTTGTTCGAGAATTTTTCCGCCAGATGCTTGATGAGGCAATGCTGTAATTACGATATCACCACTTTCATCATGGTAAACAGCGCGCATTTTTATTGAGCCTCGTCCTGTTTCATAAAGCTTAGAAATATCTTCTCTAGGCGTAATGATTTCCGCTTCGGTTGGATAATCAGGACCTTGAATATGTTCCATTATATCTTGCAGTTCGGCTTTACTATTATCAAGTAACAGCGCACAGGCATTGGCCACTTCTCGCACATTATGCGGTGGGATGTCAGTGGCCATGCCCACAGCGATACCGGTAACGCCATTCAGTAAAATATGAGGAAGACGAGCGGGCAATACCTTAGGCTCATCCATTGTGCCATCAAAATTCGGTTGCCAATCAACTGTGCCTTGACCAAGCTCACTGAGCAATACTTCACTGAATTTAGATAAACGCGATTCGGTATAACGCATCGCAGCAAAAGATTTTGGGTCATCTGGTGCCCCCCAATTTCCTTGCCCATCAACCAAGGGATAACGATAAGAAAAAGGCTGAGCCATTAACACCATGGCTTCGTAACATGCGGAATCACCATGGGGATGAAACTTACCTAACACGTCACCTACGGTTCTGGCTGATTTTTTATATTTAGCTGAGGCACTCAACCCCAATTCAGACATCGCGTAAACAATTCGTCGTTGCACCGGCTTGAGACCATCACCAATGTGAGGCAAAGCACGATCCATGATCACGTACATCGAATAATTTAAATATGCATCTTCGGTAAAACGACTCAGTGCGAGCTGCTCTGAACCATCTTTGTTGATAATTGTATCTTCACTCATAGTATATTTGTGCAGGCCATTTTCAATGCGACAAGAATAAACTGGCTATTCTTCGTCGTTATTATTATTGTTTTTTTAGCGCCCTTTTCGGGCAACGTTGTCAATGAATAACACTTTAGCTGTTATCGTTTTCACAAGATTCGCCAAACTGTTTACTTCTGATAGGTTACCTTATAAATCGCGTTAGCGAAATCATCCGATATTAACATGCTACCATCTGGCAAAACCAAGAAAGCAACAGGACGACCCCAAACCGTATCATCTGGGTTTAGAAACCCTTCAATAAAGGTCTCATAGGTACCAATTTCATTACCATTAAAGTTGGCTCTCATTACTTTATAACCGGACTTTTCAGTTCTATTCCAAGAACCGTGTTCAGCGACAAATAGTGACTTATTGTATTCCGCTGGAAATTGCCCACCTTGATAAAAATGCACACCCAAAGGAGCTACATGAGCGCCGAGTTTAAGTTCTGGCTTTGTGTAATCGTCTGGGTTTTTGCCGGCTCCAAACTCTGGGTCATTGATATCTCCAGCATGAATGTAAGGATAACCAAAGTGCTGATCATCTGCGCTTACTCGGTTGATTTCACATGGTGGAAGATCATCGCCCATCCAATCTCGCCCATTGTCACTAAACCACAATTCCTTGCTGTCAGGTTGCCAATCGAAGCCCACTGTGTTTCTGACGCCCTTAGCAACCCATTTCATTTCACCGCTGGCTAAATCAAACTTGAGAATACTAGCGAATCTAGGGTCGTCGAACTTACCGTCCCCTTCCGTTTGACATATATTGCATGGCGCTCCGACAGGCACATACAACCAACCATCAGGGCCAAAATCAATATACTTCCAACCGTGATGGGTTTCTGTAGGCAAGCCACTAATTACCACTTCCCCTTTTGGTGAATTGGCATAGACTTCATCGATATTTTCGAACTTGAGTACTTCGCTAACAGCCGCAACGTACAAATCGCCATTTTTATAGGCAATACCGCTAGGCATAGTTAAATTTTCTGCAACCACGACAACTTTATCTGCAGTACCATCTTTATCGGTATCCACTACAGCATGCACTTTACCTTCTGCGCGACTCCCAACATAAACGATGCCAGTTTTGCCTAATGCCATTTGGCGAGCATTACTCACGTCTTCTGCATACACTTCAATTTTGAAACCATCAGGCAGAGTAAGTTTTTCCAACGGCAAAGAGTATCCCCACGTTGAATACAAAACTGCACAAAATAATGTCAATCCGCGGTTTATATTTTTCATCTGAAAATCCTTAAATGGTGTAATGCAATTAATCATTTTAACTATACGCGTTTTTGTCCGTCTTTAGTCCATATTTTCTGAGTGTTGCGATGAAATAGAAGATAAACTAGGCATTCTGCATCCACTGGAGTGAAATTGTTTAATCTGGTTACTAAACTATTACGCCAATTCGTCAGTTAGTTGCCAAACTGAACATTTTAGAATTGAAAAACCTGATGCCAAAGGGTTTAATGATATTTACGCTTTTCAATCACTTGGAAGAAATGACTCATCATGCATCTGCTAAAAAGCTTAGTTTTGGGACTATTTCTAATTACCATTGGACTACCAGCCTTTGCGCAGTCAACTTTGCAGTTAATAAACAATGAAGAAACCACCCATCTATCAGATAAAGTTAAAGTACTAGCAGAAACAGATATCCAACTAAGCATAGATGACGTACGTCAGCGCAGAAACGAATTTATATGGCACTCTTCTTCTAATCCTAATTACGGCATTCATACTGGCGGTCTATGGTTACGCACCAGCTTAAATCGTGTTAGTGACATACAAGAGTGGGTGATTGATATTGGTTTTGCGCACATGGACCGAGCGGATTTCTATTTATTTGCAGGTGACGAACTCATTGCTTCAAATAAACAGGGGAAATTATCCAGCGCCCAATTTAGTCGCTTTCCTGCTTTTAAAGTCAATCTGCCACTAGCGACTCCAGTCGATCTCTATGTCCGAATCGAATCCAAAAGCATGCAAGTTATTGCCCCATTGGACATTCAACCATACGAAAAATATATGCGAATGGTGTTTTGGGATAACTTGATTTGGGGCCTATTTTATGGCGGTTTATTAATTTTAGCCTTATACAACTTAATCTTATATTTAATCAATAGAGAGCTAAGCTTATTAGCCTTTGTTGGTTATATTCTGGCTGTGATTACTTGGCAGTTTGTTTGGGGTGGGCACTCAATTTTATTGTTTCCTTATGAAGCAACATTGTGGCTAACCAGCCATATGGATTTAATATTCGTGCTGGTCGGGATAGCATCAGGCATCTTCACTTACATGTTTTTAGAGGCCAAACGAACGGCATTCAAAACAGCTCCTTTTATCAAAACCAATATTGGCGTGCTGGTCACCATGGGGTTCTGCTCCTTAATTAGTTTGTTCCCTGCTGCTTGGCAAAATGCCATTGTATATCTGGTAACGTTTTTTGCTATCGCCAGTTTTTTAGTCGCGGGGATAGAAAGTTATTCGAATAAATTTAATCCAGCGCGATACTTCATAGCAGCTTGGCTAGTACTCATTGTAAGCGCACTGGTCAGTATGACCAGCTTAACCGGCTTTTTGCCTACCAATATGTTCACCACTTACTGTCTGCATGTTGGTTTGTTTATCCAAGCAGGGTTATTTTCAATTGCGATGATGGATAAAAGTCATAATCAATTGGAACGCGAGATTCAACAAGCTACTAATGATTTACGCAATAACATGGAGTTCATAGAAGAACAAAATGCCCGTCTAGATATCGCCAGAAAAGATGCGATTAACGCCAGCACCATAAAATCTCAGTTTCTCGCTAATATGAGCCATGAAATTCGCACCCCATTGAATGCGATTCTAGGGTTCAGCAAAGAACTGATTCACACACCGTTACCCGTTGATAAACAAGAGCATGTGAGGATTATTAATTCTGCTGCCGATACCTTGTTGAATATTGTCAACGACGTATTAGATGTATCGAAAATAGAAGCGGGTAAATTGCAATTACATAATCAACCCTTCTGTCCAAATGATGTCTTAGAAGAGATGGTTAGCGTAATGGCCAGATCTGCACATAATAAGAAGTTGGAATTCATTTATGAGTTAACCCCCTTGCCTGAGCAGCTCGAGGGAGATGCACAACGAATCAAACAGATTTTAACCAACTTGTTAGGCAATGCATTAAAGTTTACTCCCAGTGGTCATATTAGCCTTCTAGTGACCGGTAAGTTATTAGCTAACAACATGTACGAGCTAAATTTTAATGTCGAAGACACCGGCATAGGTATTAGCCAAGACGATCGCAAAAAGCTATTTAACGCATTTTCGCAAATTGAAGACTCCACCAGCCGAACGTATCAAGGCACAGGTTTAGGATTGGTGATCTGTCAACAGTTAGTGCATTTGATGGGCGGCAAAATCACGCTAACCAGTGATCCCGGAAAAGGCAGTTGTTTTCGCGTCACTATTAGTACCAAAATATTGGACAAATCAGAGCAGTTTGCTCGCAACATTGGCTGGGCGGAGAAAAAAGTATTGCTTTTAGATACCGATGCGCTCACTACAAACTCAGCGTCTAAGATGTTAGAAAATACCGGAGCAAAAGTCACGCTAGCCCACAGTATCAAAGAGTTTTTCACTACAAAACAAGATTATGACAGTCTGTTCGTTTGCCTTCCAGAAAGCTACTTAACCACGCATGTAGACATTTTGACTCAATTGACGAATGTTAGAACTTCCAATCTTATAATTCTCTATTCGGGCGACGGTATTTCTTTCGATGAGTCTCATCAGGTAACCAAACCCACACAACTTCGACTCCCTTTAACCCTGAATAAACTGGCCAGTTTGACGCAAACGCCGATCGAGTCACACCATAATCAGATACAGCAAAACTTACTTGAATTACCAAAAGTCAAAATACTTGCGGTTGATGATATGGAAATGAATCTGCGTTTATTAAGCACCTGGTTAAACCCCTCACACCTAGAATTAAGCCTTGCCTACAGTGGTGAAGAGGCCGTTAATTTATGTAATCAGGAAGATTTCGATATTATTTTAATGGATGTGCAAATGCCAATTATGGATGGATTGCAGGCCTCTCGCTTAATTCGTAAAAGCCAGTTGAATTTAGGCACTCCGATCATAGCGGTTACCGCACATGCTCTCAAAGAAGAACAAGACAGATTACTGGCCTCAGGTATGGACGATTACCTGCCTAAGCCCCTTGATTTAGAAGATTTGATTGTATTGATAAAACGCTGGTGTAATACCTCTAGTTCAGCAACTGAATGTTCTTCCGTCGATTGGTCTATGGCACTAAAAATTGCAAACCAAGACGAGGCTGCCGCAAAAGATATGCTAAGTGCATTTGTTGCAGAGTTACCTGACTTAATTACACAAATAGAAGATGCTTGGAAGATAACCGATAAACAAACCCTAAAGCAGCTCGTTCACAAACTACATGGTGCATGTTTATATACCGGTGTCCCGATGCTGTTGGATTTGTGTGATGAATTAGAAACGGCCATAAAACTAGATGAATTTAGTATTGTGAAATTGCGACTTCCGTCGTTAATCCAAGAGGCAAAGAATGTCATAACCGACAGTGAAGCGTTCGCATAAAAGAAGTGTTAGTCAGGATAAGTGCTATTGACACTAGACAGGCAATCTCTTAATAAAACAACAAAGTCTTCACTGCTGCGGTCCAGTTCTCCCACTGAAATAAACACATCAAAACCTAAGCCAGCTCTCAATTTGGTCATTCGATTGGCTAACATTGCTGGTATGCCTTTAATGATTTTACCTTCGGGAGTTTTGAACGTATCGTTTTCAATTAATGTATTACTATAACAACCGCCTCCAACGCACTGGTTATTTTGCAGTAGCAAAGGCCGTTGTTCTAGCAGTAAATTAGTTGCTAAACGAGGGGAAATGGAGCTCAGAAGTGGCTCATATTGTTTAATCTTAATCCCCACCATTCCTAAGTTTATTTGTTCTAAACCATGGCTAACTTTTGGTACATCGATACGCTGAATGTTTGACCATTCTAATGACCATTTACCGTGTCGATGATGGTACAAAATATGGGTTTTAGTGAGCTCAATACTGTGCACTGGCTCACGAACTTTAAACCAACCGATGAGCATAGTGACGATGGAGGCACTTAGCGCAAAAACGCCGACTAAATAAAGCGAATGCGGCAGAAAAGCCAATAACATAATCGCCACAAACAAGGCGACTAAACCAATTAAAAAAGTGGTTAAACCATTTCGTTTTGCCACTCCTTTTATTTTAATACTGTGCAGCTCACTCTCGAAAGGTGCCTCGATGTCAGTAATATCTCGTTTAGTTTTTTCATTGCCAGACATAAAAATACACTACCATCATAATTACACCCCATAGGATAATCAGCCTTAACCGTTGGCAGAAAACACAATCTGTATGAAACAATCGTTTAATTGTTTTAAGCATAGTTCATTGCCATCACATCCGGTAATTTCAGCACCAATACCGCAGTTTAGACGAATTAAAAGCAGCAATAAACAAGTTATAGCTATGCGCTTTAAGATACTCAGCCTTAACTGTAAGTCCTGCATCTAAAACGAGCAGTTGAATCCAATGGTTGTACTAGGTAGCCATAGCGGCAGTTTCTAGCGCAAATTTTCTTCCTCTGCGAATAGCTAAACGACCGGCTACTATGGGAGTATAAATTAATGAGAGTATTACCGAAAAACCGACACCTCCGGCCAACACAACAGCAAGCGGCGGCCAAAAGCTCCCTTCACTAAAAATTAATAATGGGATAAAGCCACCCACTGTTGTAAAGGTGGTGGAAAGGATATGGCGACTACAGCTCATGGTCTCTTTTACAATAGCGTCAATATCGCCGAGTTTCGCTGCAGGATTAGCATTGATAGAGGCTATAACGACAATTGAACCATTTATTGCCACCCCAATTAGTCCAGCACTGCCGAGCAACGGGTTAAAGCCAATGGGTAAACCTGATAACCATAAACTGAACATTCCTAACCCCACGGATAGAACTGCCACAGAGGCGATTAAGGCTGCAAGTTTGACACTTCTAAAGGTTAAAATAAGGGTGGTTATCATCAGCACCAACAATACTGGCGCATAAGCGGCTAAGAGTCCTAAAGCTTCTTGCTGCTCATCAGCATCCCCAGCCAATTTGATTCGATAGCCCTTGGGTAATTCAAATCCTGACTCAGCCAGTTTGACTTGTAACAACTTACTCGCGTCAACAGCAGTGGCATTAGGCATCAAATACCCTTCGATGATATTAACTCTTTCGCCATTTTTTCTGGTAATTCCAGCAATCGTAGAGGTGAACTTGAATTCCCCTAGCGCTGACACGGGTACCCACCGTTGTTGATTTGTTAATGTGTTAGTTAATAACGGAATAGCATTTAAACTATCAATATTATTGCGTTGCGATTCTGGCAGTCTAATTCGAATCGGTATTTCTTCGGTACCTTCTAAAATCGAACCTCCAACTTGGCCATCCAATGAAGCTTGAAGCTGGCTGGCAATATCATTTAACGATAATCCGGCTAAAGCCGACTCATTGCGGGTTACATCTAAGATAAACTCAGGTTCGCCAAGGGTGATAGTGGCAATACTATTGGTGATCCCCGGTATTTGTGACATAACCAATCGCACCTGCTGGCCCAATTCTTCGATAACAGCTAAATCTGGACCGTATATTTCAACTCCAATAGGCGCGGCAATGGGTGGTCCTTGGCCAAACGCTTTGACCACAACCCTTGCCTGAGGAAACTCCTCATCTAAACTCAGTTGCAATTCAGAAATCAGCGCGGCTGCTGATGAAACGGAATCAGTAGTCACGACCGCTTGCGCAAAGTGAGCTGTATTATCTCGTTTCATCACCTGATTGTAATAAATTGAAGGTGTAGATGCGCCTACTAACCAAGTAACTTGATTCACACCTTGGTGTGAACGAATATGCTCATCCATCTGTTTAGCGACAGTTTCTGTAGTGTTTAACGAGCTACCTTCAGGTAACCACATTTGGATTTCAAATTGATCTCGATCTGCACTGGGGAAAAAGACATTCCCTAACTGCCCAGCTAAAATAAATCCTGAAATAGGTAATGCAGTGGTTAACAATAGCCAAAGAATAGGGCGTTTAATCGCTTTACTAATAGTATTTTTATACCAATCAGTAAGCTCTTTGAATTGAATCCCGCCTTGATACCAAGCTTGCGGCCGCATTTCGGAATCTGGTCTAGGTAAAAAACGAGCTGCCAATGACGCAATAACAGTGAGTGAGATAATCAACGAACCGATTAATGCCATCACGACGCTAATCGCAATAGAGCTTATGAAATCACCAATATTGCCGGGTAGTAAAAAGATTGGCATAAAGCCTAAAATTGTGGTCAATGTGGAGGCTAAAAGCGGACTAAACAGGTGCTGAACACTTTTCACCAATGCATCTAATCGGGAATTCTGCCGATCTAATAAATTTGCCCGAATTTCGTCGGTAATTACAATGGCGTTATCTATCAATAAACCAATAGCGATGATAATGCCAAATATCGACATTTGATGAATTTGTTCATTGAAAAAGTTTAGCGAAAAAAGTGTAAAAGCGGCACTAAGAGGTAAAGAGATGCCGACAATCCAAGCAGAGCGAAAACCCATGAACAGAAACACCACAACCATCACTACCAAACACCCCATCAACAGGTTTTGAGTGAGATCTAACAGCCTAGATTCAGTATATTGATTCTGTTCATAAATAATATCCGCAGCAACGCTACCTTGATACAGTGAATTAAAATCTTCGAGGGCTTCTTTACTGCTTTTTGTCCAGTTATCTACGCGCACAGTAGATTGCATTCGCGCCGCAACAAAGACTTTTTGCTGGCCGTTAACCAAGGCAATATCATTGGGAGGATCTTGCCATCCTCGGTATACTTTGGCGACATCCTGCACCCGCAAAAACTGTCCATTCGCTGATACTGACAATGGAATATTACGAATCACATCTAAGCTTGCCAATTCTTGCGCAACTTGAATACGAATATTTTGACTATTGGTTCGCACAACCCCAGCAGGCAACTTCGGATCTGCGTTTGCAATGAGTTGACTGACTTGTGGAACCGTTAATCCCACACCAGACAATTTATGAGGGTCAACTTCAACGACAATTTCTTCGTCTAACTCACCGTATATCCTAACAAGCTCGGTTCCAGGCACGTTTCTGAGTCGGTCGGCAACTTCATCGCTCATACGACTCAAGATTGACATTGGCGTTTGATAACCTTCAGGCGACCCCAACGCAACTAGCAACGTAAAGGATGTTGCGCCGCGCTTTTCATCTAGCTCCGGTTCCCCCGCTCCAGCGGGAAATAGCTGACTGGCATCGGCTATACTGTCGCGAATTTTTGAAAATATCTGTTCATTATTACTGTTATCTACCCATGCCTGAAGTTCAATACTGATAACTGAAATACCGGCTCTAGAGGTGGAATTAATTTCTTTAATTTCGAATAGCTGACGCAGCTCATCTTCAAGCACATCACTCACTAAGGCTTCTACCCGCTCGGCAGATGCGCCAGGATAAGGGGTAATAACCAACACGTTTCGTGTATCAATACGAGGATCTTCAAGTCGTGGCAAGGAGGTAATAGCGGAAATTCCAGCCACTAATAAAATAATGATAGTGAGTGCTAATAAGTGACCATTACTAAAAAACTGGGTGTACCAAGGTCTAATAATATTGTTAGGCGAATTCTGTCCCATAATTACAGCTTACCTTGATGAGAAGCCAATTCGCGCTCTTCACTGGCAGATGTTTGCGCTTCAACAGCATTCACAATTTGCCCGGGAACGAGCCGATGCGCACCACTTACAACCATCCAATCATTCGCACTCAGGGGGCCACGCACATAGCTGTGTGTCTGACCAGAAAATAACACTTCAACAGAACGAGAAGTAACCGTTTGTTGCCCTTTACCTTGTACGGTAAACAATGTCCATAAGCCGCGAATACCGCTACTGAGCGCTTGTTTAGGCACCCAGACTCCAGATTCATCAACTTGCTTACTATAGGTCAATGCAATTAAATCCCCCGGCAACAAAGGATGTTGATTAGGTTCGATGGAAAAAATAACATCTATCGTGCGGGTATCCATTTGTCTGGTTTTAGCGATAGATTTAATGACCCCAGACAAATTGATGCCATTGGCAATTAACCGGTGTTTTTGGCCGACAGTTAATCCGAATGCTTGATCACTGGATAACGCGATTCGCGCATCATAAGCTGAAGATTGTTGCACCACCACCACTGGCTGACCGGCACTGACCACTGTTGAAGGGTCAATGGGTCTGGATACGATAGTGCCCTCAAAGGATGCCCTTAATTCAGACTTTTCAAGTTCCACCAACAACGTATTAATCCGTGCTTGAGTTTGTTCAACCAGCGCCTTGGCCACTTGCGTGCTTTCATCAACTTCATTCAACCGTTGGGTAGACTCTAAATTCCTACTCACCAGTTCAGTCACCCGTTGTTGTGACTGTTTGGCTAAGCGCAAATCTGACTTAGCAGATTGCAACGCTGCTTCTAGCTCTTTCATAGACGCATCAAGTCGCTTGGTATCGAGCTTAGCAATCAGTTGCCCAGCAACAATGTGATCACCTTCATCCACCCAAATTTGCTGCACTTTTCCGGCTAGTTCAAACCCTAAATTTGATAGGTTTGCAGATTCCAACCGGCCATAAGCTAATTGCTGTTGTTGATAGTTATCTTGGGGTGAAAGTTTAACCACTTCCACCTGATGTATTTTTGCTTCTGAGGGCGGTGCAGTAACCTGCCCAGAACCTGCAGCGATCATTAATCCCACCACAGCCATGAGTGGCAATATAATTGCGATGGGAATTAGTAATGATTTAAACGATGGTTTATTCACTGATCAAGCCTACTTAAGATTGTTATTTTGTCTAACACGGTTTTGTATTACTATAGAGATTAATATATAAATACTAGACCGTCTAGTTTAGTAATTAACTTTTAATTTAAACAAGAGTAAAAAAGTGTCGCAATCGAAATCCGAAGTAAAGTCTAATTGTTTGAAAGTACAGACAAAAGTTGGCAGACCTAAAAGCGAAGAGAAGCGCGTTAATATTCTCTTGGCGGCAAGCGATTTATTTCTAAGTCAGGGATTTTCTTCTACGTCAATGGACCAAGTGGCTAAAAAAGCTGAAGTGTCTAAGCAAACGGTCTACTCTCATTTCAGCAATAAAGATGCATTGTTCACATCGGTTATTGCATACAAATGCGCCCAATATCAATTGGGCGAAGAACATATGCGGGATGTTGAGCAGGATCCCACTGAAGCGTTACTAACCTATGGCAACCAGATAATTAACTTGTTACAAGATGAGCAGTCTATCGCCATGCATAGAGTAGTAATCGGTGAGATCACTACCAATCCTCGTGTAGCAGAACTGTTTTATATCGCAGGTCCACAGCACGGAATCGAAATTTTACGCGAATTTTTTCAACAAAATGTACACCTAAAATTAGACAAAGCTAACGCTGAATATTGGGCCTACACATTTTTTAATATGCTAAAAGGTGATTTTTACTTATCCAGCTTGTTGGGTTTACCCTTTACTAAGTCAGAAGCTAAGCAAACTGAATTAGTGACGCGAACGGTTACCCATATCATTCAGATGATCAGAGCTGAAAACTAATTATTCGCATAAGCCCAGCACTCTAACTCTAACATCGATCCCATGGCTAACCCATCAGCTCCAAAAGCGCTGCGGGATGGCAATTTTTTAGGATTAAAATAAGTCACATAAACTTTGTTGAAGTCACTCCATTTTTCGATATCTTCAATCATTACTGTGCATTTAAACACATCATTCATAGTCAAACCGATCCCCTTCAATGTGGCATCAATGTTTTTCATTACTTGGTGAGATTGGTCAGTGATATTGTCAGCCAGTTTACCATTTTCGTCATTCGCAATTTGACCGGACAAATATACGATATTATCAACTTGGGTAGCTTGAGAAAAAGGCATATTTTCATTTGCTGAAGGGTAATACTTAACCTCAGCAAAACTATTAAAAAGAGTGCACGATAGTAAACTTAATATCCCGATTTTAGTCACTTTAAACATATCTAAGTTTTCCTTTTCACGATTTTTTAGTTGTATTGTTGAGGATTATTAAGCAATCCGAAACTTTGACATGCTAAGCTGTGATAGATACAAACAGCCTGATATTTGCATATATCCGTTTGCCTAAGAGCTGCTTTTTTGTTGGTTTTAACGAAGCTCACCATCGAGTCTCCCACAACCCAAAAATCGGTTCAAGAAAGATAAATCTAAATACGCTAGATTACGTATTTAATTAGATTAACTGGCTAAGCTGCCTTTCCGTCTGATTGCCTTGGGTGGGCGTTTTGCTGAATGTAAAAGTAAGTTATTTTCAGGGTTAATCAGTATTTGAGACTAAAATAGTTTGGTGGCACTGTGCTATGCCACACTTAACTAAGTTAACATTTAGGTTAAAAGTGGTACTTTAATGACAATTAATATCCGTATCTACATTGCGTTCTTTTTCGCCAGTATTTGTTTGCTGCCTTTGGCACAAGCTCAAGAATTCCCATTGTGGCAACAGTCAAAGACTACAACTAAAATTGATGCCCGATACAGGCAAACCGTCGCAACTGGAAACGAGCTGACGATCAATCCTATTGAATTCACTTCGCTGATAAACAATCAAACACCTGAATTTGAACTCTCGGTCCCCACTCCCGAGGGTGATTACCTTATCTTCAAATTACAGCAAGTTCGAGTAATGGCCGAACCTCTGGCAGAGAAATTCCCATTGGTCCGCTCGTTTACTGGCTACAACGTCAATAATCCACAAGATAAGGGCCGATTTGATCTTTCTCCGGACGGATTATCGGCAATGTTTAAAATCGATACACAATGGGCAATTCTGACGTTTGATAAACTAGGTAACACTCAAGATTATGTTAGTTACTGGGTGAAAGATGAAATCAACCCTGAACAGCAAAAGTCACAACTGGCTCAGCAACAAGATTACTTAACCCTACCAGCAACCATCAAAACATTATCGAAAAAAGCGACATCTTTAAACCCAGATGCTGCTCGGGCGAATGGAAACGCTATCACAACTTATCGAATAGCGATTAGTACCAGCGGAGAATATACTGCGGCAAATGGAGGCGAAGCTGGTACCATTGCCGAGTTAGCAAAACTCATCAATCGGATTAATCAAATTCTATTAACTGACTTGGCAATCCAATTTGAGCTTGTGGCGAACAATGACAGAATTATCTATACCGATAGCAGTACCGACCCCTTCGTAAATGATGCAAGTGATGATTTAGAAGCCAATCAAATCGTTATCGATGATTTGATTGGCCCAGACAACTACGATATTGGTCATGTATTGAATACCGACTCAGGTGGCTTGGCAACTATCCAAAGTATTTGTATTGAGGACTTTAAAGCCCGAGGACAAACTGGTAGCAACAGACCCTTTGGCGAGAGCTTTTATACTCAATTAGTCATTCATGAATTTGGCCACCAGTTAGGTGCAGAACATACGTTTAACGCATCCAACGCCGCTGGCTGCAGCGAAGACCAACGCTCCCGAAATGCTGCCGTCGAACCTGGCAGCGGTTCGACTATAATGTCATATGCAGGTCTATGCTCTAGCCAAAATATACAAAACGATTCTGACGATTATTTTCACAGTTTTTCGGTGGAACAAATTCAATCACTGTTAAGTCGTAGAAATTGTGGTTCGACAGAAACCAATGGCAATGCGATTCCGATTATCAGTAGCTCTGAAATCAATCACAGCATACCAGCAAATACCCCTTTCGTTTTGACCGCTCAAGCCACCGACAGCGATAATGATTTGTTGACATATAGTTGGGATCAAGTGAATCCAGGCGGTTTTGACGGTGCCACTGAATCAGTGCAAAAAATGTCTGAAGACAATGGATTTAACCCATTATTTCGTTCCTACCCACCTTCTGACGCATCGAGTCGCTATTTTCCACAAATTAGTCAAGTGCTGAATGACTCAATTGGCTTTGGCGAAGCCTACCCCACCACCGAGCGCGCACTCACATTTGAGCTTTTAGTTCGAGATGGAAATGGCGGCGTGATTACGCAATTTGCGAATATCAATGTAGAGCCTACTGATACTCCTTTTTCGGTGACAACACCTATTGCCGACGCCCGTTGGATTGGCGGGCAAAGCCACCTAGTTGATTGGCAGGTTGCCGGCACAAATAGCGCTCCAATTTCATGTTCCGCAGTGGATATATTGCTTGATGCTGATGGCGATAACGTTTTCGAGTCGACTTTATTGGCCAATACAGCAAACGATGGTCAACAAAATGTCACCTCTCCTAGCACCAGTACAAGCAGCGCCCGCATAAAAGTAAGGTGTTCTGATAATGTGTTTTACGCGGTGAATCCTGGCAGTTTTGAAATAGTGCCCGGCAGTGATCCTGTCGCTCCTTTGATTACAGGACAAATCGAGCGAACCGAATTAGAAGATACAAGTTTTGTGATTAGCTTTGCTGACTTGTTAGTTGATGATCCGGATTCCAGCTATCCATCCAACTTCAGTTTGGATGTGTCACCAGGGGCAAACTACGTAGCAAACGAAACTAGCGTCTCACCAAACCCTGACTTTTCAGGAAGTTTAATCGTCAATATTTCGGTTAATGATGGTGTTAGTGATAGCAATGTTTTCCCATTTACGGTGCAAATAGAAGCCGTCAATGACGCCCCTGTAGCAGTGAATGACAGTATCACAATTGACCAAGATTCAGGGACGATTAACATTGATGTATTAAGTAACGACACAGATGCGGATCAAGATTCGTTAATTATTTCTGAAGTCACTTATGTAGGCTCAGGACGGGTCAGTATCAATAATGGGCAAGTCAGTTATACTCCTGCCAATGGTTATTTTGGTAGCGACAGTATTATTTATCGAATTGAAGATCCTAGCTTTGCCACTGATTCTGCAACCATTAGTATTACCGTTAACCAAGAAGTGCTTTCACCCACGCCACTGCCAACACCGGATGATAGCTCTGGCGGTGGTAGTTTCGGTTGGTTGCTAATGTTACTAGCGGCTGCAAGGTTGAGAGGGCGCCGCTGTGCGTATTGTGCCAAATGAGTAATCTAAAAATGAGCGCTGCGGCATTGCTAATGATTAGCACATCTGGCTGCATAACTGAAAAGGTCAGTAGTGTGACAAAGTCGCCAATTATCGAATCTGACACCCAAACGGAGTCACTCGCTACGTTAACTTCAACACAACAAGCAGTAATTGATGGCGACGCGGCAGTTGCTCAGCAAAACTTCAAATTATTGGCCTTTACTAACAAAGTTATTAGCTTCCCAGGGGTAGATATGAACCTCTATCCTCTGGAGGTTTTGCAACAGCAGTGTGGAATTAAGTACCTCTCTGGTAGCGGTGACACTTTAGCAATAGGTGAAAGTACCGAAACTAGGAAAGCCCTTAAAAACTATGCCACAACCTACAATTTGATTGTCTTGAAAGGCTGCCAATCATTTCATAAAAATAATCAGAAATAAGATTATCCGACAGCAATTTTTTGATAGACTCTCGAGCCAGCAACAGGATAAGCGCTATTCTCAGCCTAATCATTTTTCCTGTCATTAAACATAAGGGTATGCGATGAATTTTGAAGGTCAGCACATTCTTTCAGTCAATCAATTCGACCGTGATTCTATTCAGGCGATATTCGATGTAGCTGATAAGATGACACCCTACGCGCTTCGCCAAAAACGCACAAAAGTGTTGGACGGAGCTATTTTGGGAAACTTATTTTTTGAAGCGAGCACGCGAACCCGTGTTAGCTTTGGTACGGCATTCAATCTACTCGGTGGTGAGGTGCGTGAAACCACCGGTATGAGCAGTTCGGCGCTAGCCAAAGGCGAATCGTTGTTCGACACAGCCAGAGTATTAAGCGGATATTCCGATATTATTACCATGCGTCACCCGCAATCAGGTTCAGTATCTGAATTTGCTGAAGGCAGCCGCGTGCCGGTGATTAATGGCGGTGATGGCGCGAATGAACATCCCACTCAAGCACTGTTAGATTTATATACTATTAGCAAAGAACAGCAATATCATGGTGGGCAAATTGACGGTATTCATATCGCTATGATTGGTGATTTAAAATATGGTCGAACTGTGCATTCGTTATCTAAGCTATTGAGTTTATTTAATAACGTACGTTTCACACTTATTTCACCTAAAGAGTTGGCGATGCCTGAGTCAATATTGGATGTGATTCGCAGCGCGGGCCACAAGGTTAAAATAACCGATCAACTCGAAGGCAGTGTGGATGCCGACATTTGTTATCAAACTCGCATTCAAGAAGAGCGTTTTGAAACACAAGCAGAAGCAAATAAATATCGCGGAAAATTTCGTTTAAACCAAACCATTTATACTAAACACTTCCAATCTAAAACAGTCATAATGCACCCACTTCCAAGAGACTCACGAGCCGACGCGAATGAGTTGGACAATGACCTTAATTTACACCCCAATTTGGCCATTTTCAGACAAGCAGATAACGGCGTATTAGTTAGAATGGCGCTTTTTGCACTGACCCTTGGGGTAGAAAAGTTAGTTTCAAAATACGATCGTGACGTTCATTGGTATAGTTCAAAGAGATAATAAATTACATGCAAAAATCACAACAATTATTCGAGCAAGCACAAAAACATATCCCTGGTGGCGTCAATTCCCCAGTCAGAGCATTTAAAGCCGTTGGTGGCACTCCACCATTCATCGTTAAAGCCGATGGTCCTTATATTTACGATGCTGATGGCAAGCAATATATCGATTATGTGCAATCTTGGGGTCCAATGGTGCTAGGTCACAACAACCCTAAAATTCGTCAAGCAGTTATCAATGCAGCTGAAAATGGCCTTAGTTTTGGAGCGCCCACAGAATCTGAAGTGACCATGGCTGAATTGGTTAATAAACTAGTTCCGTCAATGGAAATGCTACGAATGGTCAACTCAGGCACAGAAGCCACCATGAGTGCTATTCGTTTAGCCCGAGGCGTAACTGGCAAAAATAAAATTCTTAAATTTGAAGGTTGTTATCACGGACACGCAGACTCGCTGTTAGTGAAAGCCGGCTCTGGTGCACTGACAATGGGTGTTCCAAGCTCTCCAGGTGTACCTGCGGATGTGGCAAAACATACCTTGACCATGGAATTTAACAATATTGATAGTGTGAAACAGGCGTTTGCTGAATTTGGTGATGATATTGCTTGTATTATTGTTGAACCAGTTGCGGGCAATATGAACTGTATCCCGCCCGTTGATGGATTTTTACAGGGTCTGAGAGACATTTGTGACCAATATCAAAGTGTTTTGATTTTTGATGAAGTTATGACCGGTTTCAGAGTCAGCCGTGGTGGTGCACAAGAGCTATATTCTATTGTTCCTGACTTGACCTGTTTAGGCAAGGTTATCGGTGGTGGCATGCCTGTAGGGGCATTTGGTGGTAAAGCTGAAATTATGCAACAAATCGCACCGACAGGCCCAGTCTATCAGGCAGGTACTTTATCCGGCAATCCTATTGCCATGGCAGCCGGGTTAGCATCACTAACACAAATTCAAGAGGCTGGTCTATACGACCGACTGAGCCTAGCAACCAAAACCTTAGCGGAAGGCATAAAATCTATAGCTTTAGAGCATGGGGTTCCGATGACCGTTAATTATGCTGGCAGCATGTTTGGTATTTTCTTTACCGACATAGATAAGGTAACCAATTATAAACAAGCAATTAATTGTGATACTGAGATGTTCAATCGCTTTTTTCATGGCATGCTATCAAGAGGGGTTTATTTGGCTCCGGCATCTTATGAGGCAGGTTTCGTTTCGGCAATGCATGATATGGATATCGTAGAAAAAACCTTACAAATTACCAAAGAAGTATTCGCTGAGTTAACAGCCTAATAGGTTTAAAAGTGATGCTGTGTTAGGTTGATTACGTTATTCATAAAAATAAGAAAAAGACGCAAAAATGTTGGAACAAATTTTACAACCTGTGCCGCTAGTTTTACTGGTTATTATTGTCATCATGGCAGTGGCATTGTTGCGTCTAAATCGAATCTTAAAACAACGAAACCTCGTTAACCTTTCGAATCAAACCGACGCGCAAATGGAAACGCAGGTGCAAAGTACCTTGCGCGCCAATGAAGCGGATCAGCGGTTTTTATCAAAAGCTGATGAAGCACTTCGCCTAACTCAAACCTTTCAAAAGTTTGTACCTCGACAATTTGTTGAACATTTTGCTAAACATGGTTCGGATACCTTAGAGCTTGGTCGAGCAGATGAAGATGAAGTAGCCATTTTGTTTTCAGATATTCGCGGTTTTACCGGTCTATCAGAAAAGATGACCCCACAAGAATTGATGAAATTTCTTAATTCCTATTTCTTGCGGATGAATGATCCTATTCATCAAAATGGTGGCTTTATTGATAAATTTATTGGCGATGCGATCATGGCATTATTTGACCATCCCAATGGTAGTAATCAAGATAAAGCAATAGATGCGCTTAATGCAGCTTTAGATTTGCGTTATGCGTTAAACGTGTATAACCAGCACCGAAGCAACAGTGGTTATCCACCTATCAACATAGGTGTAGGTATTCATTTCGGGCCCGTGATTATTGGCACAGTCGGCTCAGACGATCGAATGGATACGACTGTGATTGGTGACAGTGTGAATATCGCCTACCGTTTGGAATCACTGGCACCGAAATTGGGTGCCGATATCATAGTCAGCTCACAGTTACTTGCAACTGCAGATGCCAAAGCGAAGTTTACCTACAGGCTGCTTGATTGGGTTCGAGTCAAGGGACGTAAAAATCCTGTAGAAGTGTATGAAATACTCAATCACCTTCCTGAACAAAGTGTGACATTAAAATTGAAAACCGCGCCTTGGATCGAAAAAGGGGTTAATTATCGCAAGTCTCAACAATGGAACAAAGCATTAAGTTGTTTCGAAAAAGCACGTTTGTTAAATCCGAATGACCACTTGGTCGCCCATCACATAGAACAGTGTCACGCCCTAAAAAACACCCTAGTCCCCGCAAATTGGGACGGTGCAGCAGAACTCTAACGCCGACAAATTTCCCCGTAGCATGGCCTTTAGGCCATGGAAAACCCAAACAACCACGGGGCCATGGGAAACTCCAAGCATCCACGGGGCTAAAGCTCCCGCCTACAATTCCAAACCTGTAGCATGGCCTTTAGGCCATGGAAAAACCGAACAACCACGAGGCCATGGAAAAACCGAACAACCACGAGGCCATGGAAAACCCCAAACAACCGCGGGGCCGTAGCACCCGCCTACAGGTTTGGCTTTTGCACAAAAAATCCCCACCAAATCAATGTATGGCGTTCAATGATTCTCATTCATCAGTAGGTTTGCTATATTGCGCTCAGTAGTAGCAAGGAGAGCCAGTCGTGGTTTCGAATTCCCCCCAACAAGATCCATCCGATAATCAAATTTGTTTCACCGCCATTTCTCCAATAGATGTGCCTTTCTCTTTAATTAGGGGATTTAACCGCAAATCTAACAATTTCAAAAAGCTCATGACGTCTTTGAGTCAAAGAAAAGACATCGAGAGTGTAACTTGGCTCAATGATGGCCCCGAGTATGTAAACCTTGATAGTGATGTATCTTCAATGTCATTTTTCCTGTGGAAAACACAATGGGAAAATGTTGAGGTCAAGTTTCACATATTTCCAAATGAATTGGCGGTAGTGGAATGCCAACTGGTCTTGCCTATTCAAGCTGATATTAAACAAATGGAATCACAAGTTCAGCAACAAGCCGAATTCGCTATACAACAATCATTGCCAGCCCTTGAGGCAGTTATTAAAGATATATATAACAGTATTAACAATCCACTGCTTATTAAACCTAGGTCTCGCTCGACCCGTCTATATTGGACCGCTCGTTCACTGAATATCCATAGATCACAACTAGAAAACACGGATATACGTCAATTAATACATCAGTGGCTAGCTGAAACGGAATGTCCACAAGACGCAGAAAAAATTTGCAATCTAATCAACTTCGACAGTGTCACAAGCGCTAATAGTTTTGACCAAGTAAAAACTGAATCCATGACTTGGTTAAACTACGTGATTGTTGATAAGCGAGCGAAAAGTGATCCACGCATAGACACCATGATACTTGCTCAATACTGCTACACAGCGCAAGAAAAATGTAACCTGCGCTTACATGAAGCTATCGCCCATGCATATATTGATGGCAATTTATTGGGTGCACAGAATCAACTTGAAGACAGTCGAATTCAATCAAAACTTCACCAAGTTTCGATAAATGAACACAAAAAATACTTAACTCGACAAAAACGGAAATACTTAGACGAAATTTTTGAATCTTGGGAATTCGATTTGTTGATAAAGAACGGCGATGATATGAAAGAGATTTGCTCAAACAAAATTGAAGAAGCAAATTCCAAACAAAGCAAACTTAATAGTATAAAAACCGATAGGATTTTATTCGCCATCAGTCTGTTCACCATTTTCGAATTATTAATATTTTTGTCTCAGCACAGTAGAGAGGTGATGTCCCGTCCGGCTCTAGATTACAACGACGAAAGCTCTTCTTGGATACTCACATTAATAGCTAGTTTAGATGCAGATACCATGTTTGGAATAGGAATTGGTTTGATGATTGCCCTTGCCTTTATTTATATGTCTGTTGCCAAAAGGAAACTGTAATCATGGGCAAAAAACTCCTTATTTTAGTCGCATTGGTTTTATGCTCAACGATGCAAACACAACGGTTATACGCACAAGACGTATCAATAGAAGTTTTGACAGATGTATGGGCTCCATACATTAATCCAGAAAGTGAACCTATGGGTCGAGCTGCAAAAGTGTTAGATACAATTGCCGCTTACGCACAAGCCAATGTTAAGTGGCGTTACGTGCCCTATAGAGACGCCGCATTGTTATTGGAAAAACAAAAAGCACAACTTGGTTATCCGTATTTTTATACTCAGCAACGGGCAGAAAAACACTACTACTCAAAACCTATATTCTACCTCACGAGTCGACTCTATTTTAATCGTCACTTTGTGTCTTCTGAGTTAGCAAATAACAACTATGAATCCCTCAAAATAGCCAAAGTGGCTGGTTATAGTTATGGCGAAAAAATAGATAGTATTGTCACAAATGGCAAACAATATGAAACCGAAGAAGATGCACTCATCGCTTTATTAAACAATGAAGTACAAATATTACCGATGACCGAAGGCGTGATGAACAACTTACTGGATACCCGATTTTCAGAGCAAAAACAGTTGATTATTCCAGTTGATGAAGTGAAAGATGAATCTAGTCTACATATTATTGCTAGTAAAACAGCCGAAGGTAAGGCATTAATTGAAAAGTTTGATCAAGCCATTACGATGCGACTCAATGGCGAAGATGCACAGTTGCAACCAACTCAAAACCTTAAGCAACAGGTCGATTTAGCGACATTAGTAACATCAGAAGGGTTTCCGGCAATACTTGGAGAATTTACCAATCAAAACGGTAATATTGATTATTACACCATTCCAATAGGAACCAAAGTTATCGTTCTTCAATGGAGTTCAAAAATTCTAAAACCATCACATTCAGACCGCATTTATAAGAACATGATGGAAACCAGTAAGGTTGTGATTTTAAATGGCCCCCATGTAGGCAAAGAATTGCGAGTTAAAAACATGCATATTCAGTTAGAGCCATGATTACAATAGGCTTAGGATGGATAGGTACGGTTTTATATTTACTCAACCATGCATACTTATCCTTAGTAACAAACTGGTCGCCAAGAGTCTATTACGCGGGTAATTTGGTCGCGGCCACTAGCCTGATAATAAACTCACTATTGGTTTCATCATGGCAAGCTGTCGTAATAAATGGATTTTGGGCTGTCATTAGCTTGTTATTACTGCTGAATATCACCCTAAAGAACACACCAATCACATTTCGAATGATGGCGGTTGCCGTAGCCTTTATGTGGATAGCTGCCCTGTTAGGTTTATTTTATCAACTTGATTTGTCGATTCGTATCTTAGGTTGGACATCGGCATTAGTTTTTGGCGCCGCTTATTTGCTATTTTGCGCGCAGAAAATGACGCAAAAAACCTATTTGTATTTAAATGTTTATGCGGCCTTAGCACTAACACCGCAATTGTGGATAGATAAAAACTACCCTGTACTCACCTTAGAAGTCATTTGGGCATTGATTTCTATTCATGGTGCATTGCGTCAGCCCGACAATGCCCATTTAATCGACTAGTAAATATTGTCACGAGGCCGTAGCATGGCCTTCAGGCCATGAAAAAACCCAAACAACCGCGGGACCGTAGCAAGGCCTTTTGGCCATGGAAAACTCCAAAAAGCCACGGGGCCCTAGCAAGGCCTTTAGGCCATGGAAAACTCCAATCATCCACGAGGTCGTAGCAAGGCCTTTAGGCCATGGAAAACTCCAAAAAGCCACGGGGCCCTAGCAAGGCCTTTAGGCCATGGAAAACTCCAATCATCCACGAGGTCGTAGCAAGGCCTTTAGGCCATGGAAAAACCCAAACAGCCAAGAGGCCGTAGCATGGCCTTTAGGCCATGGAAAACTGCAAACATCCAAGAGGCTAAAGCACCCGCCCACAATCCCTTAAACTCTACGACCTATGTCTTATTGTTTGCATTAAGGGTTAATGACATCCTAATCAAAATACAATGGCAAAGGTTGTTATAATGAACACAGCAAACCGTTTAAAACTGATTGGATTAGCCGCTTATTTACTCGCAATGTTTGCGCTGCAACAAGTGGTCATCATTCCATTAATTGCTTTACTTTCCATTGTGGCGATATACAAAAGTAAGTCTGAAATTATCAAGTCCCATGCTAAATATATCATCTCAGTATTTGTCGTTGTGATTTCAGTAGTATTAGTCACGGCTAATGTGTTTAGCGGTGAGCAACAGGTGTTTGCTGCTATGGTTGCTATTGGCATAGCCTTTATCATGTTGGCTTATGGCGCATTACGAATAGGATTTTCTAAAAAGCCATTCGCGAATCGATTAACCACCAATTTGGAATAACGTTAAAAATATAATTGCTTTAAAAAGACCAATGGAGGTGTCGGCTATCGGCACGACACCTGACATCTTGCGGTCTGTTTTACTTGTCTTTATTAGCTTTAATAAAGTTAAGTGAAGGGGCAAAAAACGCAGCACCGGTTTCTGCTACAGTAAAATCCAATAACCTATCATATACGCCGTTTTCATCGCCAAACACCATACTGCTTAACATCTGCGTAAATGGTTTAGGACTGATAGCCAATGATACAAAAAATAGTCCTTTCACTGTCATATCACCGTAAGGCATGCTTTGCCGCAATATCTCAAGGCTATTTCCGTCAGCATCCTTAATTCCCGAGCGTTTGACATGTGAAAATGCGGGTTTATCTTCGCGGGAATATTCGACGTTGTCCTCTTTGGTGCGACCAATTATATCTTCTTGGTTTTTAACCGGTAGTCTTTGCCAACGATCCATATGGGTTCGGTAACGTTGAATATGAATATAACTACCGCCAGCAAAATCGGGATCTTTATCGCCAACTACGGCTACAGTTCGTTTGTGCATGCCCTTGGGGTTTTCTGTGCCATCTACAAAACCAATCAAGTCCCGCCCATCTAAATAGCGGAATCCTTTAACTTCCTCGAATAACTCCACATGTCCTTTAAGCAACTCACACACCTCACTACCTATGGCAAAACAAACGTCCGCTCGGTCAGCACGGATTTGAATAAATAAATCACATGGTGTTGCTGGCGCATTGCGATCATCACACTCCATATCTGGAAAAGGCGCGAGTTCCATTGGAATTAGGCCCGGATATAAGTCAGTCCAATAACTAGTGCCAACCGCTATGATACCCGACACCATGGCCTCATAATGCTCCTCATCATAGTGTTCAAATACATTGAGGATATGAGCTAGTTTTGCGCGTATCACTTGCGCATCATCATCGATAACATTAAACATCAAATATTGCGCATGTAAATTGGGTTCTGCGCAAATGCCTTTTTGGGGTTGTGTCATATTTTTCTTGTTCTTTTTTATTAATAGAAGAGCATTGTAAGTTCAGTTAATAGCCGGCAGCTTGGCCATCTTTCCGGCTTTCAGAGGCGCCAAAGTATACACCAGTTTTGCTGTCTCTAAGAATAGCTTGATAACCACCAAAGCTGCCAGATACATCTCGTAATATATGTCCCTTTTGTACTAATTCTCGTCGAGTCTTGGCTGAAAAACCGCTTTCGAGGCTCACATAGCCCCCATCTTCCATCAAAGTACCTGTCGGTTGGCTTGAACCACTGTGCAGTATTCTTGGTGCATCTCCAGCTTCTTGCAGGTTCATTCCAAAATCAATTAAATTGACTATTATCTGGGCATGCATTTGTGGTTGTGTACCACCACCCATTACTCCAAAACTCAACCAAGGTTTGCCATTTTTTGTCATAAAAGCAGGAATGATAGTGTGAAATGGTCGTTTCGCTGGTTCATAAACGTTAAAATGTCCTTCTTGCAGAGAAAACAGTTCACCGCGATCTTGCAATATAAATCCCAAGCCTGTGGGTGTCATTCCTGAGCCCATCCCGCGATAATTGGATTGGATAAGCGATACCATATTACCGTCTTTATCTGCGGTGGTTAGGTAGATAGTATCGCCTTCATTGAGGCCGGCATCATAACGATTGGCTGCCTTTTGTTGATTCAGTAGCTTCACCCGTTGTTGGGCATATTGTTTGGATATCAGCCAATCAGTTGGAATCTGATTAAATGCCGGATCGGCGTAATATTTTGCGCGATCTTCAAACGCCAGTTTTTTAGCTTCTACAAATGTATGAATGTATTCAGCCGAACCAAAGCCCATTCCTTCGATATCAAACTGTTCAAGCATATTTAAAATTTGCAAAGCCGCAATGCCTTGCGAATTTGGTGGCAATTCCCAAACATCATAGCCACGATAATTACTCGATACGGGTTCTACCCAAGTGGATGTGTGACTAGCTAAATCCTCATAACTAAGGAATCCACCTTGCCCTTTCATATAGGCGGCAATAGTTCGAGCGATATCACCTTTATAAAAGGCATCGCGACCACCTGTGGCTATTTTTTCCAATGTGGCGGCTAAATTCTGATTTACGAATATTTCACCTTTTTTAGGTGTTGAACCATTGGGCATATAAGTATCGGAAAATCCCTCATACTTACTTAAAATTGGCGCGCTACGTTGCATGTACCAAGCAATAAGTTCGCTTACTGGAAAGCCTTTTTTAGCATACTCTATGGTTGGAGATAAGATACTAGTCATCGGCAATGAACCAAATTTACCGTGTAGTTCAAACCATCCATCAACAGCGCCAGGAACGGAAACCGGCAAAGGACCATGGGATGGAATCTTTTCCATACCTTGCTCTTTAAAGTATTCTAACGTTAACGATTTAGGCGAACGGCCTGAGGCATTTAATCCATAAAGCTGCTGCGTTTTTGCATCCCAGACGATAGCAAACAAATCACCACCAATTCCATTGCCGGTTGGTTCTACCAAGCCCAGCATGGCGTTCGCAGCAATAGCGGCATCAATAGCGTTACCACCTTGCTTTAAGATGTCTAAGCCAACTTGCGTGGCTAATGGTTGGCTAGTGGCAACCATACCATTGGTCGCTATAACCTCAGAACGTGAAGCGAAGGGTTCACCAGTGATACGATCATAGGCTGAACTGTATTGACTGAATACAATCAATGAACCAAAGATACACGCAAGAAATCTCATTAAACCACCCTTTATACTATTTGATGATTTAAAGGATACGCTTTGCGACCATTGGTTTAAAGAAAATATAAACGCAAGTGGTGTAAAAGCACTTTTCTATGCTTTAAAGCCTATTCATTAACGTCCTCAAAATTGACTACTCCCTCAGTTTTAGCATCATCTATGCTGACTTCTTGAATTTGTACAAAGCCTACTTCGTCATCTAACTCTGGATCATCAGTAAGATCGCAACTGAGTGCCAGCGTGTAACTTCCATAGGGAACAAAACCAATATCAAAGGGGTAAGTAGTTTGTGAAGCATCAAAATAGACACTTGTACTGGCAAAAGGAAGAACCTGTTCTAAACCACCATTATCTGCCAATTTACTAGATTCTAAGTTCATGCCTTCATACAAATACACAACCGCAGGAGAGCCATTGATATCAGCTAACGGCTCACATAATTGATTAATCAAAAGCGTTTCTGAAACTTGCCCCTTGATTTGCCCAGCTTGCTGATTATCTACCAACCTTATTCCAGTTGATTGTAAAAAATATTCATCTTGTCCCACGGGGTTGGTCAAGGCGTTTCGTAAATCGAATTCAACCGTAAAATCTGCTGTGTTGTTTTCAGTTACAGTAAACCCGTCAAAGGTGATTTCATTGGATGCGATGGTTATCGGATTTTTTGTATGCTTTAGTTTATCTACCGTGTATGAACCATCTGTCATACCAAGGCTTATTTGAGAGTATTGACCGGCTTGTATATTAATCTCTTCTACTAGCGGTATTGAGAGACTACCAGTGTACTCAAGAAGGTCAATTCCAACCGCATTAGGCACCACATTATTGGTATCATCCAAACATAAATCGTTGGCCGTAAGAGCAAACTCTGGATCACCAACTTTGAAAGTAAGATCTTCTTCCTCGCCTTTGAGGGTAATAGTCGAAAAACACAAAATTACATCTGCTAAACCGTCTGCTGGTGCATCACTCACGGCTAAGGAAAAAGACGGTAGAGTGGTTTTAACGGGAGCGGCAAAAATCGGCAAAGCATCATCATTAGAACCACAAGCGGATAGCATTGCAATGAAACAGAGTAAAGACACATGAAGGGGCTTTATAATCATAATTTCTCCTGAAAAAGTCACGTCAGTTTTCAAAATGTCTATAGGCATCTGACAATTAACATTGATTTAGTTCAGAGCAGGAAGGATACCAAGAGTGTTAAAAACTGTGTAAGTTCAAGATATTCAGATAGTTACAATTAACTTCGAAAGGATGATTCAGAATAATCAGAGCTGAGCATAAAAAAAACCCCGCTGATTAGCGGGGTTTTGTCTGTTTTTAACAACAGTAGGACGATGTTGTTATTATTCTGATTATTCTTATTTTTTTATTCGCCCTCTGTGTTTTTCTTAAAGAGTAGGTATTAAGAACGTCCACCAGTGAAGTCTGGGTATGCTTCCAAACCACATTCGCCAATATCTACACCTTCGAACTCTTCTTCTTCGCTTACACGAATACCGATGATAGCTTTAAGTATTAACCATACAACCAAGCTAGTTACGAATACCCATACAAAGATTGTGATAGCACCGATGATTTGACCAGAGAAAGAAGAACCATCATTTGTAATAGGTACTAGTAGAAGTCCTAAAAGACCTACCACACCGTGAACAGAGATAGCACCTACTGGATCATCAATTTTCATTTTATCTAGAGCAACAATGCTTCCAACTACCAATAGACCGCCGATAGCTCCGAACAAAGTAGCTTGCAGTGGAGTTGGAGTAGAAGGCTCTGCAGTAATAGCAACCAAACCAGCTAACGCACCGTTTAAAGCCATAGTAAGGTCAGCTTTACCAAACAAGATACGCGCTAGAATAAGTGCAGCAACTAGGCCACCAGCAGCAGCAGCGTTAGTATTCATAAATACTACAGCAACAGCATTAGCACTTTCTACAGTAGCTGTCGCAAGAACAGAACCACCGTTGAAACCAAACCAACCCATCCACAGGATAAATGTACCTAATGTTGCTAACGGTAAGTTAGCGCCTGGAATCGCATTAATTTTGCCATCGGCAGTATATTTACCTTTACGAGCACCTAGTATCAACACACCAGCTAAAGCAGCTGCAGCACCGGCCATATGTACAATACCTGAACCAGCAAAGTCAGAGAAACCTAGGTCACCAAGTGTATACATACCGAATACAGAAGCGCCACCCCAAGTCCAAGAACCTTCCATTGGATAGATGAAACCAGTTAAGATTACGGCAAATGCAAGGAAAGACCACAATTTCATACGCTCAGCGACCGCGCCTGAAACGATTGACATTGCAGTTGCAACAAATACTACTTGGAAGAAGAAGTCTGCTGAAGGAGCATAGGTAGCAGGTTCTGCTTCACCCGTTGCGCCGTCACCTACGATTCCGCTAAGGAACAATGTGAAGTCGTCTCCACCGTACATAATTGAGTAGCCACATACCATATACATGATACAAGCGACTGCGTACAAAGTAATGTTTTTAGTTAATATTTCAGTGGTGTTTTTAGCACGCACTAAACCGGCTTCTAGCATTGTAAAGCCAGCTGCCATCCACATGACTAAGGCGCCACATATCAAAAAGTAAAAGGTATCTAGTGCATACCCAAGTTCGAATGTAATTTCCATGATTTTCTCCTGCCCTGCTACTTAAATGGCTTCGCCGTCAGTTTCACCCGTACGGATACGTACTGCATGCTCTAAGTCATACACAAATACTTTTCCGTCTCCAATCTTGCCCGTTTTCGCTGCGCTAACAATAGCTTCAACTAAACGTTCAACATGATCGTCTTGAACCGCAATTTCCAGTTTAACTTTTGGTAAAAAGTCCACTTGGTATTCTGCACCACGGTACAATTCGGTATGACCTTTTTGACGTCCAAAGCCTTTCACTTCAGTGACAGTCAAACCATCAATGCCAATCTCTGAAATGGCTTCGCGAACATCATCAAGCTTGAAAGGCTTAACTATCGCAGTTACTAGTTTCATTGTGTTACTCCCGGTATTTTGAATTTGTTTTTATTGAAACGCTCCATTCTTAAAACAAGTCTTATGCCACTAATGTTTACACATAAAAATCAAAGACTTAGATTAAAAAAAGCAGATTAAACAGTCAACTTACGCACCAATTGTGTGCAAATACCTATTTTTGCACGTTCTGGGTGCGCTGTCTGGATGTATTTCGAAAGTGTTGCTTTTAGGGAACTAAAGGAGGTACTGCAAGTCTATTGTCGAATCAAGTTCACAAATATTAATGCTGGATAGCGCTCACCTTGGATTTTGAACGTCAACAACACCTTCCAACCAAAACGAAAAACAATTCTCTACGAAAAGTGTTGTTTATTTCCGTGCTTGCTCATGGCCTGATTGGTTGGTGGATTTTGTCTCAACAACGAATTATTATCCCAACAAAAATCGAGCAAGAGGTTTCTGCGATCAACGCCAAACTCGTATTTTTGCCTGCGCCAAAAGTTGTGGAAGAAGCTGCCGAAATCGAAACTGTTGAACCGTTATCTGAACCAGAAGCGCTGGCCAAACCTGATGATAATCAACAAAAACAACAAGCAGACCAAGTTATTGAAGACGTAGAAGTAACTGAAATAGAAGTGTCAGAAACGTTACCACCAGCAGATACCATCGAACCTAATGAAGCGCCCGAAATTGTTGAACAGGTAACACCGCAAATACCCCCTATTGAAAATGATTCAAGACGGGAAGATTTGCCTTCGATTGATTTTCCAGACAAAACTAACACTGACACTCAGGTTGAGACCTCACGAAACTTAGCGCAAAAACATTTGTTAGATCACTCAGCCCAAGCCAATCAACGCATGGCTGAACAGGAGGCGCAGCGCTATCGTCAGCAAAGAGAGTCGCCTGATTTGAATTTACCTAAGTTTGATCCCTTTAAAACGGACGATGAAAAACTAAGAGAAAGTAACTCGGTACGAGTGGATTGCAGCTCAACAGTAAATAAAACCATTGCCGTTTTATCCACCTTTACTGGTGGTAGTTTAGATTGCAGTAAACCGACCGATTTAGCGCCGTTCTTAGACAAACATGTGAAAAAACCAATGCCCCCCAAAGACAAACGTTAATGTCAGTTTTGAATATTAATAATTAACTTTTTGGTTAATTACCAAAAAGCCTTTCCCAAAAGCTCTTGCGCTCTTGGATCTTCGGATTTTTGGTATCACATTTATCGGCTCGTTTCGGCAGCACTTCTAATATGGCTGGCAAACTCATGCTTGTTTGACATCCCGCTTGCGTCGCTCTACCGGTTTGCGGATTAAAATGTGCGATCCCTAAACCTTTAGGGAAGCGACGAACGAGTGACTTAGGTTCTTGCAATAACTGGAAATCCATAAATAATCGCAATGCACCACTGGCACCAGTTAACCCGGTACTTTTGTTATCATCAGTGCCAATCCAACTGGTTACTAATATATTTTTGTCGTAACCACTGAACCAACTATCTCGATAATCATCAGTTGTACCGGTCTTGCCGGCCATATTAATCGTTGGAAAACGCCGTCTAATTTGTTTCGCGGTGCCCTCTAAGGTGACTTTATGCAGCGCGTAATTCATCAAATAAGCTACTTTTTCATCGATGATTCTAGTGGCCTGAGAAGAAAATGAATACATTAATTGGTCATCTGCAGACATGATTGCGTTAACTGTATGAAGAGGGATTTGCACGCCATTATTTGCAATCGTCTGATATACCTGATTGACTTGAATAGGCGATAAATCTAGGGCACCTAATGTCAATGCAGGATATTGGGTAATAGGTTCAGTTACCCCTAAACGCTTGAGTGTTTGAGTAATATTTTCTAAGCCTAGTTCCATACCTAAGCTTACAGTGGGAACATTCAGTGATTGTGTTAATGCTGTATACAATGGCACTTGACCACGAAACTTTTTATCTGCATTTTGCGGCTCCCAAGTTTCCCCACCTTCACTGGGTAATTTGATTGGATCATCGAACAGAGGTGTGGCCAGATTATATTCTTCTGGATGTTCTAAAGCAGTGATATAAATTGCTGGTTTGATTAAAGAGCCTATGGAGCGTTTCGCATCCAATGCTCGATTAAAACCACTAAAACCGGTGTTGCGATCTCCTACCATAGCGCGAATTTCACCACTATCAATGTCAGTGACTACCATAGCGGCTTGTAAATTCTCTAATTTACGTTGCTTCTCAATACTGGTTAATCCACCAGACAGGGCGGTCTCGGCTTTGCGCTGAGCGTTTGAGTCAAGGGACGTAAAGAGTTTCACACCAGAATCACGAATATCTGGATTATCTAGAATAGTACGTAATTCTCGCCCTACTCTATCCATGAAGGCTGGATGTTTCCCCCTAACCAGAGTTGCGCCAGTGGCGACTTGAATTGGCTTATCCAACAACTGTTCAAAGGTTGTTTTGTTAATCTTTCCAGCTTCAAACAGCAGCCTCAACACCAGATTACGTCGCTCAATGACACGCTCAGGATGACGCCTTGGATTGTAATAAGACGGCCCTTTGATCATACCAACTAGGGTGGTCATTTCTTCTAGATTTAGTTCGTTTAACGGCCGATCGAAATAGAAGTAACTGGCCAAACCAAATCCATGCACCCCAGTATTCCCGTTTTGTCCTAAAAACACCTCATTTAAATAAGCTTCCATTATTTGATCTTTGCTATAACGGGCATCGATCAATATTGACATAAACGCTTCTTTGATTTTACGGGTTATCGACTTTTCATTGGTCAAATACATGTTCTTAACCAATTGCTGGGTCAAGGTACTGCCACCTTGCACCGCGCGTCCCGCTGAGATATTAGCAATCAAAGCCCGTAAAATTGAAAGCGGAGCTATTCCATGATGCTGATAAAAATCCTTGTCTTCTACCAGAACTAAAGCTTCAACTAGTTCTTTAGGCACCTGACCCAAAGACACCAACATACGATCTTCTTTCCCCTCACTGATCAATCGTGTAACTAACCATGGCTCTAAACGGAAACTATCAATTTGTTTGCCACTATTGAGGTTAACAATGCTAGACACACGCCCCGATTTAACGGTCAGAGATAAAGCTGTCTCGGCTTGAAAGCCATCAGGAAAATGGAACGCTCGACGATAAACTTCGAAATGATTATTGTTGTACTGATATTCACCAGTGCGACTCGCTTTAGCAACCCGTCGATACCCCAATAGCGTCAGCTCTTCTATAATTTCTTTACTGGTGATTTCTTCTTTTAAGCTTAGCACCAAAGGACGAGCATAAATTTGCGCGGGAACTTGCCATTTATTACCAGAAAACTGATGGGCAATAATAGCATCTAAATAAACCATGTAGGCACACATAGCAACGACGCAAACCAGAAACAACTTCCAGAAATACTTGCGGAACCAAGGTAAGGGATTCAATTTTTGGGCTAATGACATGGCTGAATAAGGGGATCTTTGTTGGGGTTATTTTCAAGAAGCCAGTATATCAGTGCAACGTGGTTGGCTCAAACAACTAACGCTGGAATACTATACTGCGACATATTAGGCTTGAGCACTACATATATTTCTTAACGCGCGTTGTTGCTTGTGCTGTCGCTGGATTGTCGGGCCAAAAATGTTTGGGGTATCGGCCTTTCATTTCTTTTTGAATTTGGCTGTAGCTACCTTGCCAAAACCCTGCAAGATCTTGGGTTTTCTGCAATGCTCTACCGGCTGGTGATAGCAGTGTTAGGGTTATTGGTACTTTGCCATTGGCAACACAGGGTGAACCATCGTAACCATACATATGCTGCATTTTCACTTGCATTTCAACTTGTTCATCGGCTGAATATACTAGTTTACAGTCTTGCCCTGTTGCGTCTTTCATTTTAAGTGGATAGTGATGATCTAGTTGTTGTTGCTGCTCCCAAGTTAATCGATTTTTTAAGATAGTTAACCAATCTAACTGCTGTAGCTTATTGCCTGTAACTATGCCATCGAGAAAAGGTTCCAACCATTCTTCGAGCTCAGCCAACAAGCTAGTCTCTGAGAAATCAGGCCAATGCTCACCTTCCACTTTACGAGCCAAACTTACTCGATAAATAAACGTCCAAACCTTCTCTTTCCAAGGTAAAAATGAAAGTCCTTGTTGTTTGATTTGCGCTATCAATATTTGCACGCATTGCAGCCCATCTGAGGCTTCGATTTGTTTTTCCCATAGCGTAATAGCGCCGAATGTTTGTTTTTCTCGCGCGACAACTTTTGCCAATGTATGGGACCAACTATATTCACTTTGTCGTTTAAAATGATGTTTAAATCGCTCAAAAACCAAGTGTTCGTCTATTGGTTCGGCCATTTGTATGAGTGCATCAGCCTGGTCACTGATGGTTAATTTGGTCACGATAATCCATTTACTCAACGCACTAGTGCCTTGATCTTTTGAGTTGAAGTATTTAGCTCCTGTTCCATTTACTAGCTGATAAGTTCCATTGTCTCGCAAGCGACCTATCTGATCAGGATATGCCACACTTAACAGTTCACTGAGATTCCCCTTTTCAAGGCTTACCGAACGGCTATCACAAGAACATCCAAGCCGTTTTGCCCAACGTTTTGCTTGCGTCCAAATAGGATGCGAGGGCTGCGTGAGTAGAAAACGTAAATGCTGACGTAGCTGGGTTTCTCTTCGCAGTTCACTAATGGGACGAAATTCAAGCATTGCCACCAATAAGCACGCTAGCGCTTTTTGCAAGGGCTGCCCTTTTTGACTGTCTACTAACATCCCAGCCAATCTTGGATGGCAACCAAAGCCGTTCAACGCTCTGCCATGGGGGGTTAATTTAGCGGAGGAATCTATCGCACCTAATAACGATAACACCCATTTTGCATAGTCGAGTTGAGAACGACTAGGGGTGTCCAACAAAGGTAATTCAGATAATTCACTGCCCCAGACTTTTGCATCTAAATACAAGCCACTAATATCTGTTTCTAAAATTTGCGCGGGGCGCTGTGCAATTAAACGTTGTTGAGTATCCTTAGACCACAATCGGTAACAATCTCCAGCAGTTAAACGCCCCGCCCGACCTGCCCGCTGAGTAGCTGAGGCTTTAGAAATTTGTTTGCTGCTTAACTGCTCGATGCGCCGCTGCCAATTAAAACTTGCAACATTCTCTAAACCAGAGTCAATTACCACTTTAATACCGTCGATGGTTAAGCTAGTTTCAGCAATATTGGTTGCCAGCACAATTTTGCGCATGCCTTGTTTAGCCGGTCGTATTGCTAAACGCTGCTTTTGTTTATCCAGTTGTCCAAACAAAGTATAAGTTTCAATATCTTGTTCAAAGTATTGCTCACACAATTGTTGCGTTGCCAATATTTGTCGTGCACCGGGCAGAAAGACAAGAATATCGCCATCGTGGCTATTCACTGCTTCTTTGATAATCTTAAAAACATGTTGCTCTAAAAGAGTACTTTTATCTCGTGGTCGGTAATGGCTAGTGACCGGAAAACTGCGGCCATGACTTTCCAGTTGTTTGGCATCAGGCAATAAATTAGCCACCGCTGCTGCATCCAAAGTCGCCGACATTACCAATAACCGTAAGTCATCACGGAGCGCTTGCTTTACTTCCAAACATAACGCTAAGGCAAAATCAGAATGGATATTCCGCTCATGGAATTCATCAAATATAATCAGTCCAACATTGGCTAACTCTGGATCGTTTTGCAACATACGGGTAAGCAACCCTTCAGTAACAATCTCCAATCTAGTGTGAGCACTTACTTTAGTTTCACCTCGCATACGATAACCGATGGTGTGCCCAACGGTTTCATTTAGCTGCTCTGACAAATAGTTGGCGATCGACGTCACTGCTATTTGTCGCGGTTGCAGCATAATGATTTTCTGATCAGCAAATTTAGGATGTTGTAGCAGTTTCAAAGGCAAATATGTGGATTTACCCGCTCCAGGTGGAGCCACTAAAATCACATCTTGATCTTCAATGTATTTTTCTAATGCTGGCCAGCAAGTTTCTACAGGTAACACGCAGTCAAACCAAAAATCCTCTATAATCACCCCATTCTATCGTTGCTGGAGTTTCAATGCGCTACTTTTTAGGATTTGATTTAGATGCCAAATCAAAAATTGCATTAGATGATTGGCGCAACAAAGCCTTACCGAGATTTGAGCGCTGCGTGCCTGCTAAAAATTTTCACATCACTAGTGTGTTTCTAGGACAAGTTAGAGAACAACAATTAGACCACCTTTGTTGTGCCATACAAGAAAGCCAATTTCAAAATTTTAGCCTGCAAATTGATACCTTAGGTTATTGGTCAAAACCGAAAATATTATGGCTCGGTAGTACCCAAATTCCAGAGCACATGTTGCAAACGACAAAACGGTTGACCGAATATGCACAACAAGCAGGACTGAACTTGCCCATTAGAGAGTATATTCCTCATATCACCCTAGTTAGAAACGCTAAAAACAATCCTCCGGCGCCACTATATGAACCAGATTTCGAGTTAAAGATAGATCAATTGCATTTATTTGAATCTGTTAGTGGCAAAAACGGGGTGCAATACCCTATTCGACAGACTTGGCCTTTGCATCGTCCCATTCGCCCAAGATAAACTTTTATGTAATTCCAATAAGTGCTTTACCTCAGGCCTATTCCGGCAGCACAATAAGGGGATTAGTAGTAAGTCCGATTTAACAAGAGTAATTTATTCATGCAACAAACCTTCAGGCTGGTAATCGATTGTCCCGATCAAGTAGGATTAGTCGCTGCTGTGAGTCAGTTTTTAGCTGATCATCAAGCCACTATTGTAGAAGCAAGCCACCATACAGACGCCAAATTAGGGCGCTTTTTTATGCGTCATGAAATAAAGACTGCCACGCTGAAATTGACTTTAGAGAGTTTCAAACAGGCCTTTGAACCCATCGCTAAACAATTTTCAATGAAGTGGAAAGTATCCGATTCCTTGCAAAAACAAAAAGTGGCTTTGCTTGCCAGCCATGAATCTCATTGCCTCATTGATATTCTGCATCGCTGGCACAGTGGTGAGCTTGATTGTGAAATACCTTGCATCATTGCGAATCACCCGCAAATGAAACAATTTGCAGATTGGTATCGAGTACCTTTCCATTGGGTAGATTTCAAAAATCAAGACAAAGCAGTAGCCTTTGCCCAAGTTGAAGCTTTACTAGAAGAGTATCAAGCAGATCTCACAGTACTTGCGCGATTTATGCAAATTGTGCCTGACAACTTATGTCAAAAATTAGCAGGCAAAGCTATCAATATCCACCATAGCTTTTTGCCGTCCTTTGCCGGAGCTAAACCTTATCAACAAGCCTATGACCGCGGTGTTAAACTGATTGGCGCGACTTGTCATTATGTGACAAAAGACTTAGATGAAGGGCCAATTATTGAGCAAGAAGTAATACGCATCAGCCACAGTGACTCAGCTGAAGATATGGTTCGCAAAGGCAAGAATTGTGAAAAAGCCGCGTTAGCCAATGGCGTTCGTTACCATTTGCAAGACCGCGTGATTATTCACAAAAATAAAACCGTTGTATTTGCATAAATTAAGGGCTTAATGATGTCTATTTATTTGGTCCGCCACGGTGAGACAGACGGCAATCGAAATAGGATTGTACAGACGCCAGAGACTCCGTTATCCGCTCATGGTCAGCAACAAGCAAACGATTTGGCCGATGCTTATCAACACCACGCTATTTCTAGAATATTGTGTAGCGATCATACTCGCACCCAGCAGACAGCAAAGCCGGTTCAGCAGCTATTGGGCTGCGAATTAGTTTTATCGGAACTGTTACAGGAACGTAATTTGGGAGCGCTCAGAGGAACCCCTTGGAAGCTAATTGACTTTGATTTTTTAGCCGCCGATTATCAACCGGAAAATGGCGAAAGTCAGCACCAATTTGGACAACGTGTTGAGCTAGCGTGGCAACACATTGTTGAACAGGCAAACGCGGTTGAAGACAGCTTAATGGTGATGACTCATGGCTTGGTCTTACGATATATTTTAGAACACATTTTAAAAATTGATGGGTTGAGTTTAGAGCGCGCTGGATTTGAAAATACCTGTGTAACTCAGATAGCTAAAAACGATTTCAGTAAAATTCAGTTACTTTGTGACATTAAACATTTACGTCAAACAGTCGTAAAGGGGGCTGCGGTTTAGCACTGCGAACTTAGCGTTAGAAAAATGCGGCGTAATTAACATTTAGCTTATTATCGATTAATCCGTTGTCAAACAAAGTGCCAAATTCATCGTTAGCATCCCAATGGTGACTACTCAATGCGATATCCACCTGATGGTCATCTCGGATGCCTTTGAAACGACTGCTAATCTTATAAATTTTACTTTTCGGTAAGGCGAGCTCTAATCCCTGAGAAGTACTAAATTCAGGCGCTGATTGCAAGATGATACCCGCACTTAGACTAATTTTACGATTGACACTATAGCGTGGTAAAAAAGAGTAACGCTTAAGACTGATTTTTTGGCTATTGATGCCCCACTGCAACTTGCCATTTGCGTAGCTCATACCGCCTTCAAATGACAAGCGTTGGTTAACCGGTTGACTGAATGTCAATTCATATTCCCGATGACGACAACCATCAAATTTAATACGAGATTTATTAAATTCAAATTTGGTAGTCTCTGGTACTAGGTTGTTTAGCCAATTCACCCCTTTAGCAATAAAAAACTCATCTGCTTGGCAACTACTGCCAACTAAGGTCATAAACAAACACAAATACTTGAACATGATGGCTAACTCAAAGGGTTTATTTAACTTGATTAAATAGTACTCAAAAAACAGCAGCTGTAACGTACATCAACCGACATTAGGTATTCGAAACAATACGTGAACAACAGACGATTCAAACACGCAACAATACTTTTCAATCACTTAGTTAAAAAGACCAAACTCAGCACTTCGGCTTAAAACTAGAAAAAGATATGTGAAATTTACTTTGTAAGGGTTTGTAGACGATATGTAAAAGTAGATTTGGCCTTAGCGCTTGTAGTTTTGACACTAAAGATTAGTATTATCCACAATGCTCATTTCAGAGCATACAATGAATAATAATGACGGAACTATCTCTCAAATAATTGGTAAAAATTAAATGAAAAAATTTGCTCTGACACTAACAAGTGCAATGCTAATTGCAACATTAGGTGGGTGCTCTCAAAGCACAACCCCCACTAAAACAGAAGATAAAACATCCATGACTGAACAAGTCGCACAAGAAACAAATCCATTACTTGCTGAATATTCAGGCCCTTATGGCGGTGTTCCAGCTTTTGATAAAATGGACTTAGCCCTACTAGTTCCAGCGTTAGAAAAAGGAATGGAAATCAATTTAGCCGAAGTAGACGCGATTATTAACAATCCTGAAGCGCCTACATTCGAAAATACTATTGTTCCGTTAGAAAAGTCTGGTGCAGAGTTAGGTCGCGTATTCACCTACTGGGGTATTTGGAGTTCCAATAAGAATAGCCCTGAGTTCCGTGAGATTCAAAAGGAAATGGTTCCTAAGATCTCCGCGTTTAGTTCAAAGATAAACCAAAATGAAAAGCTTTTTGCACGGGTAAAAGCAGTGTATGAAGGCGAAGAATATAAACAGCTCAATTCTGAACAGCAACGTGTGACTTGGTTGACATACAACGGTTTTGCACGCAATGGCGCGACCTTGGAAGGGGAAGCGAAAAAGCGTTATGCAGAAATAAACCAAGAAGTAGCAAGTTTACAAACCAAATTTGCAAATAATGTGTTGGCTGATGAAGAAAACTATGTGCTCTACATCGACGCTGATCAACTTTCTGGTTTACCTGAGTCCTTTGTGACTGGTGCAGCATCAGCCGCAGCCCAGCGAGGCCATGAAGGTAAATATGCGATTACCAACACCCGTTCATCAATGGACCCTTTCCTAACCTATTCTGAAGAACGTGAACTACGTAAAAAAGTTTGGGAAACATATTACAGCCGCGGCAACAACGGTGACGAATATGACAATAATGAATTGATCAAACAAATTTTAAAATTGCGTCATGAGCGTGTTCAACTGTTAGGTTACGAAAACTATTCACAGTGGAGACTAGAAGATCGCATGGCGAAAAATCCTGAAAACGCCATGGACTTGATGCAGAAAGTTTGGCCTGCGGCTATTGCTCGTGTGGATGAAGAAGTAAAAGACATGCAAGCCGTTGCGGATGCAGAGAATGCGAATATCACCATAGAGCCATGGGATTATCGTTTTTATGCTGAAAAAGTACGTAAACAAAAATACGACCTAGACTCAGACCAAGTAAAACAATATTTGCAGTTAGACAAACTTCGCGAAGCTATGTTTTATGTTGCAGGTCGTCTCTTCAACTTCAAATTTACACCTATCGAAGAAGGCAAAGTACCTGTTTTTCACCCAGATGTTAAAGTATGGGAAGTGACAGATCTTACGTCTGGTGAACATATAGGTTTATGGTATTTAGACCCATTTGCTCGCACTGGTAAACGTTCTGGCGCTTGGGCAACGACTTACCGCAGTTACACCACTTTTGATGGTAAGAAAACGGTACTTTCTTCGAATAACTCAAACTTCGTGAAAGGTCCTGAAGGCGAGCCAACATTGATTTCTTGGGATGATGCGGAAACTTACTTCCATGAATTTGGCCATGCATTGCACTTCTTATCGGCCAAGGTAGCCTACCCAACGTCACATTCAGGTGTGCGTGATTACACTGAATTCCAATCTCAATTGTTAGAGCGTTGGTTAATCACTGATGAAGTAATTAATAATTATCTAGTGCATTACAAAACCGGTGAACCTATCCCACAAGAGTTAGTAGCTAAAATCAAAAAAGCATCTACTTTCAATGAAGGTTTCAAAACCACTGAGTACATGGCATCTGCAATAATGGACTTGTTGTATCACACAACAGATCCTGCTGCGATTGATCCTCAGAAGTTTGAACAAGAACAACTTGTGAAATTAGGCATGCCGGAAGAAATGGTAATGCGTCACCGTAGTACTCAATTTGGGCACATCTTTAGTAGTGAAGGTTATGCGTCTAGTTATTACGGGTACATGTGGGCTGAAGTTTTAACCTCAGATGCTGCTGAAGCCTTTGCTGAAGCACCTGGTGGATTCTACGACAAAGAACTAAGTGAAAAGCTAGTTAAGCATTTATTCGCCATTCGAAACGCAATGGACCCTGCTGAAGCTTATCGTTTGTTTAGAGGTAGAGATGCAAATGTAGAAGCCCTGATGCGCGATCGCGGATTCCCAGTGAAATAAGCCTGATTCAATACAGGTTTTAATCTTAAAAATAGCACTTTTAAAGTGCTATTTTTTTGTCTTCACATCAGCGCAGGAAATCGACGCAAGAGCGGTTAGACATATGTTTTTTAGACGTCTTTAAAATACCAATCCACAGAGCCACCTCCAACAAAAAGCCTAATGCAATAAATGCGATTGCGCCAATGACACTGCCAACGTAATAGCAGACAAAGGCGAGGCAAAATAACGCTGATATTAATAAATACTTAGTTGTTTTCGACATATCAATCTCATAGGTTTGTTAAGGGCATTTAAATGAAACTTCATTCTCAGCACAAGGAAAGCAACTGCGAACTTCTTTGCCTGTATAGGCATTGCAAACCTTACCGGTTTCAACATCTACCAAATAAGACTCATTCTCAGTTTGATAGTAGTAATGAACAAAAAGGTCTCCTTGATCTTCAAACTCATGTTGGGAATTGGGCTCACCTTTGGCGACCAATAAATCTTCCTGACTTGCCAATTGAAGTCCATCGTTTGCTATCCCACTTTTGAAGATAAAAATTGATCCACAGACTAAGAATATGAATACGGACTTCTTCATTTAGCGCTTAACTCCCCATTATTTTTAAAGCAATATACGGAGAAACAATAAAAACCAATGTCATGACTTTATAAAGACTCAGAAAGTTAATATACAAAGGTGGCAATGTGCTTTTTTCAACTTTGAATACCTTACTATGAATTGAAGCTATTGCATCAGGCATAAGTGTTACAATTAATGTAGCAAGTAATAAATAGGCGAGATTAATTATTGACGCCCAACCAAATAGCTCAGTTATTTGTATAATAGTCATAGTGGATTACCCTTAGTACCAATACTTTAATCAGTCTTAGTCTAACTAGTATAAGAGTATAGCGGTCCAAACTCATTTTTTATTGCAACTCAAAAGATATCAAACTGAATTCACAGCCTTGCTAGCTCCCAAGTGATATTAATTTTACAAGCAATATAAAACAAACTTAGGTGATGCAAAGTCATCACAGCTAAATCAACTTCGGTCAAAACAGACTCGGAATTCAATCACTTTCATAAATATCTAATTTTTTTTAAACCAACAACTGATTTCAAAAATGATTAGGGTATATTTGTCCCATATTGAATACACTCACAGGATTATGCTTTGAAACGTCATATTGGTTTTGCACTAAATATTCTTGCAATAGGTTTGTTTTTCCCTGGAATATTATTACCTATGTTTTCGTTAGATATGGAGATGGCTGCATCATTAGGGGGATCGACTCTGAGCTCCAGTATTGTCGATAAAGAGCTATCGATAATGGCAACCATCGATGAGTTATGGCACGACCAAAGAATATTAGTCGCGGCACTAATTTTACTGTTTTCAGTGGGGATACCACTGATAAAAACGAGCATGGTTTGTGTTGCATATTTCCAACCTGGTACAAGGCTAGAACGGGCTTTTTTAAGTGTGGTTTCAAGCATTGGGAAATGGTCGATGGCTGATGTGTTTGTTGTAGCAGTTTTCCTCGCTATTTTATCCACCAATCACGCAGAAACAACTGACTCTCATAATTTTGCGGTATTCGGATTTAAAATGTCGTTAGATATCAGCACACAAACACTATCTAATGCAGGCCAAGGATTCTACTATTTTGCTGGTTATTGTTTACTATCTTTATTAGGAACGCACTTCGCAATGCGGGGGGCGCAGTCCTCTAAACCAAAAGCGCTTATGTAAAAACTATTCACGTTTATTTTTATACACAATCAAAAGTTGTTTAAAAATACAGCAATTAATCTGAAAAAATGTTAAACATATTAGGACAGGTTAAGACAATCGCCATTGTAAACAGTGGCAAACAGTCGCAGTAAATAACCGGTAAATTTCACCCTAACTAAAGAAAGGAGTCATTATGGCTATTGGAATTATGGAATTTATTGGCGGTATTTTTAAGCCAGCTGCAGATTTGATTGATAATGTGCACACTTCAGATGAAGAACGCTTAGTACTTAAAAAACAACTCGATGAAATTAGGGCTGGTGTACAACTTAAGATGATTGAGTTGGAGCACAAAGTTTTAGAGTATGAAACTAAAGTACTTCAAGCTCAGCAAGCCGTCATTGTCGCCGAAGCTCAAGGCAAAAGTTGGATACAGAGAAATTGGCGGCCGGTCTTAATGATGGTGATTATTTTTATTGTAGCGAATAACTACATTCTGTTTCCTTACCTCAATCTGTTTACCGACAAAGTGGCAATGTTAGAACTGCCAGAGGAACTGTTTACGCTGTTAACCGTAGGTGTAGGCGGTTATGTTGTCGGTAGAAGTGGCGAAAAAATAGCCCAATCTATGCGCAAACAACCAAGTGTAGAGAATGAAGGAAAATAAACCAGAACAAATATTCCCATAGTGACCATGAAGTCACTATGGGGAAAACATTACCATCTGCATGTTAAGTTTTCGATATTACCACCGAGTCCATCTGAGGCTGAAGTTTAAACTTCACCGTTTGTAATGCTAGGCACAGCGAAATCAGCCCCATACCAAACCAACCAATCAACTTAAAATCTTCTCCCACAATGATAACCGCTAAAAAAGTAGCAACCAAGGGCTCGATTAGCGTTATTAACGTGGCGCGACTAGCATCAACAAGTTTCAAGCCAAATCCAAACAATAAATACCCTAGAAACATCGGAAAAAAGGCCATGTACAAAGCAACCGAGGTATTTGTAACGGTAGAAAATAAATTAGCACCGGTAAACCATAAAGACGGTAGTAACAACAATGCAGCCAAGCCAAATAACCCTGCCATCGAAGATTGTGAATCAATACCTTTTTCAATCAAATGTTTAGCTGCCCAAGAATAGCCAGCATAGGTTAGCCCTGCCAATAAACCCAAAATAATCCCCACATATTGTAAGGTTTGGTGAGTTGATGTGACTAAACCGTCAGTTTTGCCAATCACTAACAGGACAATTCCAATAACGCCGATAACAAAACTCACAATCCACTGAACAGAAATATTCTTTTTACTAATAACCCGTTCATACAATGCAGCAAAAAAAGGTGCACTAGCAATAGAAATGACAGTACCAATAGCAACACCAGAAAATCGCATCGAGGTATAAAAGGCTAACGGGTAGATCGCGACACACGCGCCTCCGAACAACACGAAATGGGGATACGCGAGCATTAATCTAAAATCAGCGCGTAACTTGGAACGGGCAGAAAACACCAAAAGCACGCCGCCGATACCCATCGAAAAAGCCCCTATCGCCAATGAGCTAATATCTGGCGCATAGCTTGCTGCTACCCCAGTGGTACCCCAAAGAAAGCTAGCAATAACTATTGCAAAAATACTTTTAAAAACGTGGAATTGCTGAGACATAACAAAATGTGAGAATGTGTATTTAATGGTAGTAAAACTATACGCCTTTAAAATTCAAAAAATTTGACAAATAAGACACTTTCTTTGACGAAGCAGACTAAATTTAATGTTTAAATTTTGTTGGAGGAAGACCAAAATAGCTTGAAAACTTTCGGCTAAAGCTCGAAAGATCACTAAATCCGACCCTTTCACCAACTAGCTGCAAAGGATAATCCGTATGGCGCAGCAATGCCTGAGCTTTTTCCATCCTTAAGGTGGTGACATATTTCATTACAGTAGTACCAGTCTGCTGCTTAAACAATTTTTTAAGTTGTGTTTCACTCAAACATGCAATTTTAGCCAAGTGTTTAATTTGTAGTTTGTTGGCAATATTCTGTTCTATGTAGGCAATAGTAGCGCCAATTCGTCTATCCACTTTTGGTAGTAAAGCTTGTTCACTCAATATAAGAAAGAAAGTTTCGTACATCGCTTGCTCAAGAGACGGGTTTAGCTGGTATTCAAGTTGATTCTCGATAAATCCTAAATAACTGATAAGACTTGAATTAATTGTAAAAACAACCTGTTCAGACAGTTCCAGGTTTTTTGGCAGAACTTGCATATCAGCGACTACAAACCTAGCTTCAGTATTTGCCGTAAAAAGATGAGATTCATTGGCTTTCACAACGACACACTCACCCGGCGCTACCTTGCCGTTAAAGTTACCTACTTTAATATTGATAACGCCCCTCAGAGGCAAAACCAACTGATTGAATGTGTGGCTATGATTAGTGGGCTTAGTACTGTACGACCGTATAGACAGATGGTTTGGCATAGAACCCTTATCAATTTCAGTTTACTTCAAGCTCTAGCCATTGAACTATTGTAATCTACTAGGCCAGAATGACAGTGTTGAAAACAATATTACGCAAATTCATTAGCCTCTGCCATCCTAAAACAGTCGCAATTCAGCTAGCAAAGTGGAATGTTAGCCTATTTGACGTTTACGACATAATACGCGGTTAATTCACCTCCCCTTCCTGTTAATAGCAGTTGCTATAATTCCGATAAATTTGTCGCTAAATCAATTTAAATTTAGTGCACTCAGTTTAAGCTTGTATTTACGACTTACTTTGAGCTCAACGCCAGAGACTAATCTGGCCATATATTCGCCATTTGAATTAGGGGTTAGATGTGTAATCTGGTTCAGATTTATAATGCTTGACCGATTGATCCTTGGAAAACACCATTTATCCAATTCGGCTTCAAATTGACGAAGTGTTTTACGCACTATATGGGTCTCATCAAGGGTATGGATACACATATAATCACCAGCGGCTTCAATCCACAAAATGTTTTCTAGCTTGATCCGTAACCATTGAGTGCCGCTTTTAATTGAAATAGTTTGTTGCAAATCCGTTAGTGTAGCTTGCTTCGAATGTTCTAGGCATTGCATAAAACCATCCAACGACTTACCGGTTTTACTACACAACAATTGATTAAGTTTAGTTTGCGCAAGCAACGCTTGATTCTCTAACAATGCATTTCCTAGCCTATCTAAACAAGCCTTGAAACGGCAATTGGAGATGGGTTTTAATAAATAATCAAACACCTTGTATTCAAACGCTTGCATCGCAAACTCGCTAGATGCTGCGACAAAAACAATTTTAGGTAATGGTACTATTGCTCCATTGAGCTTATCTAGCAGTTCAATACTATTGTGATGCCTCACTGGTGACCTGCAAATTCAAGATGTAACAAGGTGTTGATGGGATTTAGCAAATAAAAAGGATAGAGCAGTGCTGAGCCTCGCGTAAACCGCTAACGCCAACTTATAAGTTGAAAAATAATTTTGGATTCAGGATATGCGAAAAGCTGCCACCCAAGTGCGCAGCAGCAGATAATATTAGTCAGCTAATTTACGTTTAATCCGAGCCATCAAACCCAATAATCCGATAGCAAAAAAGCCAAGCGTTGCAGGCTCCGGAACTTGTGATACGGTGATGCGTGCCACTTCAAAACCAGATGCTGTAAAATCGGCAGCAGCTTGGTCTAGGGTATAACCACTGGCAGTAGTTCCACCGATGATAGCTAATCCTCCGGGTAAGACTTCAAGCCCGTTGTGAAAGGTGATCACCCCATTTTCGTTTTGACGTGCTTCGGCCTCAGCTCCTTGCAAGAAAGGCGCACCAAATCCTCGGTTTAATTCAGTACCAGAATCGTAGACTGATGAACCTAGCACTAAGATGTCCAATCCTACAAAGTTACCATCGTCATTGAATAGTGAATATGACATTGGGTTGTCATTGCCAATGAACGCATCGTTTGTGGGAATAAGCATGGATAAAAAGCTGAAATAACCACTGCTCATCGCTTCTATTTCTAACAATCCGCTAGTTGCCGTTTCACCCGGCTCAAACACGGGCGCCGCACCAGTGGGAGCGGCTAACACACTTTGAACTCCCATTGGGTTACTCATTGCAAAATCCGCTTCAATCCCCGCAGTCATGCCATTTTCCGCTAAACTTTGTAATGACGAAGACGCCACAGAGCCTGCGTCAAAAGCATCGTACATACCGTCATGAAAGCCTAACCAGACTGGCGTCATAGCTAAACCTCCATCGTCAAATAAACTGCTAACCTGCACCTGAATAGTTGTAGCATTGGCTGAGAGGCTTAGGCATGCCCCCAAAGCAGTAGTGATAATTCCTTTGTTTAATGTTTTCATAATTATGATCTTCCAATATTCTAAGTAAACACGCTTTTGAAACAATATTTAAAGCGTTCCCGTGGCTTACATCCCTTTCGTTTGTCTTATTAATGTTAGAGATAGAAACATTGGCATTAATAAATTCACTACTAATCGCCAAGCAATGAGGGATAACTACTAGCAATTGTCAGATTACGAATGATTTATCACAAAAGTATCACGGGCGAATCACGAAAGATTAAAGAAATACTGAACCGCTGGAGCTTATTGACAGACCTATAAAGTATGAAAAGAAATAGTGAAACAGTTTTAACTGAGTGGTTAGTCATAAACGCTCAAATGGGCGATGAAAAAGCACTCGAACAGTTGCTTCGAGTCTGGTATCCCAAATTAATTGGTTATGCGTCAAGACTTCTGGAAGACGAACACTTAGCAAATGATGCAATCCAAAACGCGTTGCTTGATATGTGCAGGAATATTAAAAAAATTGAAGATCCTGCGGCTTTTCCTAAATGGATTTTTAAAATACTACAAAACAAGTGCGCTGATTCCATCAAACATTTACAAAAAGAGCGTCACAAAGCCCGTGCACTTGAAGCAAGTCAATACCTTGAAATCGAGAAAGTTGAGTTGCTAGACAACACACCAGAAGTTGATCTTTCTAATCTAGATAACAACGCATACCAGTTAGTGTACTTACACTATTTTGAAGAGTTTACGCTAACCGAGATTAGCCATATTGTCGGACTCCCGGTAGGTACATTGAAATCGAGGCTGCATGGGATTCGACAAAAACTTAAACTAAGCAATAAAGGACATTAAAATGAGTGATATTAATCAAAAAATTTTAGCGGCCATGCAACAACAAAGCAATGCTGAAAAGGTATCTGAACAAGAAGCAAATACATTGCAACTTATTGGTCGAAGCTTTAAAGGGACATTCAAATTTACGGCCATCGCGATTATTTCCCTGCAAGTTATATTCATAGGATTGGCGATTTATTTCGGGTTCAATCTATTCAATGAACAAAATATTGGAATTAAATTACACTGGCTGCTTGGAACACTTGTGGCTTTTATCATCTTCGCAGCTATGCGCTTATGGTTGTTCATGGAATTAAATCGATTGTCTGTACTCAGAGAAGTTAAACGAGTTGAGCTACAGCTAGCTTTGTTAACCAACCAATTGATTAATAATAATAAATTTGACGGTTGAACTTTTTCTGACATTAAACGTTTATATATTGAGAGATTGATATAGTGAAGCGATATACTCAATCGATAAAACTAATTATACAAAATTTTCTAAACGACTATACTGATTAGCAGATTCTTAGATAACAAGGAGAAATTATGAAAATTGACATTGGTATTAATGAAACAGATCGTAATCAAATCGCTGAAGGTTTGAAAAAGTTACTGGCAGATAGCTATACCTTGTATCTCCAAACCCATAATTTTCACTGGAATGTGACGGGTCCTCAATTCAGAGAGTTACATTTGATGTTTGAAGAACATTATACTGAGTTAGCGGTTGCTGTTGATGATATAGCAGAACGGATCCGGACTTTGGGTATGGTTGCACCAGGGACCTATAAAGAGTTTGCAAAACTGAGCGCAATTAAAGAAGTCGATGGCGTCCCCGCGTCAGAAGAAATGGTTAAAATTCTATTGCAGGGTCATGAGCAAGTGGTTAAAACTTGTAGAGAGGCCCTTAAAGTAGCTCAAGATGCAGATGACGAATCTTCTGCAGCATTGGTATCAGATAGAATGCGTGTACATGAAAAGACCGCGTGGATGCTTAGAGCAACTCTAAGATAGTAGTTCGCAACCTACTTGATTGTAAACTTGTAGGCTAACAGTGCATCATTATCATACTTACCGTCTTGTCGACTTAATATTTATTTTGAAGTGGACAAAGACGGTATTTTGTTTCTGACGTATGCAAAATGTTGGGATTCTGACTGCCTAGTAGGCCAGACAATCTGGTTAACTCAGGCCGCATTTTGAATCAGTTATTCCATCAAGCAAGTAACAGTCAAATTAGCCCGTAGGTTCTACTTTGTGTTTAAACTGCATCTCATCTGTGTATGTTTGCACCTGATTCTTACCTTTGGCTTTGGCTTCATAAAGTGCTGCGTCAGCTAAGCTGGCGAGCTCAAGAAAGTCATTGCACTGCTCTAAGTTTGCCGCCAAACCAAGACTAAAAGTAACCTCGCCCACTTTTAAACCCGCTAGTGAGATGTGCTCTTGAATATTCTGGAAAAGACGTTTGGCTAATTGATTGCCTTCTTTTTCACTGCTATTTGGTAAAACGAATAGAAACTCTTCACCACCAATTCGCCCTACATAGTCGGAAGCCCGTAATGCCTCTTTGCAAATTGAAGCAACGAACTTCAGCACTTTATCTCCTTCAGCGTGTCCGTAATTGTCATTTACTAATTTGAAATTATCCACGTCGAGCATCAGTACACATAAGTTCTGTTTGTAACGTTTACTAATAGCAAAGGCCTGCTCCCCGGATTCCAAGATACTCCTGCGATTGCGTAATCCAGTCAGATTATCCAATATGGCTAGGCGTTTATTTTTGCGATAAAGCTGGTATATTATCGCAAGAAATAACATCACAATAACGGTAAAAACCACTAAACCAAGGACTATCCATTGCTGTCTTTTTTGCAATTGCGTTTGCTGTTCTAACTGGGTTTGTAACAATTCATTCGTTTCGTCTAAAAACTGATTTTCCAGTTGTTGTTGTGCCAAATTAAATTCACTGTTTAATCTTGCGGTTTGACTTGTAATATCTAATCGAGCTTTGGCTAAAAGAGCACGTTCCGACTTATACATATAATCGTAGGCTTTCTGAAATTCGCCTTTTTCGTTTAGTATTCTTGCATATTGATTAAATGCATCCCATTGGCCTGCTAAATCATCGGTTTCGGCAGCCATTAACGCAGCTTTTTCAGCGTAACTTAAAGCTCGGTCAAGAAACCCATTAGCGTTTAAAATTGAACTGTAATGCACGTAAGAGTTAGCGATAGTGACTGGGTTGTTCAATTCTTCCCGTAAAGTCACAGATTCGCCAATCCACCTCAAGGCTTCGGTATCATTACCATCTTTACTGTGAAAATACGATTTAAGTAGGTAGGCATACGCCAAAGAAGAAATATCTTCCATTTTGACAAATACCTGAATTGCATTATCCAATAAAAAGAATGCCTGTTTTCGGTCGCCTACAATATTGATCATTTGCCCTTCACTCATTAATGAGATGGCCCTAAATATGGTGTCATGTTCGGCAAACATTTGTTTAGATAATCGATAAAAAACTTCAGCTTGTTCGTAATTTTTCAGCTCGTAATTTACATCGCCACTGTAGTACAGAGATAGCCCAGAAAGTATCGACCAATTATTAGCGTTGGCAATATGGTTCACCTCAGACAGTGATTCAGTAGCCTTAGTGTAACGTTGCAAATACCCGTCATTGATACCGCTGTACATGGTCAATACGGCAGTAAGATAAATCAACTCAGGTTGTTGTTTATTTGCGATGTTTAAAATATCCAGAATGTCTTTCGCTTGGTTAAAAGAGGTATCTGCAGCAACATATTGACTTAATGAAAAGTAACTATACCCCCTAAATATCTGCCACTTGAGTGAATTCACACCATTGGATTGGCCTACACCCAGCTCAGCCAACTCATCTAACACTTCGGTTAGTAACTCAACCCGATCAAATTGCAATAACAACGATGCCAAAGAGAAATTGTTTTTCACCTGCTCTTCAACGGTTGCAGAATCAGCAATACGATTTACTAAAGTGGCGTGTATTTGTGAAAAAGGAGTTTGATTATCTGCATGTTGAAAGAAAAACGCAGTTTCTGCTCTGACTAAAAAACTACAGAACATAAGCATTATTGCCAGTAGAGGTGGAATATTAATTGAGCGCAACGTCATAAATGGTAACTGCCCACTATATGCTTAAAAAAAACAGATACTTAAATACTTGTTTATTCGAGCAAAATAAGCAACACATAAATACTAATTTAGGTTAAGAAAGTACAATCAAAGTGGCTTTTGAGAACATTATTGCCCTTATGAAAAGCGTGTAGATATCCTAAAGCTTGGATGTGTGAATGCTAAACTTGTTTGTTACTGGAAAGGCATTAATTCGAGATAATCATAGAAAAACCGATAATTATAGGCAAGGCGTTATTGCGGCAGTGTCGGCTAAATCGTCTTAATACTGATTGCGCTTAGGCGCACCAGAGTGAGCATCTGGTCTACATATTAACTTTTTGAATTTCACCTGCTGAGCCGGCATATGTCTGACCCAATAAAGTTATACCAGCTACATCATTAATAAAATATGCAAAGTGCGGAAGATCACCAGACGCAAAGGTACTGTCGTTGTATTTTTTCCCATAAATACACACATTGCTTAATCCAATCGCACTCCACCCAGTGACTTGAGGGCTGCTGTTACTAATTGCGTTCATGGTTGCTGCATCTTCCATCAAACTATCCCACAAACTAATACACAGAGCCGTTCCGACACCGGTGCCAGTAGGCCATTCGGAGGTGCTATCAATTTCAACAGTTGAGCCGTGCACAACTATCGGACTCGTTTTCCTTACCAAGTAAGTATTGCGGACCAAATCAACAGAAGACTTAAACGCCGCCGTCTCACCTTTCATAACGGCAAGATTCGCGTCGTCAGACAAGTTGATATAACGTGGCAAAGCGGTAACCGCTAAAATCCCTAATATCACAATGACAATGATGAGTTCTATGAGTGTAAAACCACGTTGTTTTAACAAAGTTCTTTTCCTTGCTCTTTTCCTTTCTTTTTTCCATTTTTGAAAGGCAGATTCAGTAGAGTAATTTATTGAAAGTAGGCTGAAACGATAAAATAAATAAAGATTAAAAACAAGTAATTAGAATATTTTTTAAGCATAAAAAGAAGTGCAAACTACAGCAATTAGGAATTTCAAACAAAATAAAAAAGCCATTGCAATTTATGTGTAACAAATTAAAATTCAATTAACGCTTCGGGGGAGTAGCCTGCTCAATTCATTGAGTAAATCTGTCAACATAATTGTGCGAAAACGGCATATGGTAGATTTGTATCCACTAGGATATCGGCAAGACCTGAGGTGCAATGCGATTCGAACAGCGGGCGAATGGCTTTGTACCTTTTTTTACCCCGCAGAGAATCATTTATGGAAGCTTTTTTCACTTCAACTTTAACCGTTTCCCTTGCCGAAATAGGCGATAAAACCCAGCTACTTGCATTACTCCTAACAATTAAATTTCGAAATAAAAGCGCGCTCGTAGCTGGAATAATTATAGCCACTTTGATCAATCACGGTATATCCGCCTGGTTTGGCTTATACATCGGCAACTTTTTGTCTTCTGAAATCGCAAATTGGATTATTGGGGCTAGTTTTATCGCCGTCGGTCTGTGGCTGTTAATCCCCGATAAAGACGAAGAAAGAACAAATCAGTTTGATAAATATGGGGCATTTATCGCGACCTTTATTTTGTTTTTCATCGCTGAAATTGGTGATAAAACACAAGTAGCAACCGTGTTGTTAGGTGCGCAGTATCAATCGATATGGCTGGTTACTGCCGGGACAACCTTAGGAATGTTAATTGCCAATGTGCCAGTTATATTTTTAGGTAAGAAACTAATGCAAAGACTGCCTGTGAAGGCTGTCCACATAGCTGCCGCAATATTATTCTGTCTTATTGGAGTATCAAGTTTTATTTGGTAGAAAATCAATGGCGTAGTCTAGTCTAACAAAGTAATTGCCCATAGATGCTAACAGCTTGTTTTAGATGCTAATTCAGTAGCTCCACCGTGAAAGCGAATCGAATCACTCAACTGACCGGAACTTTGAAAAATACGCCATTGCTGATTCAAATTGGAAATAATATCGCTGCGTTGTTTATTTATCACGAAGGCTATCGGAGCTTCATGAATAGAATTAGGCGATTGATAAAAAGTAGTATCACAAAATTGCTTTTGGTTGAGTACAGCGTTGGCATTGTACTCATTCATAACAGCATAATCACAACGGCCTTTCACTAGCATATTGGCAATAGCTATTTGTGAACTTGAATCTACCCTTATAAGTTTTTTATCTTTGAACAACTGAGTTAACGAAGGATAAATATATCCCCTGCGCGCGCAAATTAATGGTTTAGGTAAGGTAGACAATGAGAATGGCTGACTAAATTGATTCACAGAATACAAAAAAGTTTTGTGAAGTATCAAATCATCGCTATATAGGACTTCGTCAGGATTATCTAACCACACTGGACTTGATAGAAAAAGATCAGCTTTTCCATTTAAAACCAAGTATTCGTTTCTGGCTCTACTAGAATCTAAAAACTGTACATCAAATCTGTTTTCTTCTGTAAAACTGTTGAAAAAGTCTACAATGATTCCTTGGTATCGGCGATTTTCATCATCAAAATATAAATATGGAGGTGAACCTGGATCATTTATCGCAAATAGAATTTTGCTTGCGCCATTTTTTTGAACTGAATTTGGGCTGGCATTAAGCGTCCCCCAAAAGATTAAACTGCCAACAAGCAATATTTTACTGAAACACTTTAGCACTTCTAAAACCTCGAACGACAAAAACGCTAACTTTAATTTAATCACAAAATTTAGTTGGACTATATAGATTAGAAGCTCTAAAGCACACTTTTATCGAACTTGCTATCTCGCCCAAAATGGAAGCCATGGATATAGATAGTACCCATAATATTCGTGTTTCGATTTTATCCCTTACACAATCTACAGCAAAACCAAGATTAAATATTTGTTGCGAGCAGACAACTCCTGAAGATAGTAATAATAGTGTACGAACATTGTAAAACTATGCGATGTTCAGAATGAAATTTTAGTATGGTTTATCCTCTTTTTCAGAAAAAATTTGTTCGGGTACAGATACCCCATATTTCTGAAAATACCGATTAACTTGACCTGTCTTTCGGTACTTAAGCATAACTCGGGCGATATCATCATAAAAGCGGATTGCTTTAGAATTTCTAGGAATACTAATGTAATAATAATTTAAAAAAGCATCTTCAAAGGACACCTTTTCAAAACGGCCTTCAAATAAATCGATATTGTGTGACGGTGAGGTTACTACAACATCAATTCTTGCCATCTCTAACATGCCGATTAGTTGCTCAGTCCTGCCGACCAATATCAGCTTATCTTGGTTAAGTTTAGAAAATTCGGCTGAGTAAAAAACACCACGAATCGCGCCCAATTTGACGTGTTGTAAATCTTCGTAGGAGGTTATGTCACCTTTAAATTCATTGGATTTAAAAAAAGACAGAGTTCTTTTTCTAATCCCGTAATTAATCGGCTTTAAAACAGCCAGACGCTGCTCGGTCATAGAATGTCGAACTAACAAATCAACATTACCGCGTTTGGCCTCTTTCATTGATCGTATCCACGGTGCATAAATCCAATCTATATCGTGACCTAACTCGTTGAGAACGTCTTCAACTAGCTCAGGAATAACACCTATACACTTTTTACCATCAAAATATAATTCCGGCGGAAAATCCCGGCAGTGGGATACAAAGGTGTCTGCCATGACGCGCAAAGGCGATGTGGCGACAATAAGCATCACAATTATTCGAACAGCTTTAATCATATAATTATTTTAAATTTAAGACCTCCACAGTATAGCCATAGTCTTGTCCAAGTTTACACTTATTTTAATGATAGGCAGTTTGATGATCATTTTTTAATATAAGCCGAAAACAAAAAAGCCGCTCAATGAGCGGCTTTCTAATTTTACGTAAAGCTCTACTTAAATAGCAGTAGCTTTAGTCACTACGTCACCTTCGTTACATTGGTTAGTTTCGTCATGGGCGTGAAGTTTAGTAGAACGCTTTTGGAACTTCCCATAAATAGGGTGTTTTACGAAACGTTCAACAACAACAGTAATGGTTTTATCCATCTTGTTGCTTACCACACGACCGCGAACTGTACGAATTTGTTGTTCAGTCATTAGCTATCAGCCTTTTCAGTCAGAATGGTTTTAACACGCGCAATGTTACGACGCACTTTACGTAGCTGGTCAGTCTTTTCCAACTGTCCAGTGCTGTGCTGCATACGTAGGTTAAACTGTTCGCGAAGAAGGTTTAACAACTCTGCGTTCAATTCTTCTACGTTTTTGGCTTTCAGTTCAGCTTTCATTACATCACCGTCCGAGTTACAAAGGTTGTTTTAAATGGCAATTTAGCCGCTGCCAATTCAAACGCTTCGCGAGCCAATGATTCTGGAACACCTTCCATCTCATATAACACACGGCCCGGTTGAATTTGGCATACCCAGTACTCAACGTTACCTTTACCTTTACCTTGACGCACTTCTAGAGGCTTCTCAGTAATTGGCTTGTCAGGGAAAACTCGTATCCAAATTTTACCTTGACGTTTAACGTGACGAGTCATAGCACGACGGGCTGCTTCAATTTGACGAGCAGTCATACGACCACGGCCAATTGATTTCAATCCGTAAGTACCAAAGCTAACTTTGCCGCCCGCAACTGCCATGCCGCGGTTGCGACCTTTATGCATTTTGCGGAATTTCATACGTTTAGGTTGTAACATAATTATTAGCCCTCACGCTTAGCAGAACGGCCTTTCTTCTTAGGTGCTTGAGCAGGTTGCTCTTGCGTAAGAGGCAATCCGCCTAGTACTTCACCTTTGAAGATCCAAACTTTTACGCCAATGATGCCGTAAGTAGTCAAAGCTTCTGAAGTTGCATAGTCGATATCAGCACGGAAAGTGTGTAGTGGTACACGACCTTCACGATACCATTCTGAACGTGCAATTTCTGCTCCGCCCAAACGACCGCTTACTTCAACCTTGATACCTTTAGCGCCAAGACGCATTGCATTCTGTACAGCACGCTTCATAGCACGACGGAACATTACGCGACGTTCTAATTGGCTAGAAATACTGTCAGCAACAAGCTGGCCATCTAGTTCAGGTTTACGCACTTCAGCAATATTGATCTGAGCTGGCACACCGGCTAGCTTAGATACAAATTTGCGAAGCTTCTCTACATCTTCGCCTTTCTTACCGATTACAACACCAGGGCGAGCTGTGTGAATAGTCACACGTATGCTTTTTGCTGGGCGCTCGATAACGATTTTTGAAAGAGACGCGTTTTTCAATTCTTTAGTCAGGTATTTACGTACCTGGTGATCATTAAACAGGTTGTCTGCATATTCCGCTGTGTTAGCGTACCAAGTAGACGTCCATGGTTTGCTGATACCCAGGCGTATACCTGTAGGATGTACCTTCTGTCCCATTTCTAATCTCCTAGTCCGCTACTACAACAGTGATATGACTGCTGCGTTTAAAGATACGATCAGCTCGGCCTTTGGCTCTTGGCTTGATACGCTTCATAGTTGGGCCTTCATCAACGAAGATTTTTGCGACAGTCAACTCATCGATGTCTGCGCCTTCATTGTGTTCAGCGTTCGCAATCGCAGACTCTAGTACTTTTTTGACTAGAGCAGCACTTTTCTTCGGACTATAAGTCAGAACTTCAAGCGCCTTTTCAACGTGTAAACCGCGAATTTGATCTGCAACCAAGCGTGCTTTTTGAGCCGAAGAACGGGCAAAACGATGTTTAGCTAAAGCTTCCATAATTTTTCCTCTTATCTCTTCGCTTTCTTATCCGCGACATGGCCGCGGTAAGTACGCGTTGGAGCAAATTCGCCCAACTTATGGCCAACCATTTCGTCAGAGACGAAAACAGGTACGTGCTGGCGACCGTTATGGACCGCAATGGTCAACCCAATCATATCTGGGATGATCATGGAGCGACGAGACCAAGTCTTAATTGGTTTCTTTTCGCCCTTTTCCACTGCAGCCTCTACCTTCTTCAGCAAGTGCAGGTCAATAAATGGACCTTTCTTGAGAGAACGTGGCATGGTGAATCCTCGCTGTTACTTGTTACGACGACGTACGATAAGTTTATCGGTACGCTTGTTACTACGGGTTTTCTTACCCTTAGTTGGTACACCCCAAGGTGAAACTGGATGACGGCCACCAGAGGTACGACCTTCACCACCACCATGTGGGTGATCTACTGGGTTCATGGCTACACCACGAACTGTTGGACGCACACCGCGCCAACGTGTTGCACCAGCTTTACCCAGTGAACGTAGCATGTGTTCAGCGTTACCAACTTCACCAATAGTGGCGCGGCAATCGGCTAGAACTCTGCGTACTTCACCAGAACGTAGACGAAGTGTTACATAACCTTCGGCACGCGCTAATATTTGTGCATATTGTCCTGCAGAACGAGCAATTTGAGCACCTTTACCAGGCTTCATCTCAATAGCGTGTACAGTTGTACCTACTGGGATGTTACGCATTGGCATGGCGTTACCCGCTTTGATCGGAGCATCAGCGCCAGACTGTATAGGTTGTCCAGCTTGAGCACCTTTCGGAGCAAGAATATAACGACGCTCACCATCAGCATAAAGCACAAGTGCAATATTAGCTGAACGGTTAGGATCGTATTCCAAACGTTCAATTTTGGCTGGAATGCCATCTTTGTTACGTTTGAAGTCAATTAAACGATAATGCTGTTTGTGACCACCACCAATGTGACGCACAGTAATGCGACCATTGTTGTTACGACCACCAGACTTGCTGTTTTTCTCAAGCAATGGTGCGTAAGGTGCGCCTTTATGTAGATCAGGATTTGTAACCTGAACTACGTGACGACGACCAGCAGAAGTCGGCTTAGCTTTTAATAATGGCATATCAAATCCCCTTCTTAAGCTTCGCCACCGACGAAGTCGATGTCTTGACCTTCTTTAAGCACAACGTATGCTTTTTTCCAGTCGTTACGCTTACCAAAAGACTGACCGTGACGCTTGGTTTTACCCTTCACGTTTAAGGTACGAACGCTGCTAACTTCAACTTCAAACAGTTTTTCAACTGCCGCTTTGATTTCAGCTTTGTTTGCGTCTTTTACGACTTTGAAAACAACAGCGTTGTTGCCTTCAGCAGCCATGGTTGATTTTTCAGAAACATGCGGTGCTAAAAGCACCTTAAGTAAACGCTCTTCAGAGATCATGCTAACGACTCCTCTAGCTGTTTAACTGCATCGGCAGTGATTAACACTTTTTCGAATGCAATTAAGCTTACTGGGTCAATGCCTTGAACATCACGAACGTCAACTTTATACAAGTTACGAGCAGCCAAGAACAAGTTCTCTTCTACTTCTGACGTTACGATTAACACGTCGTTAAGCTCAAGTTCGTCAAGCTTAGCAATCAATGCTTTTGTTTTAGGTGCATCAACACCAAATTTTTCTACCACAATCAAGCGATCTTGACGTACCAATTCAGAAAGGATGCTACGAATAGCTCCACGGTACATCTTTTTATTTACTTTTTGACTGTGATCTTGAGGTTTGGCTGCAAACGCACGGCCACCACCAACCCAAATTGGGCTGCGGATTGTACCAGCACGGGCACGACCTGTACCTTTTTGACGCCAAGGCTTCTTGCCACCGCCTCTAACTTCAGAGCGTGTTTTTTGTGCTTTAGAACCCTGACGGGCACCTGCACCGTAAGCCACTACTACTTGGTGTACTAGCGCTTCGTTAAAATCACGTCCAAAGGTTGCTTCGGAGACTTCAAGAGCGCTATTCGCGTCTTTCAATACTAATTCCATCACTTAACTCCCAGACGTTACGCTTTAACTGCAGGCTTGACGATAACGTCACTGCCTGGAGCACCAGGTACTGCACCTTTGATTAGAAGAAGGTTGTTCTCTGCGTCAACACGTACTAATTCCAAAGATTGAGTAGTCACAGCTTTATTGCCTAATTGGCCAGCCATTTTCTTCCCTTTGAAAACTTTACCTGGAGATTGGTTTTGGCCAATCGAACCAGGAGCACGGTGAGACAAAGAGTTACCATGTGTCATACGTTGGTGACTAAAGTTCCAACGTTTGATAGCACCGGCAAAACCTTTACCTTTAGAAGTTCCTGCAACATCAACTTTTGTAGCTTCAGTAAAGATTTCAACAGTAATTTCACTGCCTACTTCAATACCTTCGCCTTCGTTGCTGTCTAAACGAAACTCCCATAAACCACGGCCCGCTTCCACGCCAGCTTTAGCAAAATGACCTGCTGAAGCTTTATTAACGCGGTTTGCTTTTTTATCACCAGCGGTTACTTGTAGCGCGCGATACCCATCTGTTTCTTCAGTACGTAACTGAGTCACACGGTTTGGGGTCGCTTCTATAACAGTCACAGGAATTGAAACACCATCTTCAGTGAAGATACGCGTCATTCCTACTTTACGACCGATAAGACCAATCGCCATTGTTAAAACCCTCTCTTGTTAGCCCAGGCTGATTTGAACATCAACACCGGCAGCCAAGTCCAATCTCATCAATGCATCAACTGTTTTATCAGTTGGTTCAATGATATCTACCAAACGCTTATGTGTACGGATTTCATACTGATCACGTGCGTCTTTATTCACGTGAGGTGAAACCAATATTGTATAGCGTTCCTTGCGAGTAGGTAGTGGAATAGGACCGCTAACCTGAGCACCTGTACGTTTCGCAGTTTCAACGATTTCAGCCGTAGACTGATCGATCAACTTGTGATCAAACGCTTTCAAACGAATACGAATTCTTTGATTTGGCATCGATTAAGCTCCAATCGAAAGAACAAAAAAAACCATCCACACCAACCTTTCATTAGGTGGGAGGATGCATGTAAACCGATGACCCACAATTGGGGTCTTGTTCATAATATTCCAGCTTTTTCTCAAACTCCCCACTTACATGGTTAATTATTGATAGGGCTGAAATCACTACCCATCAGGGCGAGTGGGCGCGAATTATACATGTATGAAGATTTATTGCAACGCCTATTACTAATAAAAGTCGAGTTTAGAAGGTTTTTTTATAAGTACAACAATTAAGAGAAATAATAGCGATAAAAAACTGTACCAAGGGACAGGTGTATTTTAGTTACCATTTCACTAACCTTTTGATGTTGCGATTGAGATTCAGAATACGATGTTCTAGCAATCGAAATGCAATTTTAAATCGCTTGGTGATTAATACCAAGCGGTAATTTTTAATTAATCAAAAGGAATTCGCAAATGCGAGAATTGAATGAAATGCAATTAGAAGATGTAAATGGTGGAATAGCTCCGATTGTGATTTTAAAAGGGATGGTTACGTTAGGTGGTTATATGGGTTTAACCGCCACTTTTAGTAACTTCGGCACAGGTTTCGGCTACGGCATTTATGACGCAACTCATTAACTTAGAGGCTAAGACTATGTTAGAGATTAAGGAACATGATATATCTAAAGTATCAGGTGGCTTTGAAGTTCAAGATATAGGCTACTCAATTGGCTACGGCATCGGATATGTTTTTGGTGGTAAGGCTGGTTATAAATTGGGTACCACTTTATACGACCTATTTCACTAATTAGTACACGTCAAGGGGACTAGTCCCCTTTTATACTCTTAATCAATAGGAAATAAAATGGATCGTAAATTTATCATGTTCGCCAATGCAATATTGTTTTTTATGATAGTAACCAACCTTTGGAATGCTGCCTCTGGTTGGTTGTTTGATGATATTGACATGTCTAGTAACCCACATTTACAAACAGCATTGTTATACGTTATCTGTGGTTTCCTTTTCAACCAACACTTTTCAACAAAAACTTTTCATAAAAACACGATGGAGATTAAATAATGAACCCCAAAATAATCACTTTTGTTAACTGGATTCTATATATTTTAATTGCACTCTCTTTCATTCAAGTTGCAGGAAGCTGGTTTGAAGATGGTAAAGATTTATTTGGAAATCCAGTAGTACACTCTAGCATGTTGCTCATCATTATCGGTTTTTTATTCAATCAAAATGTGAAACCAAGCGAGTCCGATGAGAAGCAATCTAAATCTTAGGTTTTGTTAATGATTACACTCAGTTATAGTTAGGGAATAAGTAATGACACTGACCGTAGTAGATGGCAACAGAACTTGTTATTGAAGAGACTCTTCAAAAAATAGACAGATTGTTAGAAGCACATCCTTCATTGATGGATGCTTATCAGCAATTGGAACCGATTATTCTGAATTTGTTTGAAGCTCAGCGTATGAGTATTTTTCAACGCAGGCGTCAACATCAAGACTTGGTTGCCCGTTTTAAAACGGGTAAAGAGACACTTCAAATTAAAGTTCCTATCAGTCCCCAGTCCATAGCTGGGTATGTTGCACTGAGTCAAAAACCATTATTGATTAGTGATCCTTATAATGCGCAAGAGCTCGCGGAAATACATCCTCGCCTAAAGTTTGCCGACAAATTTGATAAAAACAGTTCCTTTAAAACTGAAAATATCATTTGTGTGCCGATTTTGAACGCCGGCGTGTTGATGGGCGTAATGCAGATTATTAATAAAAAAGTAGGTTCCTTTGGTGATGCCGACCTGCGCTTAGCGAATTCGTTGTCAGAAATATTAGGCAATAAATTTCGTTATGAGTTAGGTGGCACCAGTAATCCGTTTGATTATCTTGTTCATCGCAAATTGATGTCTGAAAAAGATCTCAAACAATTTACTGAATCCAGTAAAGATATCCGCCAGTTAATCCAACGCATGGTATCAGAAGCCCGTATCCCTGAAGATGAATTGGGTAATGCATTATCAGTTCACTATCAAGTTCCTTATATTAGTTATCTTCCTGAGAAATATCACGTATTACAAAGTGGCAATAAATTAAACCTGTCTTATTTAAAACGAAACTACGTTGTGGTGTTAGCAGACGCCTCTGAAAACCCGATAGTTTTAATGGCAGAACCTAACAATGCTGCACTTTTGATGGAAATTGAAAGCGCATTAGGGATAGACAGTTATGAAATCTCCGTAGGCTTGCCCAATCAAGTTTTACAATATTTAGGGGCAGGCGGTGGTGGTGGTACGCCAGGCGAGATGGATGAAATACTGGACGAAATTGGTACCAGTAGTGAAGAATTAGATGATACCAGTGAGGAGATGTCGGATGATGCTCCTGCAGTGGTACGTTTGGTTAGTCGTGTTCTGCACGACGCAAAACGACTAAATGCGTCAGATATTCATGTGGATCCAGAAAAGAACGGTCCAACTCGGGTACGAATGCGTATCGACGGTGTTTGTCGAGATATTACACAAGTTCCAGCGTCCCACCATAGTGCGGTCATTGCCCGTATAAAAATCATGTCAAACTTGAACATCGCAGAAAAGCGTGTCCCTCAAGATGGCAAGTTGGCATTTAAAATGTCTGGCCAATTGGTTGAAGTTCGGGTCGCGACAATACCCACAGTAGCCGGCGAAGGCGTGGTCATGAGGATATTGGCCTCGGGTGGCGCCTTGCCCATTGAAAAAATGAACATCTCACCAAAAAATATGAGCATGTTGCGGGTAATGATCAAAAAGCCCCATGGAATATTGCTAGTTGTAGGTCCAACTGGTTCAGGTAAAACTACCACTTTGCATGCAATATTGGGATATTTAAACACACCAGATAAGAAAATTTGGACTGCCGAAGATCCGGTGGAAATAACCCAACCTGGTTTACAACAAGTTCAGGTCAGTCCCAAAATAGGTTTTACCTTTGCTAATGCATTGCGGGCTTTCTTGCGGGCCGATCCGGATATCATCCTGATTGGTGAAATGCGGGATAAAGAAACCGCTCATGCCGGTATTGAAGCATCCTTAACCGGTCACTTGGTGCTTTCGACTCTGCACACAAATTCAGCGCCAGAAACAATAACCCGATTATTAGATTTAGGATTAGATCCGGTTAACTTTTCTGATGCCTGTGTTGGTATTATGGCGCAACGTTTGATTCGTACATTATGCTCTAACTGCAAAGAAGAATATGAAGCTTCCGAAACAGACATGGCATTTATCCGCCGTCAATACGGTGAAGAATATCTTCAAGAACTGGATCTTCAAGAGCCATTGAGGTTGCACCGAGGAAAAGGTTGTGATGATTGCGGTGACACTGGTTATAAAGGAAGAACCGGTGTACATGAACTTCTCACCATGACTCCAGATCTTCGCTCGCTTGTCTACAAAGAAGCATCGGTAACAGAAATGAAAGCCCAGGCAATGCGAGACGGTATGCGTACTCTTACCCAAGACGGTATTTTGAAAGTCTTAAAGGGTGACACTGATATCGCGCAAATTCAGATCATCAGTGGGGCTGATTAATCCAAAGGCACTTCAGTTTATGCACTAGTGCCACAGCCTGTTAATAAACTGTGGCACTAGTCTCTAAACTATTGTTCAGATTCAGATGATTGATTTGCAGTGGGCAAATTATTCAATAACTGTTTATTGAATGCATGAAAATCATTGATTGCCGACACCAAATCATTTGTACCCAAATCCTGCACTTCATTAATAATGCTATTAATCAAAGTTTCGTACTGATCACCATCGGCTAACTTTTGCTGTGATTGCTCAAACACATTCAACATTTTTTGTAAGTAATCACTTACTCTCTCCACCGGCTTTGATGACTGTTCTTGACTACCTTGCTCATCGCTGTAGTGTGAGACTGACTCGTAAGTTTTAACTACTTCCACTTGCTCTTGTCGAGTTAACTGCAAAGCGAAGCCGGTTAGCTCCTGTTCATCAAAACCAATTTCTAAGGCCTGTTCGAAGGCCCGTTCGATATCACCATCAAAAAACGTCGTAGCCAAATCATTAGCATCAGAAACTAACTGGCCAATGGACTGCAACTCACTTTCGTCTAACTCTCCAGATACAGAAAAGCTGTAATTATTCTGTGCAATAAACACCGACTGCTGCACTTCTGTTTGTTTAGTGGCGGCTTGAGACGTTTCAGATTGAGTATTAGATTGAGCTGATACTTCTTCAGCTTCGTTGTTGGCAGTTTCTACTGTTTCATTTCCAGCACTGTCAATACCAGCCCGTGGCAATACATCATTGTGCTCAATGTTTGGTTCTTGCTTAATCTGTTTTTCTTGTTGCAATAAAACCTGTCGATTTAATTCGAATTGTTTTAAATCTTCGAAACGAATAACCACTTCATCACCGTCTCGAGTGCGGATCTGTAATTCGCCATTTTGTTGGCTGGAGGCAGAAAGACTCTCTGTTATTAACGAAGTATCTGATTGCAATTCCCTATCTTCTGGATCACTCTGACTACCGAAGAGTTTATCTTGTAAACGCTGAATTCCCTGTTCAATCAAATCGGCACTTCGGCCTATTCCGTCGGAAATTTCTTCGTTCATAAAACCAGATAAATCTTTTTCAGCCAGCTTAATACCTTTAGAAACACCGGAACGTGCTTGTTCGAATAAACTAACTAATGTTTCTTCATCTGCCCCATTACGAGCAGCGCCAGATATCACTCCACCAACAAATTGGAGCACATTCTTGGCCACTTCCTCGAAGTCAAACAGACTCTTGTTAGTTTCTTCTGGGTTTTTAAGATTGGCCCGCGTCTCATCAATTTGTAATGTTTGATTGAGCGAGTTATTGTAAATTCTTAACCCGACTGTGGTTTGCGAGCTGAGTTTGCTAACCGTAGATTCTGCAGGCGCACTTATACCCGCTTCGGCTTGTCTTAAACCCGCTTCGCGCAATTGATTTTTCACAGCGTCATTGGGATTAACCTGAGTTTTATCTCCCATAAACGCTTTAATTTCACCGAAATTCATGTGCAATACCTCACTATCCTCATGTAATAGTATCGGCTATAAATTCACTTTATTGAGAAATTAAATTAAATAACTCCGCTAATATGGGAAATAATCAGTCAAATTAGTGCTTTACCCTATGTACGATAAAACAAAAACCAAATTGCATTTGCAAGCGCGCAGGAAATCTTTAAAATTCGCGAATCTTCTTTCAATGCCAACCTAATCGAGTTTTTGATGCGTCCAACAGAAATAGATCCCCAATTTTACCAAGCTCAACTCGATGAAAAAGTGACAGCTTTAAGCGCTCAGTTTAGCCAATTTAAAATGCCCAAATTAGAAGTGTTCGCTTCGCAAACTCTGAATTACCGAATGCGTGCGGAGTTTCGTGTTTGGCATGAAGGTGATGAGCTGTTTCACATCATGTTCGACCAACAAAGCAAAGAGAAATACCGCGTCGATCAATTTCCTCCCGCGAGTAAACTGATCAATCAAGTAATGGCCGATTTGGTGGTGCTATTAAAAGACAATGAAATAGCGCGACGCAAACTATTTCAAATCGACTATTTAAGTACTTTAAGTGGTGAAATTGTCGTTTCCCTGCTTTACCACAAGCCATTAGATGAAAGCTGGCAAGCACAGATAAGTAAAATTTTAAAACAGCTAAGACAGCACTATCCAATAGATATAGTGGGTCGAGCCCGTAAACAAAAAGTCATAGTGGATAAAGATTTTGTCATCGAGCGTTTACCTATAGGACAAAGAACCTATGAATTTAAGCAGGTTGAAAATAGCTTTACTCAACCAAATGCGTTGGTTAATCAAAAAATGCTTGAATGGGCACTTGATGTTACCGCAAATAGCGAAGGTGATTTACTCGAATTATACTGCGGCTTAGGCAACTTTAGCATTCCCTTGGCGCAAAACTTCAAACGGGTTTTAGCCACCGAAATTTCAAAAACCTCAGTTGCTGCAGCACAATATAATATCAGCGCCAATCAGGCTGACAATGTGACAATTCTTCGTATGTCTAGCGAAGAGTTTGTACAAGCCCAAGCGGGGATAAGAAAATTCAATCGACTAGAAGGGGTGGATTTAGCCCAATACGATTGCCGCACAGTGTTAGTCGATCCGCCAAGAGCAGGTTTAGATGATGAAACAGTTTCAATGATCAGTAAATATAACAATATCGTGTATATTTCTTGTAACCCAGAAACCTTGCAAAATAATTTGGACCTATTAAGCAAAACTCATGAAGTCCATCGTTTTGCTCTATTTGACCAGTTCCCCTATACCCACCACGTTGAAGCCGGTGTATATTTAGTGCGAAAAAACTAACAAGATTTAAATAGGTTCATTGCTTTTAGCGAACTCTAACGAGCCATTTGTAATGAACCTTAACTGAATTTTTAATCGAATCGCCAATTGTTCTCTTTGAATAGGATCTAAATCCAGCGCCTCAGCACCAGTGCTAAACACCAGTTTAACCATTGCTTCAGCTTGTAAATTCGCGAGTTTTCTATTTAAACCAGTTGTTGCCACAGTATAGTCGGTCAGTTCTTCGGTAAAGTGCTGAATCTCTCTGAACACAGCAGCTCTGAAGGCGTTTGAGGTCCCAGTGTGTTCTCTTAATAACAATCTAAAAATATTGCTGTTAGCCGAGATAAATTCCATAAACGTATCAATGGAAGTACTAATAACTCCGCCTCCTGACGCTATTCTTACTCTAGCTTGACGCATTAATTGACGCAAAGTTAACCCAGCTTCATCCACTAGCGTTAACCCTAACTCATCGATATCTTTGAAGTGACGATAAAAGGACGTAGGCGCGATACCAGCGGCTCTTGCCACTTCCCTGAGACTCATACTTGAAAAACTATGTTGTTCATCTAACAGACCAAAAGCTGCATCTATGATTGCACGACGGGTTTTTAACTTTTGTTGCTGTCGAGTTTGAATCACTTACTACCCTCAGATGTTTTACACTAATAATAAAGTTATCAGCTTGAATTACACCTCAGGTTAACAGTCTTTTCAATTTATTTACTTGATAAAATACCTAGCTCAGGATAAATTAGCGTACAGTTGTAAGCTCAAAAGTATATTAAATGAATAAACCTCCTCTGCTACTGACCAACATATTGGTCTTTCTTATTACCGGTGTAATCGCTGTTATTGGCGTACCATTAGAAGCCTATTTCAATGGTTTCGACATGTTTGAAGTGATTACATGTGTATTCTTGATCTACTTTTCAGGCATGTCAATAACGGCCGGCTACCATAGATTATGGTCCCATAAAGCTTATGAAACCAATTCTGTTGTTCGATTCATATTAGCGGTTGGCGGTGCTATGGCACTGCAAAATAGTATTTTACACTGGAGTTCGGATCATAGAGTTCACCACAAATTTGTGGACCAAAATGGCAAAGACCCCTATTCCGCTAAACGTGGATTTCTATTTTCTCACATAGGCTGGATGCTCAGAGATTATGAGTCACACCGCTTTGATGATTATAAAAACTGTAGAGATTTGCAAAAAGACGCTATTGTCATGTGGCAACATAAATACTATTTACCCATAGTGTTAGCGACCAACTTTGGAATTCCAATCGCATTAGGATTTTTAAATGGCGACGTATTAGGCATGCTGCTGCTAGCTGGCGTTTTTAGATTAGTTGTTGTTCACCACGTGACTTTCTTTATCAACTCCCTTGCGCACATTTGGGGTAAACAGCCTTACACAGATAAAAACACTGCTCGAGACAATGGTATCTTAGCCTTTTTCACCTTTGGTGAGGGCTATCACAATTATCATCATATTTTTGAGTACGATTACCGAAACGGCATCCATTGGTGGCAATTTGATCCAACTAAGTGGTTGATTCGTGGACTTTGTGCGCTAAAACTGGCGAAAAACCTTCGTCGTTGCCCTGAAGAAAGAATTGAAAAAGCCCGTTTTGAAATGATGATGAAACGTACGCAGAAGAAAATCTCTAATCTACCAGACGCTGAAGAAATTATGGTTAAACTACAACACGAGTACGATGTGCTAGTTGCCAAAATGAGTGATTATTATGCGACTAAGAAAAAGTTGTTGGAATTTAATCAAGCGCGGATCAAAAAAAGTTACGACAATTTTGAATTGGCAAACAAATACAAAGAACTAAAATTAAGTATGTTGCAGCAGAAGCAAAAGTTCTACGAACTTTATCAAATGGCTTAGCGTTGGCTTTAATAAACCCTAAACTGAACAAAGTTTTTTGCTAGTGATGTTTATGGCACGACCTGCGGTTTAGGTAGATTTCATGGGCTAATGCCCTTGCTACATTTAAATTTGATGTTGTTCTCGGCTCCATGGGCTAATGCCCTTGCTACATTTAAATTTGATGTTGTTCTCGGCTCCATGGGCTAAAGCCCATGCTACAATTAGACTTGATGTTGGGTTTGATTCTATGGGCTAAAGCCCATGCTACAATTTAAATTTGATGTTGGGTTTGATTGCTATATGTAGGCGGGTGCTTTAGCCCCGCGAATGTCGAAAGCTAAAATACGAAACAAAAAAAACCTGACGATTGTCAGGTTTTTTTAAAAGCTTAATAACTTAGCGTTGCACTGCTGCTGTTAGCGATTGGTCCGCTAACGCATCTCGGTGAGCGACAACTTCGATTAACGCGTCTTTTGGATAATATTTTATAGTGGCCATAATTGCATCACTTTGAATATTTGCTTTTTCAGCAATGTCCATTTGCACGTTTCGATAAGTCATATTTTGGCTAATCTTATTTGCCATGCATTGACTATTCACTTCAAACGATTGCTTGTCTACACAATCAAAGGTTTTTAACTGATCGGCTTGAGCATGCGCAACCGTTCCTAAAGATAAGACGGCAAGAAGAGAAAATAATTTACGCATTGTGTTACTCCTATTAATTCATCGGTTCTCCGATGAAAAGAATATAACACAGACTATGTGTGGTACCAACAAATTCGGACCATAGTTTTATGACAGTATTATGACAGAGTGTAATTTATTGAAAAAAAATGACTTTGATTTAGCAAGAAACTGCCGAGAATGTGTGAATATTCTGCCGTTGCAACCTAACCCAATCATTCAAGGAAGTGCGAATAGCCAAATTTGTATAATTGGTCAAGCACCTGGTCTCGCCGCCCATAATTCTAGCTTAGCATGGAACGATGCTTCTGGAGATAGATTAAGGACATGGTTAGGTATGAATAAAGCAACTTTCTACGACGAAAATATCGTCGCTATTTTACCCATGGGGTTTTGTTATCCTGGAAAGTCATCTTCTGGAGATCTTCCCCCTATAAAGAAGTGTGCAGAGATTTGGCATCAAAGATTGCTATCTTCATTTACACCCAAAATAACCCTTTTGATTGGTCAATATGCACAAAATTACTACTTAAACGACAAGTTAGGTGTCACTAACAGAGTCAGGAACTGGCAAGACTATTTGCCAGAATACATAGTGTTACCCCACCCTTCACCACGGAATAATATTTGGTTAAAAAAGAACACTTGGTTTGAAGAATCTGTTTTACCTGAAGTTAAAACAATCATTCAGGATAATACCTAGAGCGAATGAGCAATTTCCTTTTGGATAACTGAGCAAAAAGAGTTTGATATATTATTGATAGCTATCTAAAAATTTGACAAGTTCATCAAATGCCATCGGCTTTGCATATAAATAACCTTGCGCTTCATCACAGCCTAACTTCAACATATAGCTAGCTTGCTCTCGTTTTTCTACACCTTCAGCAATTGTCTGTAAACCAAGACGATTACCCAAAGTTACAATAGTTTCGGCAATGAATGCAGATTTATTGGGCTTTATCTCGTTAATAAATGACCTGTCTACCTTCAAGCGATCTAATGGCAGTTGCTGCAAGTAACTCATTGATGAAAATCCAGTACCAAAATCATCAATGGCGATTTTCACTCCAAACTCTTTAAGTTCCTTGAGTGACTCTACAACAATTTGCGGTTCGTCCATCACAACACTTTCAGTAATTTCCAATTCCAATTGCGCCGGCACTATTGAATTGTCGTTTACTGACGTTTTAACCGTTTGAATGAAGTCTGGGTCTCTGAATTGCGGCATGGAAATGTTCACAGCCATGCGCAAATCGGTGTAACCTTTGTTTATAAGCTCTTTGAGATGACAGCATGACTCCTCTAAAACCCAAGCACCAATTTCAATAATCAGACCCGAATACTCTGCCAACGGAACAAATACCGCAGGGGAAATAAAGCCCTCATTTTCAGTTGGCCAGCGCAACAACGCTTCCATACCAACAACACGTTCAGTGACTAAATCTACTTGCGGTTGATACCAAACTTCTAACTTGCGTGCAGAAAAATCAGTTCGTAGTTGGCGAATCAAACCTAATCGCCAAGTCGTCTTTTCTTCCATTTCCGGTTCGTAATAACCAAAATTGGTGTTGAGATCTTTTTTCGCTCGATTTAGGGCAATATTGGTTTGTTTTAATAAATTAATACCAGAGCATTCATCATCTACTAACTTACAAAAGCCCATGGTTATATTAATAGGTAAGGTGTGATCTCCAGCCTTGAACGGGAACGCAAACAAAGCGTTAACTCGTTCAGGATTCACCACTTCTTCAGAACCAATCAAACCAAAAACATCAGCACCGATACGGCCCATTCTGACATTTGCCCCTAAACTGTCCTGAACTCGCTTAGATACAGCTTTTAGCAGGTTATTCCCTGCATCTTGTCCTAATCCATCATTTACATCGGAAAAATGCTTAATATCAAGCAACGCGACTACGTTGTAACCGGTACTTGTCATTACTGCAGTTTCATCAAGCATATTAATGAATTCATTACGATTGGGCAGTTTGGTCAACCAGTCTTTAAATGCTGCTGTGCGCAATTGGTGGAACAGATTTACATTTTCATAGCCGATGGAAATACTGTGTAAAAACACCTCTAGCAGTTTTCGGTCTAGTGAATTGATCTGCTTTTTTGCATTGAGAAAAACCGCAGCATCGTAACCGGAACTGTTTAAATACAAGACAGAGTAATTGTCTTCATATAAGTGTTGTTTTTTGCTTAAACAGCGACTTACTGAATCAACGATTTTTTTATCGTGCAGGTTTTCCAAACTTTCATTGATGTACTTGGCAAATTCTCCAGCGGCCCCTAACACATACACGCTGTTATCTTCTTTATCTAAAATAGCACCAGCCCGCGCGCAGACAACACCGCCAGCATCTAGACCAATTAATGAGCTAATTTGGGTTACTATGCCTTCGCAGTACCCCTTCACTGAGTGCTCTTCTAATAGGTTAGCTGAGGAGTGAATAATTTTTTCCAAGCCTTGGCGACTTTGATTTATGGTGAGTATTTGCTGATACGAACGAAGAGAGGCGATTATTGTAGTAACCAGTTTACTGCGAGTAAGTTCGGTTTTTGTTTTGTAATCATTAATATCGTATTCTTTAATGACACTTTCTTCTGGTGCATAACCAGGCTGACCTGTTCGCAGGATTATTCTGGGTTCCATTAATTTAAGTTCTTCGCGCATTTTGCGCGCGACCACTAACCCAGCATCATCGGTTTCCATTACGACATCGAGAAGAATAATGGCTAGTTTACTGCCTAACTTTTCAATGATAGTGAGTGCTTGCTCTCCTGAGTAAGCATGATGAAAATGTAGCTTTTTGTCATTGAGCTGTAAATCAGACAAAGCTAATCTGGTTACTGAATGAATTTCTTCGTCATCGTCAACTACTAACACATTCCAGCGACCGAAATTAGTCTCTTGTTCCTGTGATTCGTCTTCTTCCAAGAAAATCAATTCATCATTTTCATAATCCGTTGGAGACATTCATCCTTCCACTATACGAACACCATAATTGGTGAATACTATTGTTTACAGCTTAAACATATCTCAATATGCAGCAAAGAGGAATAATAATTGTAGCAAAATTCAGCAAAACCGCTTGTTTTTGTCACAATTTCATAATGTCAGTCGAATTCGTCAATTGTTGTGGATTTCGGGTATAATCATTCTCCTATTATCTAGGTCAATTTCACTTATATGAAAATAGATTCCAATATCCCACCTCCCAACCTCTTACAAGGGAAAGATTCCGTTGCCAAAAGCACTGCGCAAGGACAGGTGTCATCGACACAAAAAGCCAGCACCGAGCACGCTAAACAGGTAAAAACCAAAATGCTGCAATGGTTTAGTAGGGCGGGCATTGCAATAGGGCAAAAGAGCGCTATTGAACAAGACCTGCATAAAAAGGTGAGTCGCCATCAGTTTGTAAAAGCACAACGAAAATTAAAAAATTTAGAACGTATACTTACTTTAGCGACAGATTTCAGCCAAGAGCAAGCAGTTCAAGATGAACTGGATCCCGATTGGTTCTTCAGTTTTAGCGAAATGGCAGAAAATATCAATTCACCAGCAATGCAAGAATTATGGGCTAAAATTTTCACAGTAGAGATAAGCGTTCCCGGCTCTTTTTCACTTAAAACCTTACATACTTTAAAAAACTTAACCCATAGAGATGCCAAAATCCTCAAGTTAGCGGTAGGAATGGCAAGTAGACGAAAAGGTGAACACGGTTTAAAAATCATCTACGGTTATCATCGAAAACCTAATATTTTGTCAGTGTTTAGACTGATTAAAAACGAACAAATAAATTTAGCCGCATATGGTTTAGCCTACCCTGACCTATTATCGTTAATGGATCTAGGGTTAATTTATAATAGTGAGATAGAGACTAGTGAGCTTGAAATACAGAGTAGATTTCAATATCGCTGTGCCGGCGAAAGCTTTCATTTAGCCCCGAAAAAAAGAGGCTTAAGCCTACAATATTATAAATTTACCTCAATTGGCTCTGAACTAGCGCGCTTGATAAATAGCACTGCCAATAAACACTATATTGATGACCTGTTAGTATTACTTTCAGGTGAGTTTGAATTAAATTGAAGTTCATTACTTTAAGTTTTTCAATTGACCCCAATCTAAATATTCTATGCGATCCTATACGCTTATCTAATTTTATCAGGAGCTAAAATGAGTGACTCTTATACCCCACCTAAAATATGGACTTGGAATAAAGAAAGCGGTGGGAAATTTGCAAATATTAACAGGCCAATATCCGGTGCAACTCACGACAAAGAGTTAGCAGTGGGCAAACATCCCTTGCAACTTTATTCTTTAGCGACACCAAACGGCGTTAAAGTGACTGTATTGCTAGAAGAACTGTTAGAAAAAGGGCACAAAGGAGCGGAATACGACGCATTTTTGGTCGATATTTTAGAAGGAGATCAATTTAGCAGTGGTTTTGTGGCCGCTAATCCAAACTCTAAAATTCCAGCCCTTGTTGATCACAGCACATCACCACCTACTCGCGTGTTTGAATCAGGTTCAATACTGTTGTATTTGGCTGAAAAGTTTAACGAATTCATACCTCAAGACCCCACTCAACGCACAGAATGTCTATCATGGTTATTCTGGCAAATGGCTAGTGCGCCTTTGTTAGGCGGCGGTTTTGGTCATTTTTACGCGTATGCACCTGAAAAACTTGAATACCCTATAGATCGCTACACCATGGAAATAAAACGTCAACTTGATGTGCTCGACAAGCTACTGGCTGACAACGAGTACATGTGTGGTGATGAATATACGATTGCGGATATTGCAACTTGGCCTTGGTATGGCGCTTTAGTCAAAGGGTTAGCTTACGATGCAGCTGAATTTATTGAAGCCCATACATACAAAAATGTTATCCGCTGGGCAGATCAGATTACTGAGCGTCCAGCAGTACAGCGTGGTCGCATGGTAAATAAAACTTGGGGAGAACCAGAATCACAGTTACATGAGCGTCATGATGCCAGTGATTTTGAAACAAAAACTCAGGACAAAATTGGATAAAGTTCCGGCTGTTTCTTAAATTAATCATGGGCTAAAGCCCATGCTACATTGTAGGCGGGGATTTATCCCCGCTAAATGCCGTCACCAAACTCATGCAACCCGCATTCGCGCTTCAATCCAAAGAAACGCGTATCTTGCTCACTCATACCAGCTTCCAAAGCTTTCGAAGTATGCCAGTCACCAATAGACACAAAACCTTTCTCCCAAAGTGGATGGTAAGGCAGATCATGTGCTTTTAAGTACTGATGCAGTGCTTTGTTTGACTGATCAATAATTGGATAAACTTTGGTTTGTCCGTTTAATCTTTGCAGCACATTTAAGTTTTCACGAGAGTCTGACTGAGAACGTCTTAAACCAGCAAACCAAGTTCCAACCTTCAGCTCTTTCAAAGCCTGCTGCATAGGTAGAACCTTGTTCATCTTGTTGTATTTCTCAATACCTTCGATACCTTGTTCCCATAATAACCCGTGACGAGCTTCTTGCCATGCAGCGGACTCTGGAGCCCGATACACTTTCAAGTTAAGCTTTAATCGCTCCGTTAACTCATCAATGAATTTGTAGGTTTCAGGAAAAAGATAACCGGTATCAGTTAAGACAACAGGAATATCGGCATATTCTTGAGATAATAAATGTAACATCACCGCTGATTGAGCACCAAAACTAGACGAAACGATGTGCTCACCTGGCAGATGCTTGAGCGCCCAAACCACCCGTTGTTGAGGTGTTTGTTTTTCAAGATCTGCATTAAGCTCAGCGAATTGCTCAGTGTTCAGACTGTTAATCCAATCTGCTGCATGAGCATTTTCGGCTGAATTTTGGAATACTGCGTTAGGCATAAAAATCCTTGGCTGAATTAACAACCGGAGCGATGACTTTAGCGCGAATCAAAAAGTCACCAAAACCTTCGTCTTGGTTACCTTCTTTAGCCCAACGACCTATAAGTTCGTCGAGGTGAGCTAAAATCTCTTGCTCGCTAATATTTTCTTTGTACATTTTGGGGATACGCGTACCCTGACGATCGCCACCGAGGTGGAAATTGTATTTACCAGGGCCTTTTCCAACCAAACCAACTTCTGCAAGCATGGCTCGACCACATCCATTAGGACAACCAGTGACACGGAATATTATGCTGCGGTCAGCGACATTATGTTTAGCCAGCAAACCTTCGATATCCGTTACCGCATCAGGTAAATAGCGTTCAGCTTCCGCCATTGCCAAAGGACAAGTAGGCAATGAAACACAAGCCATGGAATCTAATCGTTGATTACTCACGTCATCTGAAATCAAGCCATGGGTTCTGGCTAAAGATTCAATTACCTGTTTTTGCTCAGCAGGCACGCCAGCAATAACCAGATTTTGATTCGCGGTTAAACGAAAATCACCAGTGTGAATTTTAGCAATTTCAGCACAGCCTGTTTTTAAGGTTTTCCCTGGGTAATCTAGAATACGGCCGTTTTCAATGAAAACGGTTAAATGGTATTTGCCATCAACGCCTTCAACCCAACCGAAACGATCTCCACGAGAAGTAAACTCATACGGACGGCTTTGCGCAAACTCAATGCCCGCTCTAGCTTCAACTTCAGCTTTAAAGTTCTCAACCCCAACACGTTCAAGAGTGTATTTGGTTTTCGCGTTTTTACGGTTAACACGATTCCCCCAGTCCCGCTGAGTACCAACAACAGCAGCTGCGACATCCAAGGTTTTATCCAATGGGATATAACCGAAGTCATCAGCCTTACGAGGATAAGTAGAGTGATCACCATGGGTCATGGCTAAGCCGCCGCCCACTAATACGTTAAAACCAACTAGTTTGCCGTTTTCAGCAATGGCCACAAAGTTAAGGTCATTTGCATGCACGTCAATATCGTTATGCGGTGGAATAACCACTGTCGTTTTAAATTTACGCGGTAAATAGTTATTTCCTAGAATGGGTTCATTTTCAGTCGTTTCGACCTTTTCTCCATCCAACCAAATTTCAGCATAAGCGCGCGTTTTAGGCAGCAAATGTTCACTAATTTTCTTAGCCCATTCGTACGCCTCTTGATGTACTGCAGACTCCACTGGATTTGACGTGCACAGCACGTTCCGATTTACATCGCCAGCGGTGGCGATTGAATCAATCCCCACTTTATCAAGCATTTGGTGCATCATTTTAATGTGTGGTTTTAATACACCATGGAACTGAAACGTTTGACGAGTAGTTAAACGAATACTGCCGTAAAGGCTATGCTCTTCTGCAAACTTGTCGATTGCTAACCATTGTTTTGGAGAAATAATTCCTCCAGGTAAACGTGCGCGCAACATCACATTTTGTAATGGCTCTAGTTTTTGTTTCGCTCGTTCAGCACGAATATCACGGTCATCTTGCTGATACATACCGTGGAATCGAATTAACTGAAAATTGTCAGCGGTAAAGCCACCGGTCAAATCGTCTTTAAGGTCTTGGGCAATCGTCCCGCGCAAAAAGTTACTATCGCCTTTAATACGCTCGTTTTCTGCCAATTTACCTTCAACTATAAACTTTTTATCGGAAACCATTAGTACACATCCTTCTGATAACGCTTACTACGACGCATTTCGGTTAAATACGCCTCAGCATCTTCTTCACTTTTACCACCGTGTTCTTGAACAACAGTCAAAAGTGCATCATGAACATCTTTAGCCATGTGGGTCGCGTCACCACATACGTAAAAATGCGCGCCTTGCTCTAGCCAATCAAATAACTCAGCACCATTTTCTAAAATGCGGTGCTGTACATAAATCTTTTGCTCTTGGTCACGGGAGAATGCCAAACTTACTTTGTCTACCACGCCATCTTTAACAAAACGTTGCCATTCCGTTTGATATAGGAAGTCTTGAGTAAAACTTGGATTTCCAAAGAACAACCAGTTTTTACCTTCGGCATCATCTTCTGCACGCTGTTGCATGAAAGCTCTAAACGGAGCGATTCCTGTGCCTGGACCAACCATGATCACCGGTGTTTCTGGGTTTTGTGGTAAACGGAAGTTATTGTTATGTTCGACAAACACTTTGAGCTCTTGACCTTCTTCTAGGCGTTTCCCCAAGAAGTTGGAAGCTGAACCTTGGCGCACATTGCCATTGACGTCATATTCAACCATTGCAACAGTAAGGTGCACTTCATCATCTACTTCTGCTTGACTCGAAGCGATTGAATACAGTCTTGGGGTAATGGGCCTGAGTGCTCTAGCCAGCTGCTCAGCGCTAATTTTTGCTGGGAAATCAGTCACAATATCAACAATTTGCTTATCCGCTAAATACTCTCTTAGCTTCGCTTTATCATCGAATAATGCTTGTAATTTTTCATTCGGAGCAGACTCTAAATAGCTCTTCACAAATGTAGGATAACTCAAGGTTAACTCAAATTTTTCGATTAACGCCTGTTTAACGCTAAGAGTATCCTTGCCAACCACCACGGTTTCATTTTCATCAACAGCAACGAGCTTCAATAATTCGTCAACTAGCGCTTCGTCATTGGTAAACCAAATTCCTAATGCGTCACCTGGTTGATATTGAATACCTGATTCTTCAAGAGAAATTTCGATATGACGAATATCTTTAATTGAATCTCGCCCAGTGATTTTTTGACTTTCTAATAAAGTAGCCGTAAATGGATTTTTCTTAGAATATTCTGATTTGCTTGCCGTTCCAGAAGTACTAACTACAGCCCCAGCGACAGGTGCAACTTGCGCTTGACTAGCGGCAAATTCTTCTTTTAACTGAATGGCTATTTGATCAAAAAATGCGTTGGTTACAGTTTCGTAATCTACGTCACAATCGACTCTTGGAGTAATGCGTTTGGCGCCCAAGGCTTCAAGACGAGCGTCAAAGTCTTTTGCGGTCTGGCAGAAGAATTCATAACTGCTATCACCTAAGCCAACTACAGCAAAATTTAATTCTGGCAGTTTAGGTGCCTTTTTACTGCCAACAAACTCATGTAATTCAACTGCATCATCTGGCGCATCGCCCTCACCGTGAGTACTGACCACGATAAGTAGATGAGTTTCACTTTTCAACTGCTTAGCTTTGTAGTCAGCCATACTCAGTAAGTTGACTTTCAAACCAGCATGTTCTGCCTTTTCTTTATAGTCTTGGGCAACACCTTTGGCATTGCCAGTTTGTGATCCATAAAGAATTGTAAGTTGCTTTTCAACAACGGCACCAGTTGCAGCAGGCGCAACGACTTGTCCACCGGTTTGTTGATGTGCTAAACCCGCCAAATAGCCGCTCATCCAAGTAAGCTGGTCATTGTTTAGCGGCGCGATGGCGCTATTAATTTGTTGCCATTGTGATTCGTTAATAACAGCAGTTGGCACAAGTGCCTGATTGTTCTTTGAAGACATAAAAACGCTAACCTTTTAATTGATGCAAGCAGGTTAGCGTTTTTTATTATTAACAGGAAAGACCTAAATAGGATTTTTTATTACTTATTGGACTTAAAACCAAACTTTATTGACTTAGAAGTGTATTTCGATCCCGGCAAATGCACCACTAAACTCTAAATCTGAGTAGATATCATCTAGATCTTCCAACTCTAAAGAAGTCGCTCTGTAGCCCAGTTGTAGCGTCATATCAATCGCCAAATTGTCTATAAATTCGTAAGCTAACGCGATTTCATAATCACTCAAAGAGTGGTCATCTATCGCCAAATAACTGCCCTCTGCGTAAACCCCTAAGCCGGTAAAAGGTAGGCCAATGTAAAGTTTTGAATACACCATAGGCACAACACCAGAAAACTCTTCTCTGGCAAAGTTAGAGGCGTCCGCCGTTTCTCTGACAAATATTTCACCGTCTACGTATTTCCCATTGATGCCGAAATCAAAACTAACCAAATCGTTATCAAATAATTCGTAATACAAAATAAAGTCGGTATTGCTCATATCCACTTCCGTGGTCAGCGCCGTGTCTACACTAAAAATCTCACCATTAAAGGTGAAAGTGCTATTTAGTGTAATATCGCCACTGGTATCTAGGGTTGTTTGACGAACTTTGATATTCGGTAACAACGGGATTGGATGCTCTAATGCGGCATAAAAACTCGACTTAGTTTCAGTATCAAAATTAAATCTGGTTATATCAGCATCGTTGGCAAATCCACCTTCGGTATCCATATTCCAGCCTTGGGCACCCACATACAAACCGAGTAGAGTATCTGCTTGGGCAGGTACAGCGACTACGGATGCGGCTAAAATTAATGATTTGACTCTATGTTTCACTCTTTTATCCTTGATTTAACAGTTCATTTAATTCGATTAAAGCAGCATTTGCTCGGGAAATATAGTTCGCCATGACTAATGAGTGATTAGCTAACATACCTAAGCCACTTCCATTTAAAATCATCGGACTCCAAATAGTTTGCTGGGTTGACTCTAGTTCACGAATTATTTGGCGTAAACTCACAGTCGCATTTTTTTTCTCAAGCACGTCAGCAAAATCGACTTCTACCGCTTTGAGAAAATGAATCAGAGCCCATGCGGCACCTCTTGCTTCATAAAAATTATCGTCGGTTTTCCACCAGCTGGTTTTTTCATAACGCTGTTTAGGTTCAGGTGTAGACTGTCTAGCTTGTGCATCCCCAGCTAAATCTGTGTTTAGCACTTCTTGGCCGACACTGGCACTTAGCTTCTGTGAAAGATTGCCTAATCGTTTTTCTACTTGCTTCAACCAATCCCTCAAGTTATCTGCTCGAGAGAAAAATTGCGCACTGCCTTGGCCTTTATCAGCCAAATCAGTTCGATAAGCATACAAATCTTTAAGCGCGTCTTGGTACATTGACTCTGCTGAAGGAAGCATCCAACTCAGGTGATTCATATTTAACGCTGGCTGCGCTTTTATTAACTCTGGGTTTTCCATAGATTGTGACTGCGAGCGACTAAAATCTTTGCGCATTGCCAACGCAAGATCACGGGACATTTCTAACACTCCAAATTCCCATCTAGGCATGTTATCCATGAATATTCCCGGCGGCATAACGTCGTTTGATAAATAACCACCCGGTTTATCCATTAACGATTCCACCACACGAATCAGTGTATGAGTTGTTGTGTAACCTACAACCACATTTTCCGAATTCGCTTGAGCATATGATTGAGCTTCAGTTCTCACATTGAACGAATCAGGTTCTGAACTCCAATAGATAGAAACTAACCAACCTATAAACACAATTATTAGGAAAGTGGTGGTGAGCCATTTCGCATTTAAAAAACGTTGCATAATATGCTTCCTGTATTTTGAATTAATGACACCTTACACGCATAACATCATCTATTCTAATGATGGCTATGTGACTTTTCTTTGCCGGGCATAACCGCTTTTGCTTCTACCTGAATCGTTTTTTGATCTTCGCTGACCAAGGTAATTAAAACCCTTTGATTTTCTGACAATGGCTTTTTAAGACCAAATATCATTACGTGTAAACCACCAGGTTTGAAGGCGACTGTTTCCCCAGCTGGTATTTTAATTTGTTCTTGTTGTTGCATACTCATCATACCGTTTTCCATAACATGAGCATGCAATTCAGCTTTTTCAGCAATGTCGGTGCTGGCGGATACCAGAACCACATCTTTGTTGGAAGTATTTTGGATTTTAAAATAAGCAGCTGTATTAGGAACTGTTGGCGGTAATAAACGTACTGTTGCATCTGATATTTTGATATTTGCAGAGCTAGCAAAACTACAAACCAATAATCCGATGAAAATCAACCACGGTTGCTGCTTGACGAATTTCATAAACTGCCTTTCCTGAATAATAAATTTCCCGTAATTATCAATTAATTCACGCGCTTTTACCAGAATAGTCAGCGCTTTTTCAGTTGTGAGTTGTTTATCGTCTCACCTAATAATGGCGGCAGATTATGTTGTGCGGTTAATAACGGTAACTGGTATTCATGCGGCCCGGCGATTTTTACCGTTAGTATTGAGTTGGCCGCTTGTCTTTTACTAACCAGATAATGAAGGCAATCACCAGTAACATTGGCCAAAACACAGTAACGCCAGCCAATAACATAGCCACAAACGCAACAAACAAAGCCAATGCTATGGCACCAAACACGCTGATAGCGACAATAACACCAACAATGGCCATTACGGCGCCAATAGCGGTAACCCCTACAACCGACTCCATCGGACCAAATATATGCTCATCTAAATGAATCGAGAAATCAAACCACTCGCTAACCAAGATACCGCAACTGTAAGTAATAAGTACGGCAATCAAAATAGCTAAAATAAGATTTTTCATCGCATTCTCCCTACGAAACTAAGGTTATCTTGTTGGAATTAACAAAACCGCTAACAGATAAGCCACACCAACAACCATTGGCATAAAAATAAAGGCTGCGATAGCTGCGATTCTTACAATCCAAGCATCAACACTAAAATGCGTTGCAATGCCTGCACATACGCCGCTAATTTTGCCACGAACCGTGTCACGATATAGTTGATTTGTATTTAAATAGTCTTTCATGTTGATACTCCTACAGAAATTAGTACGTTTTAATCGAAGGCCCAAAAATTTCAGGCCTTACGAATAAACATTTTAGAGATTGCCGAGCCGACTTTGTTACGCGACTTTCTTGCGCAGCGCAGCCAACTCTTTTTCGATATTTTCGTCTTGTTCAAGCTTCTCGATTTGCGCACTTAAAGATTGGCTTTCAGACACCAAATCATAAGCTTCGACTTGTGATTCTAAGTCGTCGATACGACTTTCATAATGTTCGAACCGAGCAATTGCATCGTCAATTTTTTCGACACTCTGAGAGGTTTTCGCTTTCAGACGTACTGACACTGATTGCTGTCTAATATCCAACGCTTTTTGACGACTTCTTGCTTCTTTAAGTTTCTCTTGCAAACGTGAAGTATCGTCTTGCAATTTAGCAATAGCCTCTTCAACCACGTCCATTTCTTTGGTTAGCAATTTTAACGACTCTTGCGCTTTGTTTTTTTCTACTAAAGCGGCTCTAGCTAAGTCTTCACGCTCTTTTTTAAGCGCGACTGTGGCTTTGCTCTGCCAATCTTTAACTTGTCCCTCTAGCTTTTCCTGTTTGCGCACTAAGTGTTTTTTATCAGCTAAACTTCTTGCCGCAACTGAGCGTATTTCTACTAAGCTCTCTTCCATTTCTTGCACTATTAGGCGAATGACTTTTTGTGGATCTTCCGCTTTGTCTAAGATGGCATTAAGATTTGCTTGTACTATGTCTGACATTCTTGTGAACATACCCATTTTTCGATCCTCCGAGATTTATATGAGTGTTGTATTTTGAATTACTTTGATAATTCTAAATTCAATTTTCTTTACCAGTACTTCTCTTATTACAAACTACGTGCCAAACTTTCAAATACAGCTAAACCATTGTTTATTATCTACTTTTAATGTTTTCACCTGAAATTAAAAAATACGTTTTGAATTTCAAATTAGGATATTAGTCAAATTCGCTAATTAGTTGGTCAAAATATTAAAACTAGGAAAGCGTTATAAAATAGCGGCAGATAAATGTTCGATGTCTGAATTAAGGGCGTGAAAAAACGTCATAGTGATGGGAGTATGTTGTCGGCGCACAACATATCTTTAGAGAGATCGCGATCTCACCAGGCAAACCAACAAACCTCTGAAAAGTGAGTAGTACTTTTAGCAAGTCCGCTAAACCTAATACTAGGGTTTGAAACGGACGGGCAACTAAAACTTCTTAAGTACTTCCAGAACAGACTCCATTTGATATTGCCTTAAGTCAGATACACTATTCTCAGAAAAGTGTTTAAAGCTGACAGATGCATCTTCATACAATGCAGCACCTGTGGCCGATAACTTAACCAAACTTATTCTGGCGTCTCTTGGATTTTTTTGTTTTTCAATGAGGTGAATTTTTTCTAGAGGATTCAACATACGTGTTACACCTGAAGCTGTCATACCTAAAGCTTCAGCTAAGGCGATTCGACTCATTGTGTGCATCGGTTGATTAGACAAAACATGCAATGCCATGTACTCACTAAAGCTAATCCCGTGCACACTTAAACTACGATCAAGCTTTTTATTAACCTTTACAGCAGCTAAGTTCAAATTGATTAACAGCGACATAGAGTCAGTTAGTTTTTTCATTTCATATCCAAATCATTAATTGACACATCAAGTATATATCAACAATTAATTTAGTGAACCATTATTTTAGATGACAAAGCGGACAGGATGGAAAGTTATTTAAGCTAAGGATGGATAAATTTCGAGAGGGTAATTTAAATAAAAGATGACGGTCTCTACTGCGCGTTGCGACCGTCATGATATTGGAGATTAGAACCATTAACCGGTACTGCATGGCTGTTCTTTTTACACTCGACCAGACTAAATACTAATGCTGCTGCGAGGTAGGCCATTACCGGTGCTAATAATAGAGTAAGTAGATGTATGTGGTTAAACATAGTTAGTCTCCTTACTATTCAGCTTTATCACTTTCTTCTTTTTTAAGTTCAGTGTCACTGTTTAAATCTGTAATGGTTACGTTAGTTACATAATCTTGTGAATCAGACTCAAAACCAATTGAATTGTTTACTGTCAAAATGGCCTCTTCAACACCGTATGATATTTCTTCTTTAGTAACGCTAACTGCTTGTGAAATAAGTGAACCAACAAGTTGTTCTACTGATACATTTGCTGCATGTACAGATGAAGCTACGAATAAACCTGAGATAAGTACTGTTGCTGCTGTGATTTTCTTAAACATAATAATTTCCTTAGTAGTTGTGCTGTATGTGTAACTGATTATTCAGTTACTAGTTAAGTCGCAATCATTATTGCGATAGTTGTGCCAACTACTAAAAAAAATTACATCCATTTGTTTTTTAAAGGATTTTCAAAAAACATGGGACGCGACAAATAAACCAAAGAACATTTTTTTGAAGTAAAAAATAATATTTTAGTGTTTTTGACCAAGTCACTTAGCGTTTTTAACCAACTTGGTCAGGTGCATGAGTATTGCGAAATTGTTCCGCTTGGAATTGAGCTTCATCCAGAGTATCTAATGCATCATGCAATAACTCAATGCCGACACCTTTTTGAGTACCATTCTGACTTAAGTATCTGCGCCAAATACGCGCACCTGGTTGTCCTTGGAATAAACCGAGCATATGCCGAGCTATGTGCCAGATTCGGGTATGAGGTAACTCTAATTGGACCTCTGCATACTCAATCATTTTTTCAACAACCTGATGACGAGTTGGAATAGCATGGCTATCGTTGTAAAAAAGCTTATCAACCTCGGCTAAAATATACGGATTGCTATAAGCCTCGCGACCTATCATTGCCCCATCTATATATTTTAAGTGTAAGGCCACATCGTCCAACGTCTTCACTCCACCATTAATGCTAATGTGCAAATCTGGAAATTGCTCTTTTAAATGATAAACACGCTCATACATCAAAGGCGGTATGTCGCGATTCTCCTTCGGACTTAAGCCTTTTAACCAAGCCTTACGGGCATGCACAATAAAGGTATCGCAACCAGCATCCGCGACTTGTTCGATAAATCTGGTCAAATCTTCATACTCGTCCATTTCATCGATACCAATACGAGATTTCACAGTCACTGGAATATCTACCTCGGCCTGCATACTCTTAATACATGCAGCAACGGTTTCTGGCTCAGCCATCAAACAAGCGCCGAAGCGTCCATTTTGTACACGATCAGACGGACAGCCAACGTTAATATTCACCTCATCATAACCACGTTGTTGGGCGAGCAACGCACAGCGAGCCATATCCACGGGATCCGAACCACCTAATTGCAGCGCAACTGGATGCTCTTCATCATTGAAAGCTAAATAATCGCCCTTACCAAAGATGATAGCCCCCGTTGTCACCATTTCGGTATAAAGCAAAGAGTGTTGTGAAATCTGTCGTAAAAAATAACGACAATGTTTATCAGTCCAATCCAGCATTGGCGCGACGGAGATGGTGCGGTTGATTAAATCAGTCACGACAAAACACCTAACATATTGATTTTATTTATCATTATTAACCTAAAGAAGTTTCTTCCCAAAAGAACAAACACGCAAATTTTGCCATATTTTACCCCAAAATGCCCTCTCGGGGGGAACAAATACACGGTTTTGGGGGAACAAATTTGGATAGCAAAATATGTATTAAAGAGGCTTACTAATGGCGAATTATAGCATTACAAAGAGAGCGAGTAAAAACGGTAATTCATACAGTGTTAGAGTTAGAAGCAAAGAGAAAGGGGTTGTCATATTTAGTAAATCTAAAAGTTTTAAATCAAAGGTGTTAGCAGTAAAGTGGGCTAAATCTACTGTTAATAAAGTTGAATCGAATCTCGACAATACCACTTTTGATCTTATTGAATGTACTTTAGGACAATTGATTGAGCGGTATTTAGAAATGAAACAGAAATCAGGTAGACCCATTGGGCGTTCAGCATTCTTTGCATTTCGTCAAATCCTTAATTATCCAATAGCTAAAATACTCACCAATAGATTAAATGCGAAAGATATCGTTAATTTCGCAATCGATAGAAGAGATAGCCCATCAACTCCAAGTCCATCGACTATTGCAGTAGATATTAGTTGTTTACGTAAAGTTCTGAAAATCGCTAGACCTTTATTGGGAATAAATATAACTGATCAGGCTGTTACTGAAGCATACCCAGCATTACATGATCTTAAACTTATTTCTCGATCTGACAGGAGAGAAAGAAGACTGCAAGGGGATGAGTTTCAGCTTTTATTAACAAGTTTAAAAAGAAAAGAGTCTCATCCACATTGCCAAATTCCGTATCATGATATTTTTCTCCTATCTATTTTAACTTGCTGCCGAATAAGTGAGTTGTGCAATATGCAATGGAAAGATCTAAACATTGATAATGCTACTATTATCGTAAGAGACCGAAAAAACCCAAATGGAAGTATTGGGAACAACAGTGTTTTGCCATTATTGGGAGACGCATTAAATATAGTTAGACGACAACCCAAATTAGATAATCGAATTTTTCCTTTTAACTCTAAATCAATAACAACAGGTTTCCGTAGAACAATTAACCAGCTTGGAATTAAAAATTTACGATATCATGATTTACGTAGAGAAGGGGCGAGCAGGCTAATTGAGGAGGGTTACAGCCTTGAGGAGACAGCCCGTATCACTGGACACAATGACTTAAATATATTGTGGAAAGTATATATTTCAATTCATCCGCATCATTTTAGGACAAAACGCAAATAGTGATTCATATTATAAAATATATCCAAATCACACTGGGCCTAATCAGGTCAGACCAGAGTAAGGGGGTGAACCCCCTACAATAGTGAAAAGTGAAGCATTGAATTGGTAACATATTGAAATAATGGCATTTTATAGCATTAAAAAAGTTTATTCCCGAGGTTTTGTCCGCTATAAAGCACGTGTGCGGCACAAAGTTAAAGGTAAAGATTTGAATAGTCGTTCGAAAACATTTGATACAGAAGCGGAAGCGACATCCTGGGCAAGTAGAATCTTAAATTCAAATCTAAAAACCGCAGGTAAAAGAACATACAGCAATAAAAACACGTTATTATATACTAATATCAAATTAAAACCTATTAATTCTAAATCATCATTAAATAGTCTTATTGACGAATTTCTAACTAATTACGCGTTATCGAGAACTTACAAAGGAGCACTTCGTCAAATAAAAAATTACGAATTAGGCTCACTTTCAATCGAACAAATCGACTTAAAATCTTTGATCAGATTTTGCAACGACAGAATAGACAACAAAGCAGAAACTTCAACCATAAATATTGACATCAACGCTCTCAAATTTGTCCTTAAAACATATCAAAAAATTAATGACATTAGTTTTGACGTTAAACAGTATGAAGAAATTCGAAATGCGTTAATAGATTTAAGCCTGATATCTAAATCGAAAGAAAGAACCAGAAGATTAACCGTTGAAGAATTTGACATGTTAAATAATTATTTTGAAGAATATAGCCAATCGAAAAAAGTCAAAACTCCATATGCGAGCATGTTTAGACTTTACATCTTAACAACAATTAGAAGAAGTGAATTAATTTCGGTAAGTAAAGAGTCAATAGACGTTGAAAACCAGTTCTTAAAGATCGTACCTAACAAGCAAGGTAAAAGGAAAAAAGATATACGAGCAGTTCCGTTAACTAAAGATATGATAAAAGAATTTGAAATTATAAATGATTTTTATAAATCAAAAGGAATTAAATTAAAAAATACAATGCCACTTTTCGATATTAAGCCGTCGACAATGACTTCTGTTTTTATAAAGGCAGTAAAACACCTTAAATTGGGAGATCTGAGGCTACATGACTTGCGCGCGGAAGGAATTTCTAGGTATTTGGAGCAGGGGTTGACCGTTCCGCAAATAGCTGTTTTTTCAAACCACTCTGATTTTAAGATGATAGAAAGTGTTTATAACAGAATGCAAGTTTCTGAGGTTGCAAAGTTAGCAAATAAGCTAACAAATCAAAAAGATAGTATTAATGAATTGGCTTACTAGACCATTAATTTTCTTTAGAAAGTATCAATAAATGTGATCGTTCAATTAAAGTCAATTTACCAAGGCAGAATCGTACGTTATGTTCAATAGGCACGGCCTAGTGGGTATAAGGAATTGCTAGCTTGAGCCTCTGTTGTTAAGTTACGGTTTCAGCAAGAACCAAGTGATAAAGTGATACAGACCGATGTGACGCATTTAATTCAGTTAAATTGCTCAAATCAGAAGCTTTGACGCAATAGTTTAAGTTTCTAAATACGCTGACTAGAAAATTATTTTTTCTTGGTCTTCGCCACTAAAATTGCCCCACCGACAATGATAGCCATGGGCAATAAAAAAATTAAAGCTTCCATTTTGATTCTCCTTTTAAGAATGTATCAGTCTAACGTTTAGAACTTGCCTTCCAAGAAACGAAAGAAAGGGACTTGCTTTTTAACTGATAGATAGCAGGCAGTTGCAAACAGCAGTAGTGTGCCTATTGGCCCAAATACCGCGGCCGTTATCAGTAAATAAAGGGGTAATGTAAAATCATGCGCAACGTCCATCTGTTCTATTGTCGCATGAGCCAAAGCAATGCTGATGAATACTACTATTGTCCCCGCAAATAAATCGAGTCGTTTATGCTTAGATGCTGCCATATTTCCTTCCTGTATTGACTGGTTTTCGGATTTTCCTAGGTTAACTTTCCCATAAAATCTGTAATAAAACAGCTTTTGGAAACTTCCAAAAAACACCGCTTTGCCATTGAACCGTTAGGCTGTGCCTAAAAAGCAAGGAGGATGTCATGAGTAAAATACTGCAATACCCCCAATTTAGAGAAGTGGAAACACTACTCACACAAAACGGGTTTAGCCTCTGCGAATTTAATCACGAGCAATTAGAAAACCTTGCCTTAACTATTCAGCTACTTCGTCGTGAACGCGGTTTCTTTTGCCCTTCACTGTTGGTGGCGATGGTGTCGCTGCTTAATCATCACTGGCAACCTGCTGATTTGGTGGCTTTGTTCCCTAATGGTAATTCGCCACATTTAGTCCATTTACACGACTAAAAGCCGGTTATGTTGATGCTGTTTACTGCGCAAATTTCGTTGTCTAAAACCTTTGCAATCACGTTTTATTTCATTAATGTACTTATGTGCCTCGAGAAAAATTAACTAAGGAAAAGACATGTTAGGCACACACCAATTTACCGTATTCATTCAATCTTTATTTGCAAATAGCCGCCCTCCCCTTAACACCTATTCGCCCTTCTTAAGGATAACCAAACCGCTCATTGATATATCCAAACGTACCAATATCAACCAGTATATGCGACATCTCGACACGCGATATAACAACAAAGACACAATACAACGCGCCTTAAGACGCGAACAGTCAGCATTACTTGACGCGCTGCTAGCGGGTATGGGATTTAGACCCATGATGTTACAAGCATTGGTTCAGCGCGGTTACGACATCACAACACATGGTGAGCAAGACCTGCTGGTCACAAGAAAAGGGGCAAAAGCGATTGTGCGCCTAGCACGCCCTTCAGAGTTAACCGGCTCATTAGATAACTCGTGGCAGCAACAAGCCATATTGGCGCTTCACAATGTCCGCGTAACACATGACTGTGATGCAGCAATTTATATCACCCCTGGCAGTGTTTCGAGTCAGCTTCGCTGGCTAACAAAAAACCACGACCTATTCGTCTTGTCCAGTTGGGAAATATTACGCCTGCTCCATGATACGCAATTATGGCACTCCCCTACATTTAGCTTGCTGGATAACACAGGAGGCCGCGCATGAATGGGATTTGTGTTCACGCAATCACGGTGTATCTGCCTGTAACTGCATCACCTAACCTATTGGGCAGACAACATTTTAACGTAACGATTAGTTACACAGAAAAAGACAACGCTGCGTCAATTGTGACACTCAACTTGCCGCTAAAAGAAACCACCTATCTGATGACGTGGCTATCCACAAAGGTCCCCCATCATCGCAGCAACGCGAAGTCATTGGGGCGAATCAAAGCAGCCAAATTAGCCACTTTATTGACCGGTGAGCTGGATATCGATTTTAAAACCGACCTTCACGCATACCAATTTTTTAAACAACACTGCGAAAGTAGCAAGCTTCGATTGCTCCTGGGCAATGACGCCGATGAAGTTGTATTGAAATTAGAAGCAAATCCTCACCACAAGGTGCTCGGCGGTTATCTGGGCGGAGAAACAGAAAGTAAAGACAAGAGCCGTTTCAAATCTGAGCTGACTCGGCAGATAGGCAATCCTGACTTGGTCAATCTGCTTCTGCCACAGCAAGTCAAAAAAGAGAATGGCAAACGATTACTTAATACCTTTTATCAACCGCTAAACAGCCTAGACATAAAAAGGAATGACGATGAATAAATTAAAAGTCGTAGCATCGATAATAATACTTATCGCCGCGTTTGTTTTAATCCTTCATGATGTTGTAGTCGTTGGACTGCACGCCTTTTTAGGGGCTTTCTTGTTTTTCCTGTATGCGATGATAACGTTTGAAGATCCACCCAAAATTCGCGAAGTTAAGCCCGTCCCTTACATATCGCCCGCCATGTTTTATGAAAACCTGCGCTTAGAAAAGCGCAGGCAATGTTTGGAAAATGTGGCCCTTCGAAAATACAAACGCGACAAAGCAAAAAGAAGAAATGGATATTCGGGCATGAAATCCCTTCCTGATATTGTCACAGCCGTGTCCTCAAGTATTTCGTTCACGGATGATGACCTCGCAGTCAATCCGGCAACAGGCGAAGTAATGATAGGCGGTATTGGCGGAGTAGATACTAGCGGTAACCCTTATGGCTCCGATTCGCATGATTCAGACAGGGCTATGCCCATTGATGATACGGGGATTGATACATTTAGCGATGATAGTTTCAGTTCATTTGACGATAACGCTTGGTCTGATACTAGCATCAGCACCTTCGACGATGACTGGTAGAGCACAAGCAAAACAAAGCGCTGACCAAACTCAGTTTGGCAGCACTTTATTTCCCGTTAGGGTGATCATGTTTGATTGCTATCTAAATTAAATCATATGTGGCGCTCTCCTGTTATCAAAAAATGGGATTTATCAGCCGTTTTAAGGGCAACTATTTACAGCAATCAAACATGAACGGCTGATTTGTACCTGCTTGTTAAATCCCCCTCAATCGGCCAAATTTCAGGTGGTTTTTCAACAAAGCGACGTCAATTTAGCACAGTTAAACTCGGTAAATAAAAAGCAGATTATGCTTTGTTTGTGCTGATAAGCAGCGTGCACTTGTCAGCATGACAAGCTGCAAAAACGCGTTTGCAACGCAAACCAATAAGCCGCGTAGCGAGCAACAAACAAGGTTTGTTGGTAGCGTAGCTAGGCACTGTCCGAGCTTGTTCGGACTAAAGGTAAATACGTTTTTGCTTCAGCAAAAATTTGATTGAAGGGTGGAACACCCAGCAATCAAACCACCATTTTTTCGGCAGAAAAATGGCGTCAGCGATAGCTGAAAAAGACAGTTTGAAAAACGTCTTTGCCGCACGGCGTATTTGCCTTTAGTACGAGCAGCGCGAGGACAGTGCCTCTTAGCATTGACGTGCTAGTGAGGCACGAACGTAGAGTCAGCACGTCACGAGAGTGACATCAGTGCTGGCGGGCACTTCAAGGCGTTCATTAAAAGTGCGAAGCACATTTAATGATACCCTCACTGTTTATCGCCTTTGGTTTTTGTGTCGTTTAGCGTGTCGTGACGGATGCAACAGCATCCCGACAGCAAAAACGATAGTTTTTGTGTTCAAGCACCGGCGCATTTCGCAAGTCCCATGCCTATTTTAAGTTGAGCTTAAAATACAAAATAGGATGTAACCATGCATACAAAAAAGAAGATGTTGAGTGATACACACTGGCATACCATTATGGCGCGATACTTTGCTATCAATATGCGTTATCACGCCGGACAATCTAACCATGAAATGGGTCAAGCACGGCGAGAATTAACCACGGTGATTGTCGCCCGTTTTGGGCTTACATCCCCCACCGTGTTAAGCCATCTGTATCGTATCTCTTATCGACAAGCATTAGAGCACTTAAACAAACTGGTTAAACAAGGCTTGTTAATCTTAGTCATTACGCATCGTTCAGTGGATGGCCGTATTTATATTTGTGATGCCGATGGTGCTAAATACGCAGAAGAATTGACAGGCCTTCCCGTGTATTTTCGGCGCATTACACCGCCTGAGCGCGGCGTAAATATGAACAGTGTCATGCACGATTTGATGAATTCATTCGTTTTACTCAAGATGATGACCGAATCGTCTCGATTTGATGAAGGTTACTATGCGTACAACGGCATGGTGACAGAAAAAGAATGTAAACGCATGATGAAAAGGTCTGACTTTCGCATCGTCGATGGCTTGTTACAAGAAGTCACCGAACACGGTTCGTCGCGTATTGCCATTGAAATCGAAAACTCATTCAAGAACAAAACGCAGCGCAGTGTTATTTTGCTGAAATACCTGGCAGGCATGAATGCAGGTGTATACGACAAAGTATTTCTCGTGTCGCAATCCCAGGCGATTTTTGCAGATATTAAACGACTGCATGAGCAGTTGCTAGACGAGCTCACCGAAGTCAAAGACAAGAAAACAGGGCTTCCCCTGTTAACTGTTGACGACGCGCAGCGGCTCAAGCATTCAATTATTTTTAGAACAAAATATTGTGATGAGTTAACGGATATTTTTTATCGTTAAAGGCAAATCGGGCACTCTACAAAGAGTGCCCGACTTATTCTGCAAAGATGACGCAATGCAGGGCCGACATGCCGCTTCACAAACAATTTTGTTGGTTCCACGGCCAGTAAACTATTCCTATCTTCATTCACTCACTAAAGTGTTTGCTCGATGGTAGGACATCGATAAAGTCATTCTAAGTGTGTCGACTAACCGAGAGTTTTTATCAGCTCTCGTTAATGTTAAGTAGTTACGGTTGAGGGAGATTTGTCGTAAGGATGTCTACTGATAATTGATTACTCATCCAATTTTATCAATTCTGCATTAAGACGATTGTTAGCACCTTCCGACAATGTGGCAAAAAAACAATTTCTATACTTATTAATGAAAGCTATTTTTTTGCAACCATTTCTACATTGTGAACAACTAAGCCGCTACCGAAAAAACCTAACTAAGGCTTGATTGGCACTGTACACCCACACAGTAACGATGGTTATTCCGTACTATTGCAAAAATATGGAATAAAGTGGCTTTTAACCAAAAGTCTTGATTGAAATAAGGGTTTATTTTTAACCTGTACAGAGACTTACAACATGTGTTAAAAAAGAACTATGTTAGATACAGGAAAAATTCCTTGTTGGTTTTAAGGATTTTTTCTAGCTAATAATATTGTTAAGTTTTCGTAACAATGAGAGCAATACTATTACCTGTAGCTTTTCTTTATTCACTCACCGCAAATGGAGAAAATGAGTTGAACTGGCCTTTTGATCAAGCTGAAAATGTAGCTGCAATTACAACTAAGCAGGTGGTGGAAGCATCATTTCCCATATTAATGGTGGTGCATTACGAGGATGACGATTCTTGGGCATTTACTTGTGGTACAACGAACAAATCGGAAGACCTAATGATTGTGGGCATGGGCGAAATCGTTAGCCTAGATTCTACTCTACATTCAATTGCTGATTTGCCTCCGGGATGGAGTGCTGTACGAGAGTCGGTAAATTCCGAATGGGTGCGCACAAAAGATGAATAAACTTAACAAGTTTGTCAACGGGACATTTTTTGCTACGCTCCGTTTTGCGGTGGCTTCGCCACTTTACCGCAAAACTACACTACACAAAAAATGCCCGTTACAAAGGCGTTATATGTGCTTTAGCTTTTAATTTCTGTAGCTTTAAAATTGGTTGCCGGGTGAGCTTAGTATTCAAGGTTATTAGTGCCGCCCGCCATTCAATCCTTTATTAACACTGATGTCGATTGCGCTGAAAGGTTAATTAAGCGGCGGTAAATCGGTAATTAAAGTAGAAAGCTAGATTTGCCTAGAAATGTTGTTTTCAAGTCGGTAAAAATTACTCAGCGGCCAATGATGATTTTACGTTCTCTCTAGGATGGTTTAAGGTATAGACAACATCAACCGCCAAGCAAACGGTTGTTTCAAAGGACAGAAAATGGCATCAGCTTTAGGTTTTTCATATAACAAATCCATTAACCGGACACTGGCAAGAGCGGCCAGCGCCGGTTATGGAAGGTGTTAGAAGGCGCTAGTTTAAGGTGCATCGTTGTTTTGAATCCGCATGAAATGGCAACATCGTTTCTTTTTTCTTCAAGGTGGTTTTCACAACAATAATCTGTTCTTCAGCTAAGGCTATTTGAACTGTGTAGCTGTTTCAGGCTATCTTTTAACAAGGAAATTACAGTGATTATTATCTGGTGGTAGTATTAGGTGATACTGTTATTCAACAGACAAAGGATGTTTACAGCATGTTTATTGCGCCGTCTAACAAAGCAAATCAAGTACGCTCCTTCGTCGCCGGACGCATTCTCGCTGGCTGGGGCTCATTCTTCGCCAAGCATAGCCAGCAAGCCTGCGCCGCTTATTTGAAA